>CABVBR010000038.1 GCA_902496645.1 uncultured Collinsella sp.
AAAAGGTCGGCCGAGAACGTGTCTCGGCCGCCCTTCTTACGGTTGATCTTCCAAAGATCGCTTTGCCGCCTACTCAGACTGCCCACTCTTCTTGGCATGTTTGGACGGAGCGCTCAAGAAACGACCCGTCAGATAGTTCGCGGGACCGGAGACATCAATCCCCAGCAGCACGTGTCCTAGCCATAGGAACGCCACGAGCACCAGTAGAGGAATCACGCACGAGGTCACGATCATCACGATGACGCCTTCGATGAGGTCGGTCACCTGCTGCACGATCTTGTCGGTCATCTGCTTGGCACCGCTGGTCACCGACGTGACCAGGCTCGAGGCCCCGTCAGTCAACTGCTCGAGCACGTTTTTGGACTCCGTGGTCTCGGACTTTTTCTTGCTCGATTTTGTGCTGGTCTCGGTCGACTTCTCCGCGGTATCGGTCTTTTCCGCAGCGTCCGCTGCCTTTTGCTCGGCCTGTTCAATGCTGACGCGATATGTCTCGTCGACCTTTTGCGATACCCATACGCTCGCGGGCACAAGCGCCATGCCGATCACGGCAACCACCAGCACGCGCGTCGCCACACGGCGCAGGACAGCGCTCGTGCTCCAGCGCCCATGAACGCCAAGCGACACCGCAAAGAGCACCAACGCAAACGGGATTAAGATGCCCAAGCCAACCGACCACAAAATCGTGAGCAAATATTTCTCGAGGTAGAGCACGGCGAGCACGATGCCCAGGTTACCCGAAAGCTGCGCGAGCTGCTCGGCGACCGGCGTTCCCGTATCACCAGGCAGCGCGGTAATGCCCGCAGACAGCGCCACGCACGAGGTCGTGAGCGCCAGTACGTTACCTTTCTTTTGGTCGATAACCTCGATGGTGGAGTCCCAAGTTTTGGTATCGGCGAAATGCGGACGAGCTACAAAGCCCGACAGCAACGCCAGCACCACGAGCGCAACAATAAAGCCAATCTGCAGCTTTTTGTTTGCGCACACGACATCGGACAGGCTGGGCTGCAGCTCGGTTACCGCCGTGTGCTCGGTTATCTGGACAGGACGCCCATGAGCCATCTCGTGCGCGTCTCTTTTTTGTATTGACCCGTTATCCGGCATTTGGATACCTCCTCAGTCCGGCGTTTAATGCGAAAGGGAGTATACCCACCGAGCAAAAATCGAACGGGAGGACGAACGGAGCGCAACAAGACTGTCCCCAATGACTATCTCGGGATGAGTTGCGGTGGAATAGGGATTGTTTTGCGCCCGCCGGCTCCTATTCAGTCCCTATTTCACCGCAACCAAGACAGAAGGGATACAGAAAAGCTCTGCCGCGGGTAGCGGCAGAGCTTTTGGAAGGGGACTTGGTTGTGAGAGCTCGTTAGGCGAGCTTAGCCTCGAGTGCGGCGATGCGCTTATAGGCATCGATGGTAAAGCGGGTCTGCTTCTCCAGGATCATGGTGGTCATGAGAGTATCCTGAGCATGGGCCATGATGAAGGTCATCTCCATCTCGCCGCCGCCGGCCTCCTGCGAAAGCAGCTTGGTCTGCGTGTCGTGGGCACCGATGAGCGCATCGCCGGCATCCTTGTGCAGCTGCTCGGCCTTCTCAAAATCACCCTCGCGAGCAGCATCGAGCGCTGCAAGCAGATCGGTCTGGGCGTCGCCCGCGTATGCGACAATCTCGAATCCAACCATCGAGATTTCTTCTTTGGTTGCCATATTGCGTTCCTTTCACATATGAACCAATGGAGAGCATCGCGTCCGGGCATACGCGCTGCGTTGTGTATGACAGAGACAGTAACATTCAAACAAAAAAGAACAGCGCAAAACGTAATTTCGAGCTATGAACGGTCGTTTTTCGCCCGTGAACGGTTTTTAAACCAATCCGAACATTCTTGAACACAATTAGCGGAAACCCAAAAGGGACCGCACCCTAGCGTACATCGCGCACCGTATCGCCCTTGACGAGCACGCCCGGAAACAGCATGTGCTCCACGCCAGACTCAACGCCCTCGGCGCCGGCAATCTTGTCGACCGCCCACATGCCGACGCGCTTGTTGTCAAAGCGCACCGTAGTCAGGCGACGATCGGGCACGATATCGCCCAAACTATCGTCAACACCCACCACGCTCACGTCCTCGGGCACGCGCTTTCCGCGCGACTCGAGCCCGCGAATGCAGCCGTAGGCCATGGCGTCGTTTGAAGCATAAATGGCCGTACAGGTCGGATCGTCCGCCAGAGCCTGACCGGCAGCATACCCGCTCTGTGCCGTCCAATCGCCACGGACGAGTCGCGGCGGCTCAATACCATGCGCGCGCAATGTCTCACGCCAGCCCTCCTCGCGTTGCATGCCCGAAAGCGAGCGCTCGGGGCACGAGATAAAGTGCACGGTCTTGTGCCCCTGCTCCAGCAAGTACTCGACCACCTGGCGCGAGCAATCGAACTGGTCGTTATCGACCGTCGAGCACAGCGGGTGCTCCAGCATGGTAACGAGCACCGTCTGCATACCGGGCAGCGGCTCAAAGGTGCCAAAGTCCGCCGGCATGCGGTTCATGATCACGACCATGCCGTCCACCGGCAGTGCGCTCATGCGCGACGATGCACTCTCGAGGGTATACGGATGCCCGTCTACTTTAGTGAGGGTGATGGCATAGCCATGTTTGTCGGCCGCGGCGGCAAAGCCCTCCATACGGTCGAGGTTGCCGGTGCCGGTAATGTTGAACATGGCGACGCCGACGGTCTTAAATTTGCCGCGGCGCAGCGATCGACCGGCAAAATTGGGGCGATACCCCAGCTCGCGCATGGCGGCGCGCACGCGCTCCTTGGTCTCGGGGCGCACGCTGGGCGAATCGTGCACCGTACGCGAGACTGTCTGCTCCGAGACACCCGCGAGACGCGCCACGTCCTTAACGGAAACCGATTTTTTAACAGCGGCCATAGGTCGATCTTTCTATGTCAACGATGCCATCGCGGGCATCCCAACAGACAAAATGAACGCCTCCAAGTATATCCAACGCCTCTCCCGCCATACGCTCACCACCCAAAACCTACCGTTCACCGACAATCCCGCTTCCCCGAACGGCTTTTGTCGACCAAATGTTAACGTTGCCATTGTGCAAACACAGAGCCACCGGGCGGCTCAAACGTTTACGCGTAAGGAATCGACGGTTCGCAGGCACAGGAACCCCCGATTCGCGTCTTTTTTTGTGCCGCAAAATGGCAACGTCAACATTTTGGCAACCGAACGCCAAAAGCTACCATCGTTGCTAACCCACCGACTCTTAGGAGCATTGCATGGAGCAACTCATCGCCATCATCGAAAAGGGCCAGCCCTTTTTCAACGCGATCGCCCGCAACAAGTACCTCAAGGCGATCCGCGACGGCTTTATCTCCGTCATCCCCATCATCATCTTCTCGTCCATCTTCTGCCTGGTAGCCTCGGTCCCCAACATCTGGGGTTTCTACTGGCCCGATGACATCAACAACGCCCTGTGGAAGTGCTACAACTACTCCATGGGCATCCTGGCCATCGCCTGCGCCGCCACCACGGCCAAGCACTTCGCCGACGCCCAGAACCGCGATCTACCCAAGAACAACCAGATCAACTTCATCTCGTGCATGTGCGCAGCCATCATCGGCTTCTTGCTCCTTTCGAGCGACACGATCGCCACGGACGCTGCCAGCGGCTTCAACACCACCTACCTTGGTTCCAAAGGCCTGCTGACCGCCTTTATCGCCGCGTTTGTGACCGGCATCATCTATAAGTTCTTCATCAAGCGCAACATCACCGTCAAGATGCCCGAGCAGGTTCCGCCCAACATCTCGCAGACCTTTAAGGACATCATCCCCTTCTCCGTCTGCATCACCGTCTTTTGGGTCTTTGACATCGTCTTCCGCGCTGCCTTTGGCTTCTGCTTTGCCCAGGGCGTCATCCAAGTGTTCCAGCCCCTGTTCACCGCTGCCGACGGCTACATTGGCCTCGCTGTGATCTACGGCGCCATGAGCCTCTTCTGGTTCGTCGGCGTCCACGGCCCCTCGATCGTCGAGCCCGCCATCGCCGCCGCTCTCGTTGCCAACATGACCGACAACCTGGCTGCGTTCCAGGCCGGCCAGCACGCTTCCGCTGTCCTGACCCAGGGTGCCCAGTACTTCGTCGTCTGCATGGGCGGCACCGGTGCCACGCTCGTCCTGGTCTTTATGTTCTGCTTCCTGGCCAAGTCTCAGGAAATGCGCGCCGTCGGCAAGGCCGCCATCGTCCCGGTCTGCTTTGCTGTCAACGAGCCGCTGCTGTTCGCCGCGCCCATCGTGCTCAACCCCGTCTTCTTTGTCCCGTTTGTCTTTGCCCCGATCGCCAACATCTGGATCCTCAAGATCTTTATCGACTTCTTGGGCATGAACGGCTTTATGTACACCCTGCCCTGGACCGTTCCCGGCCCCATCGGCACCATCATGGGCTTGGGCTTCCAGCCGCTCGCCTTTGTGATGCTCGCCCTCATCCTGGTCGTCGACTTCGTCCTGTACTACCCGTTCTTCCGTGCATATGACGCCCAGAAGTGCGCCGAGGAGGCCGAGATCTCCCAGGAGGAGCTCACCGCCAAGAACGCCGAGAAGGCCGCCAAGCTCAACGACGCCTTCCAGGGCAAGGCCGATGCCAAGAGCGTTGCCGCCGGCGCCGCAGCCGAGGCCGTGAAGGCCGACGCCCCTGCCGCTTCTGCAGCACCCGCTGCCGAGGCAACGACCGCCAGCGACCTCAACGGCAAGCGCGTGCTCGTGCTCTGCCAGGGTGGCGGAACCTCAGGCCTGCTCGCCAACGCGCTGGCCAAGGCCGCCAAGGAGCGCGGCATCGATCTTGAAACCGCCGCCGAGGCCTATGGCAACCACGTGGATATGCTCCCCGACTTTGACCTGGTCGTCCTGGCCCCGCAGGCAGCCAGCTACCTGGCCGACCTGCAGAAAGACTGCGAGCGTGTGGGCAACAAGTGCGTCGCCTGCCGTGGCAAGCAGTACATCGAGCTCTCCCAGAACGGCGACAAGTCTCTCGCCTTCGTCTCCGAGCAACTATCGAAGTAAGTAACGCCCAGGGCCAGCCGACCATCAACAGCCGGTTGGCCCTTCGATTTAGACGATTGGATCATCATGTCCGTTAATCCTGCTAGCGTCACCAACCCGCCTGCGCAGTTTCCCGAGGACTTTGTCTTTGGCGGCGCCACTGCTGCCTACCAGGTAGAGGGCGAGACCCGCACTCACGGTAAGGGCAAGGTTGCCTGGGACGACTTCCTGGAGGCCCAGGGGCGCTTTTCCCCCGATCCCGCTTCGGACTTCTATAACCAGTACCCCGTCGACCTGGAGCTGTGCGAGGAATTCGGCATCAACGGCATCCGCCTCTCCATCGCTTGGAGCCGCATCTTCCCCAACGGCACCGGCGAGATCAACCCCGAGGGTGTCCAGTTCTACCACGACCTTTTCGCCGAGTGCCACAAGCACCACGTTGAGCCGTTTGTCACGCTGCATCACTTCGATACGCCGCTTCCCCTCTTTGAGAAGGGCGATTTCCTCAACCGCGAGACCATCGACGCCTTTGTGGACTTTGCCACCTTCTGCTTTAAGGAGTACGCCGACCAGGTGACCTATTGGTTCACCTTTAACGAGATCTGGGCGGACGCCTCCAACACCTACATCGAGGGCACCTTCCCCGGCGGCGTCAAGGCGCATCTGGCCGAGGCCTTCCAGTGCGAGCACAACATGATGCTCGCCCACGCCAAGGCCGTGCTGGCCTTCCACAACGGCGGCTTTAAGGGCAAGATCGGCGTCATCCAGTCGCTGGAGTTCAAGTACCCGCTCAACGAGAACGACCCCGCCGACATCAAAGCCGCCAACAACGAGCACGTGCTGCAAAACCAGTTTTTGCTCGACGCTACCTTCCGCGGCGACTACGCGCCCGACACCCTCGAGTGCGCCAACCGCTTGGCCGCCATCTCGGGCGGCACCATCGAGATCCTGGACGAGGACCTCGAGATCATGCGCGAGGCTGCGCTCTACAACGACTACCTGGGCGTTAACAACTACCAGTGCCGCTTCCTCAAGGCCTACGATGGCGAGAACGACCTGCACCACAACGGTACGGGCGAGAAGGGCACCGGCCGCTGGCGCGTCAAGGGCATTGGCGAGCACGTGAACAAGCCCGGCATCCCCACCACCGACTGGGACTGGATCATCTATCCCGAGGGTCTGTTCGATCTGCTCGTCTACATTAAGCAGCGCTACCCCAACTACAAGCAGATCTTCATCACCGAGAACGGCATGGGCTACAAGGATCCCTACAAGGACGGCTTTGTGGACGACCAGCCGCGCATCGACTACATCGAGCAGCACCTGCGTTGGCTGCTCAAGGCCATGGAGGTCGGCGTCAACGTGGGCGGCTACTTCCTCTGGAGTCTGCAGGACCAATTCTCCTGGACCAACGGCTACAACAAGCGCTACGGCTTCTTCTACGTAGACTTTGAGACTCAGAAGCGCACGCCCAAGGCAAGCGCCTACTGGTACAAGCACGTTGCCGAGACCCGTCGTCTGGACTAGCGGCTCGCGGGGCTGCCCCGCTCACATAACCTGCTCCCCATTTCTCAGCCGGGGGTGGCACGTCACGCGACGCGCCGCCCCCGGCTTTTTTGTGCAGGTCGGAAGCCGTTTGTCTCGATCTGTAACATCTAGCTGGTTATTTCACCCTTAACTGTTACAGATCGAGACAAATGGAATAAGCGGGACCGAATTGTCTAAATCTGTAACACTAAAACCGGTTTTGGACGTCTAGTTGTTGCAGATTGAGATAAACGCACAGGGCAATCCTCTCAATCTCAATCTGTAACATCTAGCTGAGATTTTCGGCCCCACCTGTTACAGATTAAGATGAACGAGCCGAGCACGTCTACGCCCGCAGGTCCTTCACGCTGGAACGCTCGACCAGCACGCCCGACACAAGCGTACGGCTTCTGGAGCTCGGGGCTTCCAGACCTGCGACGACCTCGTTAAGTGCACGGATGCCCAGCTCGCGGTGGCGAAACTTCACTGACGTCAGAATCGAGTTGGGAATCGTCTTGTAGAGTTCGTCGTCAAAGCCGATCACGGACACGTCGTCGGGCACCCTGAGTCCTCTGTCACGCAGAGCCATCATCACGCCGTTGGCCATGCAGTCGTTAGCAGCGAGGACCGCCGTGCAATCGGGTTTATCGGCAAGCACAAGGCCCGCGGCATAGCCACTATCCGCATTCCAATCACCTTGCAGAGGCTCGGGCGGCTCAACGCCACGCGCCTCGAGTGCCGCACGCCAACCTTTCATACGGCACTGGCTCGACAGCGACTCTTTCTTACCCGAAACGAAATACACGTTCTTGTGCCCGTGGTTCAAGAAGTACTCGCACGCCATGCGCGCGCCGCCCTCTTGGTCGTCACTGACGGTGGAGCAGGTAGGATGTTCCATCGGTGTGATAATCACCGTCTTGAGGTCTTTCGGCGCCTCAAAGGTATCAAAGTCATCGACCATCTGACGCAGGTTGAAGATCATGCCATCAACAGGCAGCTGCGACATCCTGCGCGCCGCATCGGCAAGGGTCATCTTCTCCCCCGCCCGCTTTTTGATCATCGTGAGAGCAAAGCCTCGCTCTTCGGCGGCATCGGCGATACCGTCAATCATGTCCACGGCACCGCCCGAAAGATGGAACAGCACCACACCGATGCACCCGTATCGGCCCAACTTGAGCGAACGCGCGGCAAAGTTAGTTCGAAATCCGAGCGCCTCCATTGCGGCATGGACCTTATCGCGCGTCGATTCGCGAACGCTATCGGGCTCATTGATTACACGAGATACCGTCTTGAGAGATACGCCGGCGGCAACCGCCACATCGTTCATTGAGACGTTTTTCTTGTCCAACGTTGCCACTATTTCTCCCATCGGCTTCATGTCGCATTATTTCTGCGTTCTAGCATACACTACCTGCCTGATCGATAAATCAACCGTTTACCAGACAATATCGACCGCTCACCCGTAAATCCTTGTTGCGCTTTCATAAATGTCTTACGTTGTCATTATCGAAATGACAACGTTGTCATTTCACAACGCCTTCCTTAAGCAGGAAGGCTTCCGGGCAGTCCTGACCATCCATCGACGACCAGTTCCATCCACATGCATCGCGCATCAAGTAGCAAAGGAGCTCTATGGACGCCATCGTAAAGATGCTCGAAAAGCATCAACCGTTCTTTGAGAAGATCTCGAGGAACATCTATCTCCAGGCCATCAAGGACGGATTCCTTGGGTGCATGCCCATTGTCCTCACCTCTTCGATCTTCCTGCTCATCGCCACGCTCCCCGGCGTCGTTGGCGTCACGCTGCCCCAGCCGCTCATCGACTGGTGCAACAAGCTGTACAACTTCACCATGGGCGTCATGGGCATCATGGTTGCCGGCACCACCGCCAAGAACTTCACGGCTTCCATGAACCGTCGGATGCCCGCCGGCAAGGTGCTCAACGACGGCTCCACCATGGTTGCCGCCCAGTGCAGCATGCTTTTGCTCGCCGTTACGCAGTTCACCACCAAGCTCGACGGCTCCGAGCTTTCGGTCTTCGATTGCACCAGCATGGGCACGCGCGGGCTGTTCTCGGCCTATATCGCTGCGTTCATTACCGTGTGGGTCTACAAGTTCTGCGTCTCGCGCGATCTGACCATTAAGCTGCCCAAGGAGGTCCCGGGCGCTATCGCTCAGAACTTCCGCGACATCATCCCCTTCGGCGGTGCTGTCATCATCTGCGGCATCATCGATGTGGTTGTGCGCAACCTCATGGGCGTTCCGTTCTCCGAGCTGCTCATCAAGCTGCTCTCTCCGCTCTTCACCGCAGCAGAGACCTACCCTGGCCTCATCCTTATCCAGGCTGCCACCGCGTTCTTCTGGTTTATCGGCGTCCACGGCCCCTCGATTGTCCAGCCGGGCATCGACCCCATCCGTCTTGCCAACCAGGCCGAGAACCTGCAGGTTCTGCTGGCCGGTGGCCACCCTGCCCACTCCCTCACCTTTAACATGTCGCTCGTGGGTGAGTTCGGCGGCACCGGCGCCACGTTCATCGTGCCGCTTCTGCTGATTCTCTTTATGAAGTCCAAGCAGCTCAAAGCCGTCGGTAAGGCCTCGATTGTTCCTGTTGCCTTCGCTGTCAACGAGCCGCTGCTCTTTGGCGCGCCCATGATCCTCAACCCCTACATGCTCATCCCCTTTGTTGCCGCCGGCTGCGTCAACGTGAGTGTTGCCAAGTTCTTTATCGATAACGTGGGCATGAACGGCTTCTCCTTCGTGGTGCCTTGGGCCACCCCCGCCCCCATCGGCATCTTCATCACCACGAACTTCCAGCTTATTGCCCTGGTATTTGTCGCGATCATCATCTTGCTGGACGCCGTCATCTACCTGCCGTTCTTGAAGGCATACGATAAGCTGCTCTGCGACCAGGAAGCCGAGCGCGCCGCCGAGCTGGGTCTCGAGTCCGATGGTGCTGCCACCATCGCTGCCAGCACCCCTGCGCCCGCTGTCGAGCAGACCGCCGCTTCCGTCGAGCCGACCGCCGCTGCCGTCGACAGCGAGCCTGTCGCCGATCAGCCCGAGCCCGCCGCCGACGCATCCGCCAAGAAGGATGTCGACGGTCTGAAGGTCCTCGTCCTGTGCGCCGGCGCTGGCACCTCCGCCATGCTCGCCAACGCCATTAAGGAAGGTGCCGCACAGACCGGCGAGAACATCGCCTCCTCTGCAGGTGCCTATGGTCAGCACACCGCCATCATGGATCAGTACGACGTTATCGTGCTTGCCCCGCAGGTCCGTAGCTACTACAACGACATGAAGGCTGACACCGATCGCCTGGGCATTAAGCTGCTCGCCCCGCGCGGCAAGGAATATATCGACCTTACCCGCGACCCCGCTGGCGCCATCAAGTGGCTCCGCGAGAACCTCGACTAGCTCCTCCCTCTGTTGGTGCCCGGATCCCCAGTTCGGGCACCTCTCCCTATCCACGACCTTATGAAAGGACAGCAGATGACGAACCTCATGCAGTTCCCCGACGGCTTTGTGTTTGGCGGCGCCACCGCCGCTTACCAGGTTGAGGGCGAGACCCGCACGCACGGAAAGGGTAAAGTGCCCTGGGATGACTTCCTGGCTGCTCAGGGCCGTTTCTCCCCCGACCCCGCGAGCGACTTCTACAACAAATACCCGGTCGATATCGATCTGTGCCAGCGCTTTGGCATCAACGGCATTCGCGTCTCCATCGCTTGGAGCCGCATCTTCCCCAACGGCACCGGCGAGGTTAACCCCGAAGGTGTTGCCTACTATCATGAGCTCTTTGCCACCTGCAACAAGGCCGGCGTTATCCCCTATGTCACGCTCGATCACTTTGACACGCCCGAGGCCTTCTACCAGGACGGCGGCGAAGGCTTCCTGACGCGCACGACGATCGACGCCTTTATCGAATACGCCAAGTTCTGCTTTGCCGAGTTCACCGAGGTCAAGCACTGGTTTACCTTTAACGAGATTCCCGCGACCGCCGAGGGCAGCTTTATCGTCGGAAACTGGCCGCACGGCGAGAAGTATCGCCTGGACAAGGCCTTCCAGCTTATGCATAACATGATGGTGGCCCACGCCAAGGCCGTTGTCGCCTTCCACGAGGGCGGCTTTGAGGGCGAGATCGGCATTGTCCAGAACCTGGAGCCCAAGTATCCCCTCGACCCCAACAGCGCTGCCGACTGCGAGGCAGCCCGCATGGCCGACGTCATCAACAACCGCTGGGTGCTCGACGCCACCTTCCGCGGCCATTACGCAGCCGATACCATGGAAGCCGCAACCAAGTTGGCACATATCGCCGGCGGCGAGCTCGATGTTCGCGACGAGGACATCGCCGCGCTGACCGCCGCGCTCCCCTACAACGATTGCCTGGGCGTCAACACCTACAAGTGCCAGTTCCTGCGTGCCGCCGAGGGCGAAAACGACATCAACCACAACGGCACCGGTGACAAGGGTTCCTCGCGCTGGTTCCTCAAGGGCGTGGGCGAAGCGTGCGTGCGCCCGGGCGTTCCCACCACCGATTGGGACTGGATCATTTATCCCGAGGGACTGTACGACCTGCTGCTGCGCATCAAGAACGATTACCCCAACTACAAGAAGATCTATATCACCGAGAACGGCATGGGCTACAAAGACGACTTCGAGAACGGCTTTATCGATGACGCTCCCCGTATCGACTACATGCGTCAGCATCTCGCATGGGTCCTCAAGGCAATCGACGGCGGCGTGAACGTCGATGGCTACTTTGTATGGTCGCTGCAGGACCAGTTCTCCTGGACCAACGGCTACAACAAGCGCTATGGCCTGTTCTACATCGACTTCGAAACCCAGGAGCGTTACCCCAAGGCAAGCGCGTACTGGTACAAGAACGTCGCAGAGACCGGTCTGCTCATGGCCTAGTTTCAGCCGCATACCCCCTGTCGGCCGCATGCGAATCCCCCACGGGCTCGCATGCGGCCTTTTTTGTATTGGTTCAGCCGGAATCCGCATGTTTATCTCGATCTGTAACATCTAGCCGAGAATTTCGGTCCTAACTGTTACAGATCAAGACAAACACTCGTGCCGTCCCGCAAAATCTAAATCTGTAACATCTAACCCGGTTTTGGCCGTGTAACTGTTACAGATCGAGACAATTAGTTGGCGGATATAACCTTTTCAGGCATTTATCACACGAGGCTCTCCGCACGTCAATCTACCTGCTGATTTACAAAAATACCGACCTTTGAAAAGGCTGATGTTTTAACATGCCGTGGTACAATTATGTCCCATCGCAAAGGAGGTTCATATGCCCACTTGTGTGCCCGTCCGAGACATGAAGGACACCGCTGCATTTACCGCGCTTGTTGAGTCTGAGCGCGACGTCACCGTTACCAAAAACGGCTACGAGGCCATGCACTGCATCAGCAGCGACCAGTATCGCCTCATGCAAGACGAAATCGCCAAGGCCAAGCTGCTGTCTCGAATGATGTTGGCAGAAGATGAGATTTCGCAAGGCGATTACAGCGACTACGACTCCTTCGCGACCTCGATACGAGACAAATATGGCTTATAACGTCGTAATTCTCAAAAGCGCGCGGTATGAGTACGAGAGTATCGTCGGATACCTTGCCCAAATCCTTAAGAATCCGCGTGCAGCGGGCAATTTCGTTGCTGAGTTTGAATATCAGCTTGATTTGCTTCGCGAGCAGCCGCTCCTACGACCCCTCTCACACATACGTGAGTTGGCGGCGCGCAATTACCGATCGTTTCCCGTCAACAACTACGTGTGTCTTTACAAGTTTGAGCGCGAAACGATCTACATCGCTCACGTTTTCCACCAGTCGCAGGACTACGCCCGCTTGGTCTAGTTTGCAAGCTAAGTCTTTGCCCATCCACGTTTGCACGTCATATCGCGTCACTTTGACACGTAAAATGACACGCAAATTTATTCGTGTCATATATTTGACGCGCAAAATGACGTGTAAAATTTTACGTGTCATTTCTCACGTCAAATTGAAGCGAAACGGAGCAACACGATGCAAGAATCCAAAGATCTTGAATTCAAGGAATGCGTCACCAATTCGTTCCTTAAAACCGTCTCCGCTTATGCGAACAGCACGGGAGGACGCGTTCTATTTGGAATTAACGACGACGGAGAAACCGTTGGCCTCGATGACCCCAAGCAGACCTGCCTGGATATCGAAAACAAGATTAACGATTCGATCATCCCCCAGCCTGATTACTCCTTAAAAATCAACGAGCCCGATGCAACTGTAGAGCTTACGGTCTTTCCCGGCAGGTCGAAGCCTTACCTATACCGCTCGAAGGCATACAAGCGCAATGACACCGCGACCATACCAGTTGATACCCTAGGCCTTTCGCGTCTTGTACTCGAGGGTCAAAACCTCTCCTTTGAACAGCTCCCGGCAAGCAAGCAAAATCTATCTTTCACCGTTTTAGAGAATCGCCTAAAAGCAAAGCTCTCACTTCAGTCATTCACAACCGATACTCTCAAAACCCTCGGCCTGCTCGATGAGACCGGAACCTACAACAACGCGGCAGAACTGCTCGCGGACGAGAACGATTTCCCAGGTATCGACATGGCGGTGTTTGGCAACACCATCAACCTCATTAAGCAGCGCAAAACTCTCGAACATGCATCGGTTTTAACGGAGATTGACGGCGCTCTTGAACTATTTGAAACTCAGTACTGTTACGAAGAGATCAAGGGAATGGAGCGGGTCCGCAAGGAGCTCATTCCGCTCGAAGCATTCCGCGAGGCCATTACCAATGCAATCGTTCACAGGACTTGGGATGTACCCGCGCACATTCGCATCTCAATGTTCGACGACCGCGTGGAAGTTGCCTCGCCCGGCGGCTTGCCAGCAAGCATGACTGTCGATGAATACCTGTCCGACATGCTGTCCGTTAGACGCAATCGTATTCTTGCCGAAGTCTTCTTGCGCCTAGGCCTTATCGAGGCATTCGGAACGGGCATTATGCGAATTCGAGACACCTATAAAGACAGCATCAAAAAGCCTCGTTTTCAAGTATCGGATAACGCTATTGTGGTCACGCTTCCCCTACTCATGGATAACCCCGGGCTCGAAGGCGACGAACTTACCGTATTCGGACTGCTGAGTGGAGTACACCCTCAATCGACAAGCGAGCTTGCGGCCAAAGTTACCTTTAGCCGCTCGAAGCTGCTTCGCATCCTCAAAAAACTCGTTGAGACAGGCCTGGCGACAGTTGAAGGCACCGGCAGGGGGCAGAAGTATCGCCTGCTTCGCTAGTTAGCAAATGACCTGCGTATGTTCTTCGATGGCGGCACGGTCTTCTGCCGAGATGCTCGGCTCGCATACTACGGCGTCCAGGCTGTCCAGGCGGCAGAAGGTGTAGAAGTCGCGTTTGCCGATCTTGCTGGAGTCGGCGATGAGGTAGCGCGAATCGGCCTTGCTAAAGGCGAGCTGCTGGATGCGGCCCTCGTCCATGTTGGATGTGGATACGTCGCCGTCCAGGATGCCGTTCGCGCCGATAAAGGCCGCATCGATTCCCAGCGCGCGCAGGGTGTCCTCGGCCGTGGGGCCCACAAAGGCGGCAGTACGACGACGGTACATACCGCCCACCAGGCACAAGTCACAGTCCTCGCGCTCCTCAAGCAGGTTAAAGACCGAAAGCGAATTGGTCACGATGCGCAAGCGGCACGCCGGCAGCATCGAGGCCATCTGCTCCACCGTGGTGCCCGTACCCAAAAAGATGGTCGAGCCTTCCTCGATGAGCTCCACGGCACGGCGCGCGATCTGCAGCTTTTCCTCGGCATGCTTGGAGCGCTTTTCGCTGTGCGAGTACTCATGGCGCAGCATCGCATGGGGGCGACCCTGTGCGCTGCGGGCACCGCCATGCACGCGCTCGATCTCGCCCAGGCTCGCGAGCTCCTCAAGATCGCGACGGATCGTCATGTCCGAAACACCCAGCGCGTCCGAGATCTCCTTGACCGAGACCGTTCCCTGCTCCTCGAGCAGCTGACGAACCCTATCCTGTCGCTCTGCCTTAATCACGATGAGTCCTCGCTGTTCTAAGCTCGCGTCAATTCGAACAATAACGAACAAATTATACCAGACTCATGCGGATCATAATTGAACGCCCCAACTGCGTCTTCATTACTTTTTTTGAGCCTTGATTATCAACTTCATCCGAACACTTCCCAGATTCATCCGCACATGTACGGA
>CABVBR010000039.1 GCA_902496645.1 uncultured Collinsella sp.
GAGGGTGGTGACCGGGGTGATCAGCGCATTGCGAAGTACGTTGATGCCGACGACGACCTTCTCGGGAACGCCGGCGCCGCGAGCCATACGGACATAGTCCTTGTCGAGCTCCTCGACCATGGCCGTACGCACGATACGAGTCATCTGACCCGTCAGCGGGAAGGCAAGAGCAATGGCGGGCATGATCATACGTCCCAGATAGCCAGCCGGGTTGGTGGTGAAGTGAGGCAGAGCACCGGACGCCGGAAGCACCTTAAGGTAGGAAGAGAACAGCAGAATCAACAGAACGGCAAGCCAGAACGACGGGGTTGCCAAGCCGGCGATGGAAAAGACGCGGATCACTTGGTCCGGCCATTTATCGCGATACAGTGCCGCGATGACGCCGAGTAAAAACGAAACGACCGCGCCGATGGCAAGACCGATGAAGGTCAGCTGCATCGTGACGGGCAGGGCAGTGGAGATGCGCTTGGCAACGGAGTTGCGAGCAGCACCATAGGTGCCCATGTCGCCATGGATCAGATCGCCCATGTAGCGCACGTAGCGCACGGGCCAGGGGTCGTCCAGACCATACTTCTCATGGTACTCGGCAACCGCCTCGGGCGAGGCACCGTCACCCAACGCCGTATAGGCGGGGTCGGTCTTGGAGAACGACATAAGGAAGAACACCAGGACGGTGACGCCCAATGCCATGATCGGCAGCGCCACGAGACGCCTTCCAATCAAACGTAGCAAGTTGTTCACGTTCTCTCCCCTTTCTTTTGTCGGTAGGACCAACTGGTATATGAGTACGGATACTCATTACAAGACCCGAGCGACATCGTTGCCGCCCGGGTCTTTGTTTCAACTATGAGGATACGGTCCCAACGACCGACATCCTGCATACAGACTCAAGCGAGCCTTACGCCTTGACGGTCGCGACGCCCCTGAAGGACATGCTCGTCGTGCCGATGCCCTTGAAGCCATCGAGGGCCTCGCCGTTGGGCGCAGTGGACGGATCGTCCCAGGAAGCGGAGACGGTCTTGACGTGGACAACGGGGTACAGAACAGCGTTGTCGGCAATGATGTCGAAGCACTCGTTCCACTTCTTCTGTTGCTCGTCGCCCTCGGCGGCAAGAGCCTCGTCCATGAGACTGTGGAGCTTCTGCCACTCAGCGGACTCCTTCCACGGGCAACGGGTCTGCATCCAGACGTTGTCGCCGTACCACCAGTTAAGCAGCAGGTCGGGGTCGGCGCCGAAGCAGGAAGGATCGCCAGGGGCAAGGAGGATATCGTAGGCCTCGCCGCCGTCGATGGCAGCGTAGGTGGCCGGCGAGGTATCGGTCTGGATGGTCACATCGAAGCCGAGAGCGTCGAGGTCGTTCTTGACCTGGGCGGCCATGCCCTTGATCTGCTCGTTGTCGGTGGTGCGCAGGGTGATGGCACCCGGGGTGATGCCAGACTCCTCGATGAGCTTCTTGGCCTTCTTGGCGTCGGTCTTGTACACCGTGGAAGCCTCATGATAGTTGGTGAAGCTCTTGGGCAGGTAGCAGCTGGCAGCGGTGGCAAGGCCGGCGAAGGTGTTGCTGACCATCTTCTCGGTGTCGAGTGCATACATGACAGCCTGACGGACCTTGACGTTGTTCCAAGGCTCCTTGGCGACGTTGAACATGATGAAGCGAGTGCCGAAACCCTGAACGTTATCGATCTTGCAGCCGGCGCTCTCGAGCTGGTCGACGGCGTCAGCGGTAACGAGCTCCATAACGAGCGTGGAGCCCTCCTGCTGAGCGGTAACGCGAGCGGTGGGGTCGGTCAGGATGCTGTACTGGATCTTCTTATCCTCGGCAGCATACTCACCGTTGTACTCGGGGTTGGGAACCAGGGTGATCTCGGTATCGGAGATAGAGTCGTACATCCAGGGGCCGGAGCCGATCGGCTGCTTGGCGCGATCCTCCTCGGTCTGGGTGGCCGGGGTAACGCGGACGATGGCCAGACGATCCTTGAGCAGGGAGAAGTTGGGGACCTTGGTCTTGACCGTCACGGTGCTGGCGTCCTTGGCCTCGATGGACTCGAAGGGCTGGAAGAACGGAGCATACGTAGCAGAAGCGGCGCAAGCGGTGTAGGAAGCGACGACATCGTCAGCGGTGACCTCGGTGCCATCGGAGAACTTGGCGCCCTTGCGGATGGTGACCTCGAAAGTGGTGTCGTCCACAGACTTGGGATCGTCGGTGGCGAGCTCGTTGAAGGTGCTGTAGTCGTGGTAATCGATGCCGTAGAGGCCCTCGACGACGTGCCAGTTAGCACCCAGGCCCACAGCGGAGCCGGTGCTGGCGGGATCGAAGCTGGACGGAGCGTAAGCGGAACCAGCGGTGATCACGCCGCCGCCACGGTTGGCGGAATCGGTGGAACCGGAAGCGGAACCCTCGTCGCTAGAGCTGCCACCGCAGCCGGTGAGACCAAGCCCTGCGACAGCAGCGACGCTGCCGGTGAGGCCGAGGAACGAACGCCTGGACATACCCTTGTTGATGATGGCCATGTCTTCTCCTATCAATAGAGAATCTTACCCGGGAGCACCTAGACGTGCCCCCGCGCAACTTGCGGACGATATATACCTTACCTACCGACGAACCCAAGTGAGGTGCCGCGCTCGGCGACCGATACATACATCCGCTTGAACGGTATTTACTACCGTTCGCCGAATTCATTGACAAATGATTCGACAGACAGTATGTATCGACGAGGTGAGATATCAGTCTTCGTCAACCCGCAGGATAGCAGTGTTGTTCACCATGGTTAGTCAAACGTTTTAGCGTTAATAAAACCCGAAATCGGCAGGTAATCACCGCGAAACAAATGATTGATAATCGGCCAATCATGTATATCAGTTGTTTAGAAGCGCGCTTAGCTTTCGGAACGGTTGGCCGGTGCCTGGACGCGCTCGGCATTCCATGCAACAAGTGCCTCGTGGACCGCTTTGGCGACATCGGCCGGAACGCCTCGAACTTCTGCAATCTCCTGCTCGCTTGCCGCGCGCAAACGCTTCATCGAGCCAAAATGGCGCATAATGGCACGTTTTCTGGTGGGTCCCACGCCTGGAACATCGTCAAGCACCGAAACCGTCATAGCCTTATCGCGCAACTCGCGGTGGAACGTAATCGCAAATCGGTGGGATTCATCGCGAACCTGCTTGATTAGATAAAGCGAAGCGGAGCCGGTCGGCAGCACGACGGGAGTCTCGTCCCACGGCACGAAAACCTCCTCATCGGCCTTTGCCAAGCCACAAACTGGTATATCGAGGCCAAGCGCCTCAAGTTGCTTAATTGCAGCGGTCAATTGCGGCTTGCCGCCATCGACAACGAGTAAATCGGGGCGCGAGCCAAAGCGCTCGTCCGCCATGCGCTCAGGAGCATAGCGACGTCCCAGAACCTCGGACATCGATACGAAGTCGTTCGCCTCGTCCAATTCGGCCTGAATTTTAAAGCGACGATACTGGCCCTTGTCGGCACGGCCGTTGGTAAATACCACCATCGAAGCGACGGTAAAGGTGCCGTGCAGCGTCGAGATATCGAAGCACTCGATGCGCAACGGTGGCGCAGGCAGCGCCAGCGCACTTTCGAGCTCCAGGAGCGCCTGATTGGTGCGATCGTCAGCATACCCCGTACGCATCATGTAGCGCATGAGGGCATGGCGCGCATTTTTGGAAGCCATATCGAGCAGGCGGTGCTTTTCGCCACGCTGCGGCCTATGGAGATGGCAAGAGCGTTCGCGCTTGCCCGCAAGCCACTCCCCCAACGCTTCGGCATCCTCAAGCTCGACAGAGAGATTGATCTCGGCTGGAATATCAGCCGTCTCGTCGTAATAGCGCTTAAGAAAGCCCGATTGAAGCTCTTCCTCGTCGACGTCTAGGCCTTTATCGAGGATGAACTCACAAGTTCGAACCGTTCGGCCCTCGCGAACGACAAAGACGCAGGCGGCAGAGATAGTCTCTTCGCGATAGAAGCCGATGACATCGATATCGACGCTTGATGGAAAAACGACCTGTTGGCGATCGTCCAGGCCTCTAATGACTTCCAGACGACGCTTGACGCGCGCTGCACGCTCAAAATCGAGCGTCTCGGCTGCCTCCGTCATCTCGGACGTAAGCTCGTCGACGACATCCTTGCGATGGCCCGACAAGAAACGTTCGACACGCTTGACGTTCTTGGCATAGTCGGCAGGGGAAATCGCGCCGACGCATGCGCCCGGCCCGCGCCCGACATGGTAGTCAAAGCAGGGACGCCCGTTTTGCGCGCAAATCATATTGACGATGTCTTCTTCGCCCTTATGAGATTCGACGATGCGGCGGCAGCGGCGCCATTCCGCACAGGATGCCGAGCAAATAGGAATAACCTTGCGTAGCGTATCGATGGTCTCACGTGCCGCACGGCTATCGGTATAGGGGCCAAAATAGCGCGTTCCCGGTTTATGACGCTCTCGCGTGTATTTAATAGCCGGAAACAGGTCGCCCTTGGTAATGGCGATAAAGGGATAGCTTTTATCGTCTTTGAGATCGACGTTAAAGTACGGATGGTACTGGCCAATCAGATTGCGCTCGAGCACCAGTGCCTCGTGCTCGGTCTCCACCACGATATAGTCGAAGCTCGCCACCAGCTGCATCATGAGCGGGATCTTTTGACGCTCGTCCTGCAGCGTCACGTATTGACGCATACGGGCACGCAAGTTTTTTGCCTTGCCCACATAGATGACATCGCCCTTGGCATCTTTCCAAAGGTAGCAGCCGGGTTGCGTGGGAACGCGCGAAACCTGTTCGGCAAGTGTTGGAATGTTGTCGTGACCTGCCACGCGCACCTACTTGCGACGAAGCAGCGCCGAGACCTCGGGCATCTTAAAGACGAAGGCAAGGCCAAAAGTTACAGCGAGCGAGACGACGCCTGCAACACAAACGTAGCCCAGGGTAATTAGGATCGAGCTGCCAAGCACTCCGAAAAAGTGCTCGAGTGCCCACATGACGCCGGCGCCCGCGGCAGCGCCCAAGCCACCGAACAGTAGGCCGAAGAAACCGCCGTGCAGGATAGACTTGACCTGAAGGCCATGCAGACGACGGCGCAGCCACCACAGTGAGCATCCGACCAAAACCACGTAGTCAACGACGTACGAAAGCGCAATTGCCGGCATGCCGTAGCCCAGCACCACGCCAAACAACAGCACCGAACCGGCCTGACCGATAGCGGAGTACAGGCAATAGCGGCTATAAGGTTTCATATCGAGCAGGGCCGAGAAGCTCTTCTGCATCAGCACGACCACGCCGTAGAGCGGCAGGGAAAGTGCCAGATAGATAAGGAACTCCGACACCAGCGCCACACCGGATTCATCGAACTTGCCGGCGCAGTAGATCATGTTGAGCGGACGGGCGAAGACGATCAGGTACAGCGCAAACGGAATCAGGAAAAAGAGCATCTGGGCGACACCGCGCGAAATGCCCGTGCGGACGCTGTCGTAATCCTTCTCCTGTGCATCGTGAGACAGTTCGGTATAGAGCGCCGTCGAAAGCGAGGCGGCGATCAGCGCATAGGGCAATGTGTACCACAGGCGCGCATATGCGATGACGGAAGGGCCGGTCTCGGGCTGCACCACCAGCGCGGCGGCATTGGTAATGGAGGTCGAGACAAACATGCACACCGTGGCGAGCAGCGTCGGGATACCAAGCGCAATCGTCTGTCGCAGCGCGGGGTCCTTAAAGTCGATATGGATATGAGGATGTACGCCATGCTTGCCAAGCGCGGGAATCTGGCAGGCCATCTGGACAAAAACGCCGAGGGTCGTACCAGCTGCGATCAAGATAATACCGGCCTGCTCGCCAAATTGTGCAGACACGGGAGCAAAGCCCATAAAGCTGGCGATGACGATGACATTGTTGAGAACCGGGGCAAACGTCGACCAGAAGTAGTCGCGGTGTGCGTTGAGAACGCCCGAGAACACCGAGCCCAAGCCATAAAACAGAATTTGGATAGCAAAGAAGCGGAACATGAACGCAGCGGTATCCATGCTGCCGCCATCGCCCGAAAGGAACGACTGCGTCCAAATAAAGCCGGGAGCAAACACGGTGCCCAGCAGCGAGATGCCGCCCAGCAGCAGAAGCAGAATACCGAGCAGGTTGCCGACATACTCGTTCGATGCCTCGCGGCCCTGCTCGCGCCTCACGCCCATATACACCGGCAAAAACGCCGTAACGAGCATGCCGCCCATCACGAGCTCGTAGAGCATGTTGGGCAGGTTGTTGGCAACCTGATAGGAGGACGAGAGCAGCGACATGCCGATGGCGGCCGCCATGGCCCACGTGCGGATAAACCCGGTGACGCGCGACACGATGGTCAGCACGGTCATGAGGCCAGCAGAACGACCAACCGTGGAGTAGTCCGACGAACCCATATCGTCTACGTCGTCCTGAGAGTCCTCATGAACCTCATCTTGTAGCAGTAAATCGTCCACGACGGCAAAGGAGCCGGTCATCGCAAAGGGATCGTCAACCAAAACGGCGTCATCAGCAGGTGCGGCGTCATCGCTGTTCGGCATGTTGTTACCGGATACGGCATCATCATCGAATATGGCATGGTCGCCAAACACCGTGTCAACTTCTTTGGCGGCGACGGTTCGGGCAGAAAACGACAGAGGGTCCCAGTCGTCATCACCGTCGATGGCCACGCCCTCGACGGGATCGGTCGAACCAAGCGGCGACCATTCGTCATCCGAAAGAAGCGGTTCGCCATCATCATGAGCCGCGGGTTTGGCGGAACGAACGGCAGGGGCGCTCTGCGGCGCGCTCTTTCCCTGGGCCGCCATCAAAAACACCGCCGTCTCATCGGGACGCGGCGCACGAGGAGCCTCGGAGGCGATCGGCATCACGCTGGCGCTAGATTGAGCGGCGGCCAAAAAGACAGCCGTCTCATCGGGACGAGCCGAAGAAAGAACCGTACGGGGAAGCGCCGTGCCGGCACCGGCGGCACGCAAGTACACGGCCGTCTCGCCCGGGTCAGCGGCAGCAGACCAGGCGTTTCGAATCTCGTTATCGATCGAAGCGGCCTCGGGCGCGGGCGCCTGAGGAGCCGACCCTTTTGCAAAGTGAGCGCCGGACTTTGGTTCTTCCTGCGGCATCGCTCAGTCCTCTCTCGTGATCGGGGCAACCGTCGCCCCGCAAAATGCAACTAAGTCATCGGGAGCAAGCTCAAGCTGATAGCCTCGCTTGCCGCCCGAGATAAAAATGGTATCCCAAAGGACGCATGTCTCATCGATAAGCGTCCGGAAGCGTTTTTTCATACCGACCGGGCTGCAACCGCCGCGGACATACCCCGTCGCGGCAAGCAAATCTTTGACATGCATCATGGTCAGCGACTTTTCGCCTGCAGCGCGCGCGGCGGCCTTGAGGTCGAGCTCGTCGGCAACAGGAATGCAGCACACGACATGGTCGTTGGACGGCGTCGTGCAGACCAGGGTCTTAAATCCCTGACCGGGCTCCTCGCCAAGCTGCTCAGAAATCGCGACGCCCAGACCTGACGATTCATCGCCATCGTCTTCGTACGTATGGAGAATATAGGAGATACCGGCGCTTTCCAGCTCGCGCATCGCATTGGTTTTTGGCGTCTTAACAGCCTTTGCCATGGCACATCCTTTCCCTCGCAGAGCGACGCAAGGATTAAGTATAGGGCCAATTCCGCTGCATATGCCATCTCGACACACAGAAGCGCCACCGAATCAGAAGGAATCGGCGGCGCGTAGGTACTACAACGTCTCAGTACTGCGCGTCGAGCTGCGCCTGACGCTCACGGTCACGCTTGAGCAGCGGCGCCAAGAACTTGCCCGTGTAGCTCTGCGAACATGCCGCGACTTGTTCCGGCGTGCCTGAGACCACGACGGTACCGCCGCCATTGCCGCCCTCGGGACCCATATCGATCAGGCGGTCGGCAACCTTGATGACATCAAGGTTGTGCTCGATCACCAGAACAGTGTTGCCCGCATCGACTAGGCGCTGCAACACGTCGAGCAGCTGGCGAACATCCTCAAAATGAAGGCCGGTTGTGGGCTCGTCCAAAATGTAGAACGTCTTGCCTGTCTGGCGACGATGAAGCTCCTTGGCGAGCTTCACGCGCTGCGCCTCGCCGCCCGAAAGCGTCGTAGCGGGCTGGCCCAAGCTCACGTAGCCCAGACCCACGTCATATAGGGTCTGCAGCTTGCGCTTAATCTGCGGGATATTCCCAAAGAACGCCAGTGCTTCGGTGACACTCATGTCGAGCACGTCCGAGATTGTCTTGCCGCGGTAGGTAACCTCGAGTGTCTCGCGGTTA
The DNA here is from genome assembly GCA_902496645.1 of uncultured Collinsella sp. GTDB lineage: Bacteria > Actinomycetota > Coriobacteriia > Coriobacteriales > Coriobacteriaceae > Collinsella. The sequence goes on from CABVBR010000039.1 coordinate 8,316, forward strand.
TAACGCTTACCGCCACATACCTCACAGGGGACATAGATATCGGGAAGGAAGTGCATCTCGATCTTGATCTGGCCATCGCCCTTGCACGCCTCGCAGCGACCGCCGCTTACGTTAAAGGAGAAACGTCCCGGCGAGTAGCCGCGCGCCTTCGACTCCGGCGTGCTTGCAAATAGCGCACGCAGATCATCCCACAGGCCAATATAGGTCGCAGGGTTCGAACGCGGCGTGCGACCGATCGGTGACTGGTCGATATCGATTACCTTATCGATGCACTCGATGCCCTCAATCTTCTTGTACGGCCCCACGGGACGCGTCGAACGATGAATGGCATTCGTAAGAGCGGGCGCAATCGTATCGGTGACCAGGGAGCTCTTGCCCGATCCCGAAACACCGGTAACGACCGTGAGCGTACCGAACTCAATCTTGGCGGTAACGTTTTTGAGGTTGTTAGCGCGGGCACCCGTGATCTTAAGACAGCCACGGCCGGGCTTGCGGCGCTCATCGGGCACGCGGATCATCCGCTTGCCGGTCAAATAGGCACCCGTCATGGAATCGGGGCACGCCATGATATCGGCAGGCGTTCCCGCGGCGACCACGTGTCCACCGTTAACGCCCGCACCGGGACCCATATCGATCACGTAGTCGGCAGCGCGAATTGTATCTTCGTCGTGCTCGACGACGATAACGGTATTACCGATATCGCGCAAGCGCTCGAGCGTCTTGATCAGGCGCTCGTTATCGCGTTGGTGAAGGCCGATCGACGGCTCGTCCAGAATGTACAGAACGCCCATGAGGCCGGCGCCGATCTGCGTTGCCAGGCGAATGCGCTGGGCCTCACCGCCGGAAAGCGTCGCCGAGGCACGATCGAGCGTCAGATAGTCGAGTCCGACGTCGACCAGAAAACGCAGGCGCTCCAGGATCTCCTTGACGATGCGCCCGCCGATAAACCGCTGACGCTCGGTAAGCTCCAGGCCCTCAAAAAACTCGAGCGACTCGCGACACGACAGGCAGCAGACATCGTAAATGGACTTGCCGCCTACGGTGACGGCAAGCATCTCGGGACGCAGGCGAGCACCGTGACAGCTCGAGCATGGCTCTTCGCGAATGTATTTCTCCAAGCGAGCCTTGGTGTTCTCGTTCGTCGTCTCGCTGTAGCGCTCGTACAGGATGTTGCGCACACCCGAGAACTTAGTGTCCCACTGGCTGCGACGCCCATCGAGCTTTTGATAGTCGACCGAAATCTTCGTGTCGCCCATGCCATCCAAAAACGCACGACGCACCCGCGGGGGCAGGTCCTCCCATGGCGTATCGGCACTCACCTTAAAGTGTTTGCAGACCGCAGCAAAAATCTGCGGATAATAGTTGGAGTTGCCGAACAGGCTGCCAAAGACTCCGTCGGCAATCGACTTTGAGGGGTCTTCAATCAGCGCCTCGGCATCGACTGTCTTTTTAAAGCCCAGGCCATCGCACTCGGGACATGCACCATAGGGCGCGTTGAACGAGAAATCGCGCGGCTGCAGGTCGTCGATGGAATGCCCGTGCTCCGGGCACGCCAGTGCCAGCGAATACTCCAGCAGCTCGCCCTCGGTTCCCTCGGGAGCGTCGCGGTCGGGCAGCATGTACACGTTCACGTTACCGTGCGCCAGTGCCGTCGCCTGCTCAACGGACTCGGCGATGCGACCCAGGGAGTTCTGTCGAATCACGATACGGTCGACCACGACCTCAATGTCGTGTTTGAACTTCTTGTCCAGGTCGATAGGGTCGTCAAGCGAGCGCACCTCGCCGTCGACGCGCACGCGGCTAAAGCCCTCCGCACGCAGGTCCTCAAACAGCTTGGCATATTCGCCTTTGCGTCCACGAACCACCGGCGCCAACACAAACGCGCGACGGCCCTCCCCCGCCGCCAGCACCTTATCGGCGACCTGATCGGTCGTCTGACGTTCAATGACACGACCGCACTCAGGACAGTGCGGCGTTCCCACGCGAGCAAACAGCAGGCGCAGATAGTCGTAAATCTCGGTTACGGTGCCCACCGTGGAGCGTGGGTTTTTGGACGTCGTCTTCTGATCGATCGACACAGCCGGCGACAGGCCGTCAATCGAGTCCAGATCGGGCTTGTCCATCTGGCCCAAAAACTGACGCGCATAGCTCGAAAGGCTCTCGACGTAACGGCGCTGGCCCTCGGCATAGATGGTATCGAACGCCAGCGAGCTCTTGCCCGATCCGGAAAGACCGGTTATGACCACGAGCTGGTCACGCGGAATGGAAACATCGATATCGCGCAGGTTATGCTCGCGCGCGCCGCGAATAACGATAGAAGAATCAGACATGGAAGCTCCTTGCCTCCTACAACTTCAAATCACACTGACGATGAGTTTAGCGCACTCGACGCGCACAGATGTTCGTAATACAAGATTCGCAGACCTTTTGCGTTGCCTGACGCCGCAGACTGCACGCTCGGACCGTACTTTCGAATACCGTCGATCACCTACCACGCATCATGAATGACTCCCGCTCGCAAACGAGGGTACAATGACGCTCGTGTCACATCGTGGGATCCTGGTCCCAATATCATTCATAAGGAGTCTTACATGGGTTGCGAGCACGCACAGGCAGCCGGCGGGCAAACGTCGCCGTCGCAATTTGAAGAGAACACGCTATCCGAAGTCAAGCGCGTCATCGCCGTGTTATCCGGTAAGGGCGGCGTCGGCAAGTCATTCGTCACCGGCGCCATCGCCACGGAGCTTTCCCGCCACGGTCACAAGGTCGGCGTCCTCGATGCCGATATTACCGGCCCCTCTATCCCTAAGATGTTCGGCATGAGCGGACGTCACGTCCATGCCCTCGGCAACCTTATGCTGCCCGAAATCTCCGAGCACGGCGTTAAGGTTATGAGCTCTAACCTGCTGCTCCAAAACGAAACCGACCCCGTCCTCTGGCGCGGTCCGGTTATCGCGGGTGCCATCAGGCAGTTCTGGAGCGAAACCTCATGGGGCCCCATCGACTACCTGCTGGTCGACATGCCTCCGGGAACGGGCGACGTCGCCCTCACGGTCTTCCAGTCGCTGCCCGTCGATGGCATCGTCATCGTCACGAGCCCGCAGGATCTGGTCTCGATGATCGTCGCCAAGGCGGTCAACATGGCCGAGAAGATGAACGTCCCCATTCTGGGAATCGTCGAAAACATGAGCTATATCGAGTGCCCCGATTGCGGCAAGAAGATCGAGGTCTTTGGCAAGAGCAAGCTCCCCGAGGTCGCCGAGCGTTACAACCTCGACATCTTGGGTCAGCTTCCCATCAATCCGTCACTCGCCGAGGCCTGCGATAAGGGCGAGGTTGAGACCGCGCTGCCCGATGGCATGCTGCCCAAGGCCGTCTCTGCCGTCGAGGCCATCGCCCCGCACGAGACCGCCGAGGCCTAAGTGAACACAAACGCCTCCTATGACGTCTTGGTAATCGGCGGCGGGGCCTCGGGTCTCGCCGCCGCCATTACGGCCGCACGCGCAGGCAAAAGCGCCTGCATCGTTGAGCGCGATGTTGCCTGCGGCCTTAAACTCCTTGCGACCGGCAACGGCCGCTGCAACCTTTCCAACGAATCAATTGATTTCCAGCGGTACAACCACCCCGAATTCGTCGAATCCGTCATGGGTCCCCAGCCTGAGCAAGAGCTCGGCAGTTTCTTCTCCTCGCTGGGCATCATGACGACCTCCGAGGAGGGCCGGCTGTATCCGCGCTCCCTTCGTGCCGAATCGGTGCGCGATGCGCTTCTCAACGCTTGCAATCGCCTGTGTATCACCTTGGTATGTGGAGCAAACGTTGCCTCGGCATTCAAAGCCCCCGAGGGCTGGGCACTCCAAATAGACCGTCCCGCGCGAGCACTCAAGGCAAAAAAGCACGACGACCGAAAATCGGAACTCCGCTCGCTTCGGAAGGCGCTCGCCGACACCCCTCGCAAGATCGAGACGCTGCAGGCAAAGGCCGTAATTATCGCTACGGGCGGCAGCCCTGCCGACATCGCGAAGACGTTCAATCTTTCCCCCACACCGCAGCGCCCCGTCCTCTGCCCCGTGTCGGCATCGGTCTTCGGCGACCAGACTGCGCTCAAGACGCTGGATGGCCTGCGCGTCCGCGCCCGTTTGACACTCCCCCGCAATCACGAGGAGCTCTGGCGCGAAGACGGCGAAGTGCTCTTCCGAACCTTTGGCATCTCGGGCGTTGCCGCCTTTAACCTCTCCCGTCGTGTCCAGCACGGCGACACGATTCTGCTCGACGTCTTCCCCGACCTCTCCAAAGACGAGCTGCTCGATATGCTCAACCAGCGAGTCGAGTTACTCGGTGGCTATTCGCCCCGCAACCCCCGCTGGCTCGACGGCATGCTTGCCCCGCAGCTCTCTCACGTCGTCTGCACCGCATTCGAGCAGTGCCATCCCGGGTCGCACGATGTCATCCATCTGGTCTCGATCCTCAAGCACTTTAAGCTGCTCGTCGAGGGGACGACAGAGGAGCGTTCGGCCCAGGTCATGCGCGGCGGCGTGCCCATCGAGAGCGTCTCGGCTCCCAGCCTCTGCGTGAACAACGCGGCCGGCGCCCCGCTCTACATCTGTGGCGAGGCGCTCGATATCGATGCCGATTGCGGCGGTTTCAACCTTGCGTGGGCTTGGATTTCGGGCATTCGCGCTGCAAGCAGCCTGTAGCCGCGCAGTCTATAATCAAAACGCATTCGGGCCGTCTGGGACACCGGGCGGCCTCTTTCTTGCATCTAAGGAGACCTCGATGATCGAAATCACCCAAGTCCACGCGTCACTCGACGAGGCCGGCGACGAATCGGCCTGCCTTGCCGTTGGCAGACGCGCCGTCAAACGCGCCCTGCGATGCAAGGATTCCCAGATTAAAGCCATCGAGCTCCATCGCAAGTCAATCGACGCCCGTAAAAAGAGAGACGTCCATTTTATTTTGAGCTTTCGAGTTGAGCTGACAAGTCCCCAACTCGAGCAGGAAGTGGTCGACAGTGTCGCCGAGCGTGACCGATCACGCATCCGCATGGTAGACGGCGAGGCACCCTCATTCCCCTCCCCTGTCCCCAATACACCCAAGGAGCGCCCCGTCGTTGTCGGCGCCGGTTGCGCCGGCCTCTTCGCCGCCCTCACCCTTGCCGAAGCGGGCCTTAAACCCCTGCTCATCGAGCGCGGCGACCCCGCACTTCGCCGATCGGAAGCGATTGATCTCTTTCTTAAGGAGCGTATCCTCGACCCCGAAAGCAATATCCAATTTGGCCTGGGCGGCGCAGGGACCTTCTCGGATGGCAAGCTCAACACGGGAACCAAGAATCCTGCCCATCGACTGATTCTTGAGACCTTCATCGAAGCGGGCTCACCTCGCGACATCCTGTGGGACGCCAAGCCGCACATTGGCTCCGACATTCTCCCCACCGTCGTCACCAACATTTCCCAGCGCATCGAGCAGCTCGGTGGAACTGTCCGCTATCGAACAAAGCTCGTCGATATTCGAACCGATGGATCCGGCGCCATCACCGGCGTCGATGTCCAACCGCCCCAAGAAACCACAAGCGAGACAATCGCCACAAAGCACCTCATTCTCGCCTGCGGCCATTCCGCCCGCGACGTATTCGAGCTTCTCAAAGAACATGACGTTGCCCTCGCGCAAAAGACCTTTGCCATGGGTGTGCGCATCGAGCATCCACAGCGCGACATCGACCGTGCCCAATATGGCCCTTCGGCGGGACACCCGGCACTCGGAGCAGCCCCCTACAAGCTTGTCGCCCATCTCCCCAACGGCCGCAGCGTGTTCTCATTTTGTATGTGCCCCGGCGGACAGGTTGTCGCGGCTTCTTCCGAGCAGGGCCATCTGTGCGTCAACGGCGCCAGCCTCAATGCCCGCGACGGGCGCAACGCGAATGCCGCCCTACTCGTTAACGTCACACCTGACGACCTTCCCGGCGATGATCCGCTCGCAGGCATTGAGCTCCAGCGCGCCTGCGAGCGAGCCGCCTATCGCCTGGGTGGCTCTAACTGGAACGCGCCGGCACAGCTCGTCGGAGATTTCCTTGCTAGACGCGCCAGCACGGCACCCGGAAAGGTAAAACCAACCTATCCACTTGGCGTGACCTGGACGGCGATCGACGATGCCCTCCCGCAGCATATCGTCGAATCGCTTCGTTTGGGAATCCCCCTGCTCGGCAAGAAACTGCGCGGCTATGACCGCCCCGATGCGGTCCTCACTGGCGTGGAGACGCGTTCGAGCTCCCCGGTCACGGTCACCCGCGATCGAACATGCCACGCCGTGTCGACTCCGGGCCTTTACCCTTGCGGCGAGGGTGCCGGATATGCCGGCGGCATCATGAGTGCCGCCACCGACGGCATCCGTTGCGCTGAGGCGCTGATAGCAGACCTCTAACGCGCGAATTCCCGCGCACAAAAAAAGACAGGCCCG
>CABVBR010000040.1 GCA_902496645.1 uncultured Collinsella sp.
CTGGACGGCTCGCGCGAGTCATCTCCGAGCAGCTTGATCTGCAGTACGTGCGGGTCACCGGCGGTGCAGAGCTCTTCCTCGAGCACCTGCACCGTAAAGCGCATCTGGTGGGAGAGACTGCTCTTGACCATGGCCGAGGCGTAGCCATTCGGCTTGTCCAGAAAATGCATTCGTTTTGGCTTGACTGCCAGGTTGTGGAAGTTGCGCTCGCTGCGCACGGAGAAATTGTCCATACGGACTCCTTTCATCGATGTTGGCAGGGCCACCGTGCCTCTTGGCCGGTTGGCGTCGGGATCGTGGAGCCAACTCTCTACCCCGACTCTGGATAAAACGCGCCCGCTCCTTGCGGGCACGATGGAGTCTATCAGCACGCGCGGACAGAAATCAAGCGCCGACTGCGAAATGATGTGCAGACGGCGCTTGATTACGCGGCAATTATTCGGCCAACATCCGGAAAAGTGTCGAAATCAGCCGTATGAAAGTACGGAAAAGTGTCGAAATCGGCACCTCAAAAGTACGGAAAAGTGTCGAATCTGATGGTCTCAACATCCGGAAAAGTGTAACCGGATGACAAAACAGCACGTAGAAGCTGGTGCTACATATGGACACTTCAGCCGCCCCCGATCCTCGCTACTCGTCTCCGTCGTTGGGGTCGCCCTTGAGGGTGTTGATGTCCAGGTACTGGTTGTCGTCCTCTGCTTTCTGCGTTTCCGATTCGGACGCGGTGGGGCCGCGGAATAGCTGGAATCCCTCAAACGCGATCACGCCGAGCAGAGCGATGATGATGGCGATAAAGACAACCTTTGCCGCTTGCGAAAACTCCGAAAAGCGCGGCGGTTCTTTTTCGGTGTAGTAATCGGTAGCGCGCTCATCGTCGGTGCCGTGGGTATACGACGATGCCGAGGCTGCCTTTACGCTCGCTTGGTTGTAATCGGGAGCGGGCGTGGCAGCAAACGGGTCACGAGAATAGCCGCGCGACGCTTGGCCGTAATCCTCGGTTTCGATGCGGCTGGCGCGAGGCTGTTCGCTCAGGCGGTTGGCGTATGCTGCGGTGTTGTCGTATGCGGAGTCGCGTTCCTCGGCAGCCGCAAACAGGGGGTTTACCGGAATGTTGAGCGCCGGCATGCCGCCCGAGGTCTCGTCCAGATCTGCCGCCGCCCAGGAATCAAAGGCAAACTGGCGGTTGGAAAGATCATCCAGATCCATGACGGGCGGCTCGAGCTCGGGCTCGGGAGCCGTGTATGCCGACTGCTGCGGGGCAGCGCAGCGAATCGTGCTGTCTGCCGTGGGGCGCTGTGCCGCTGCAGCGAGAAACGCCGCCGTCTCGGACGGATCGCTGGTGGGGCGGGGTGCAGGGGCGGCTTTACGCGTCGCCTGCACGATGGGACGGGTGGCAAAGTCGTCCGCGGGCACGGATGCCGGCGCGGGCGTGGTGGAAGGTGCAGGCTTTGCACTTGTCGGGCGAACCCCGCCGCCCATGAGTTCCTCGTCGGTCCAGGGGCGGTCGCTCATCACGTCGTCGAGGCTCAGCGCAAAAAGGCCCTCTTCGCCCTCGTCAAACGCGTGTTTCGCATGCCTGGCGCCAGAAGCGGTGCCTCCGCGGCCGTTGCGTGATGCGTTGCTCGACCCCATCTTGTTCCATCCTTTCGAAATGTTCACATCCATCGATTATATGGAACTTGCCTTGCGGCCGACTCTCGGATTCGTGCATTCCAGAACTCGTGCCCAAAAGGGGAGGGGTGCAGACGCGCTGACTATTCGTCGCCGGCGGCAGCCTTTGCCTCGTTGAGGTAGCTATAAAAGCTGTACTTAGAGATGCCAAAGAACTCGCAGGCGCGTTCGCTCGACTTGGAGATGAGGAAGGCGCCGCGACGGTCGAGGTAGCCAATGGCGCGGATACGCTCGTCTTTGGTCATGAGCGCCGCGGGCTTGCCCACAAACTGTTCGCATTCGCGCAGCAGGTCTTCGAGCAGGTCGCCGATGTTTTTGGTAATGGGCTCGGGCTCGGTGTAGCCCGAGCCGCCGGTGCCGGTGAGCGCGTCGAGCGAGCGCTCAAATGCCTTCATGAGCGTAATGTCAAAGTTGATGCTCAAAATGCCGACGGGTTTGCCCTCATCGTTGCGGATAAAGATGGTCGAGGACTTGAGCAGCTTGCCATCGGTGGTTTTGGTGAGGTATGGCTCGCGGTCGTGCACGTCGGTGGTGCCCTCGTGCATGGACTCAAACACAATATGGCTGGGGCCGTCGCCTAGTTTGCGCCCGCTGACGTGGCCGTTTTCGATCACTACGATGGAGTGGTCCACGTCCTCGGTCTCCAGATCGTGGACGACGATTTCGCAGTTGGGGCCAAACTGGAGCGCCAGGCTGTGTGCAAGGCGCTTGTAGAACTCAATCTGTGCGGGGGTCATGGGTGCCTTCCTAAAAATTAGTTTGGGCTCACTTTGCCATAAACCCCACTTGTTCGCAAATAACGAAAGCGTCGCTGCGTTATGTAACCGTTCGGCGGCGAAAAGGTACCGATTACGGCAACAAACAATTTGTTAGGTTTACCAATCAAAAAGTGTGATAGAACAGTACTAACAAACTTTTTGTTTGGCATCCACATAAAAGTTCAGTCGCATGAATGGGAATGGGCTGAAACGCGTATGCGGGGGCCGGCAAGAGAGAACTTAAGGAGTTCACCGTATGGCCGATAAGATCCAGTGGGCGGGCAACACGATGCCCAAGAGCGATGACAAGCACTTGGGAATCATGAGCCTCGACCACGTGAAGAAGGCCCGCGCCTTCCACCAGTCGTTCCCCCAGTACACCGTCACTCCGCTTGCCCGCCTGGACGGCCAGGCCGCGCGCCTGGGCCTGTCCAACCTGTGCGTTAAGGACGAGAGCTATCGCTTTGGCCTCAACGCCTTTAAGGTTCTGGGCGGTTCGTTTGCCATGGCCAATTACATTGCCGACGAGACCGGCAAGGACGTTGCCGAGTGCACCTTCGATTACCTGACCTCCGATCAGCTTGCCAAGGACTTTGGCCAGGCCACCTTCTTTACCGCTACCGACGGCAATCATGGCCGCGGCGTGGCATGGGCTGCCAACAAGCTGGGCCAGAAGGCCGTCGTGCACATGCCCAAGGGTTCCACCAAGCCCCGCTTCGATAACATCGCCGCCGAGGGCGCCACGGTGACCATCGAAGAGGTCAACTACGACGAGTGCGTGCGCATGGCCGCCGCCGAGGCCGATGCCTGCGAGCGCGGCGTCATCGTTCAGGACACTGCCTGGGAGGGCTACGAGAAGATCCCGTCCTGGATCATGGAGGGCTACGGCACCATGGCTTCCGAGGCTGCCGAGCAGCTGCGCGAGATGGCCATCAACCGCCCGACACACGTCTTTGTCCAGGCTGGCGTGGGCTCGCTGGCCGGCGCCGTGGTGGGCTACTTCACCAACCTGTATCCCGATAACCCGCCCACCTTCGTCGTGGTCGAGTGCGCGCCTGCCGCCTGCCTGTACAAGGGCGCTGCCGCCGGCGACGGCGACCCGCGCATCGTGGACGGCGACATGCCCTCCATCATGGCCGGCCTGTGCTGCGGCGAGCCCAACATTCTGGGCTGGGATATCCTGCGCAACCACACCACCGCCTTCGTGTCTTGCCCCGACTGGGTCACCGCTCGCGGCATGCGCACCCTGGGCGCTCCCGAGAAGGGCGACCCGCGCGTCATCTCCGGCGAGTCCGGCGCTGTGACCACCGGCCTGGTCGAGACCCTCATGCTCGATCCCGAGTACGCCGAGCTCAAGGAGCTCATCGGCCTGGACAAGACGAGCTCCGTGCTCTGCTTCTCCACCGAGGGCGACACCGATCCGGATCAGTACCGTCGCATCGTCTGGGAGGGCGAGTACCCCACCTGCTAGCAGGTCTGACCTGTCCGGAGGCAGCCGGAGGACTTTACTCCCTGCTCGGACAGTCCTGCTCGCACGGAGAGCACATTAAGTGCTCTCCGGCTCGTGCGGAACTCGCGACGGTGCAAAGTCCTCCGTCCGCCTCCTATGGTTACTTGCTTGTGGGGTGCTCGACCTCACGCTGTTTGGCACAAGTGATCTATCTGAAATATCTACTTGTAGGTAAATCCTTGTAGAAAGGTTAACTGTTATGACTAAGGAACTCGATTTCGAGGCAATTAAAAACGCTGCCGAGTCTCATCGTGCTGATATGACTCGCTTCCTGCGCGCTATGATCTCCCATCCCTCTGAGTCCTGCGAGGAGGGTGAGGTTGTCGCCTGCATCAAGGCCGAGATGGAGAACCTCGGCTATGACGAGGTCAAGGTCGACGGCCTGGGCAACGTTATGGGCTTTATGGGCGAGGGCGACAAGATTATCGCCATCGACTCCCACATCGACACCGTCGGCATCGGCAACATCGAGAACTGGGACGCCGATCCCTATGAGGGCTACGAGACCGACGAGATCATCTACGGCCGCGGCGGCTCCGACCAGGAGGGTGGCATGGCTTCTGCTACCTACGCTGCCAAGATGATGAAGGACATGGGCCTCATCCCCGAGGGCTACAAGATCATGGTCGTCGGCACCGTCCAGGAAGAGGACTGCGACGGCATGTGCTGGCAGTACATCTACAACAAGGATGGCATTAAGCCCGAGTTCGTCATTTCCACCGAGCCCACCGACGGCGGCATCTATCGCGGTCACCGCGGCCGCATGGAGATCCGCGTCGACGTTCACGGCACCTCCTGCCACGGCTCCGCTCCCGACCGCGGCGACAACGCCATCTACAAGATGGCCGACATCATCGCCGACGTCCGCGCTCTCAACAACAACGGCTGTGACGAGTCGACCGACATCAAGGGCCTCGTCAAGATGCTCGACCCCAAGTACAACCCCGAGCACTTCGAGGACGCCCGCTTCCTGGGCCGCGGCACCTGCACCGTCAGCCAGATCTTCTACACCAGCCCCAGCCGTTGCGCCGTGGCCGACTCCTGCGCCATCTCCATCGACCGTCGCATGACCGCTGGTGAGACCTGGGAGTCCTGCCTGGACGAGATCCGTAACCTGCCGGCCGCCAAGAAGTACGGCGACGACGTGAAGGTCTCCATGTACATGTACGATCGTCCGTCCTGGACCGGCGAGGTCTACGAGACCGAGGCTTACTTCCCCACGTGGATCAACAAGGAGACCGCTCCGCACGTCAAGGCCCTCGTCGACGCCCACAAGGCCATGTTCGGTGACGAGCGCATCGGCTGCGAGCCCAGCATGGACAAGCGCACCGGTCGTCCGCTGTGCGACAAGTGGACCTTCTCCACGAACTGCGTTTCCATCCAGGGCCGCTATGGCATCCCCTGCGTCGGCTTTGGCCCGGGTGCCGAGTCTCAGGCTCACGCTCCCAACGAGGTCACCTACAAGGACGACCTGGTCACCGCTGCCGCCATGTATGTGGCTGCCCTGAACCTCTACGATCCGAGCCAGGCCGATGGCGATGCCACCGTGTTCCGCGCCGGTCTGACCAACAACAAGATCGACTAGTCCCATTCCTCGATCTTGTTGAGCCGGGGGCAGTTTATGCCCCCGGCGCCTCCTGTTGACTTGGGGCCCGCGGTCGTTATCTCCCATGCTTCCTCGACGGTGGCGGGTCCTCGTCATAGCGCTCTGCATGTTCTAGCCACACGCGCATGCCGGAGCGCATCTACTCATTGCGATCGTTTCACCTTTAGAAAGGACATTTACATGGACGCCAAGTTTACCGAGCTCGTCGAGCAGCTGAACGGCCTCGATTTTAAGGGTATGTACGGCAGCGACTTCCTGCACACTTGGGACAAGACCACCGATGAGCTCAAGGCGCTCTACATCGTCGCCGACGCTCTGCGCGAGCTGCGCGAGAACAACGTTTCGTCCAAGATCTTCGATTCGGGCCTGGCCGTCTCCCTGTTCCGCGACAACTCCACCCGTACGCGCTTCTCCTTCTCTAAGGCCGCCAACCTGCTCGGCCTTGAGCTGCAGGACCTGGACGAGAAGAAGTCCCAGATCGCTCACGGCGAGACCGTCCGCGAGACCGCTACCATGATCTCCTTTATGGCCGACGTCATCGGCATCCGCGACGACATGTACATCGGCAAGGGCGACGCCTACATGGCCGAGGTCTCTGAGTCTGTCCAGCAGGCCTACGAGGACGGTGTTCTGGATCACCGTCCCACGCTCATCTCCCTGCAGTCCGACTCCGATCACCCCACGCAGTCCTCTGCCGACATGCTCTACCTCATCAACGAGTTTGGCGGTCTTGAGAACCTCAAGGGCAAGAAGGTTGCCGTTACCTGGGCCTATTCGCCCTCTTACGGCAAGCCGCTGTCCTGCCCGCAGTCGCTGATCAGCCTGCTGCCTCGCTTTGGCATGGACGTCACCCTGGCTCACCCCGAGGGCTACGACCTCATGCCCGAGGTCGTCGAGCGCGCTAAGGGCTACGCCGCCGAGTCCGGCACCACCTTTAAGCAGGTCAACACCATGGCCGAGGCCTTCGAGGGCGCCGACATCGTGATCCCCAAGAGCTGGGCTCCGTTTGCAGCCATGGAGAAGCGCACCAACCTGTACGCCGAGGGCGACGACGCCGGCATCGCAGCGCTCGAGAAGGAGCTGCTCGCCCAGAACGCCACCCATCAGGACTGGTGCTCCACGACTGAGCTCATGGAGAAGACTGCCAACGGCCAGGACACCATCTTTATGCACCCGCTGCCCGCCGACATCTCCGGTGTCTCCTGCGAGCACGGCGAGGTCAACGCCGACGTCTTCGACATGCACCGCGTGGGCATGTACAAGGAGGCCAGCTACAAGCCGTACGCCATCGCAGCCATGATGTTCCTGCAGAAGGTTGCCGATCCGGCCGCTACCCTCAAGGCCCTCGACGAGCGCAACACCGCCCGTTGGTTCCAGGCCTAAAGCTGGGCTGAGAAATGGCTAAGCGTATCGTTGTCGCCCTGGGCGGGAACGCCCTCGGCGCCAACCTTCCCGAGCAGATGGAGGCCGTCAAGACGACTTCCAAGGCCATCGTCGACCTGATCGAGGAGGGCAACGAGGTCGTCATCGTGCATGGCAACGGTCCCCAGGTGGGTATGATCGCCAACGCGATGGCCGAGCTCACGCGCTCTAATCCTCAGAAGTACGTTCCCTGCCCGCTGTCCGTCTGCGGCGCCATGAGCCAGGGCTACATTGGCTATGACCTGCAGAACGGCCTGCGCGAGGAAATGCTCGACCGCAATATCGACAAGGGTGTTGCCACCGTGCTCACCCAGGTCGAGGTTGCGGCGGACGACCCGGCCTTCGCCGATCCCGTTAAGCCGATTGGCCCGTGGATGAGCGAGGCCGAGGCCAAGGAGCTGGAAGCCGACCGCGGCTACCAGTTCATCCACGACGAGAAGCAGGGCTTCCGTCGCGTGGTGGCTTCGCCTAAGCCCGTGAACATTGTCGAGCTCGACACCATCAAGTCGCTCGTCGAGACCAACCACGTGGTGATCTCCTGCGGCGGTGGCGGTATCCCCGTCACCAAGGCCCAGGGCAACCACCTTAAGGGCGCTGCCGCCGTCATCGATAAGGACTTTGCGGCCGAGAAGCTCGCCGAGCAGCTCGATGCCGATGCCCTGATTATCCTGACGGCCGTGGAGAAGGTTGCCATTGGCTTTGGCACCGACCACGAGCAGTGGCTCGACACGCTGACCGCGGCTGACGTAAAGCGTCTGTCCGAGGCCAACGAGTTCGGTCGCGGCTCCATGCTGCCCAAGGTTCAGGCTGCCTCGACGTTTGCCGAGAGCAAGCCGGGCCGTACGGCGCTCATCACGCTGCTCGAGAAGGCGCGTGACGGTCTTGCCGGCAAGACCGGTACCACGTTTACCGGCGACGCTGAGTAGGCATATCTGCACCATTGAGGAGGGTGCCCTGCGTCGCGAGGTGCCCTCCTTTGTGCTATGGAGAGCTGGGGAGCGCTTGCTGGAAAACTGGCGCGTGCCTGTTCCGACGGAGTGTGAGCTTGGTATGGTGGGTATAGCAACTATGGTGTCCAAGGCGGCCAGGGGAGGTTTGCGGAGATGAAGCTCGGTTGCGTGATTATGGCCTCGGGCGAGGGCAAGCGGTTTGGTTCCAACAAGATGCTCGCCGATATCTATGGCAAGCCGCTGATTGCCTGGACCATCGACTCGGTTCCCAGAGGCTTTGACGTCGTGGTTTCGACGCGTTGGCCCGAGGTCGCTCAGATTTGCGAGGACAAGCATTGCCCGTGCGTGCTGCATGACGGTTCGCTCAGGAGCGAGAGCATTCGTGCGGGTCTTTCCTGGGGAGCCGGGCGCAACTGGAAAGGCTGCCTCTTTTTGCCGGGCGACCAGCCACTCGTGAGCTCGGATTCTTTTAAGGCCATGGTTCGTGCATTTGACGAGCGCGACTGCAAACATCCGGTGCGCTTGGCGTGCAATGGCGAGCCCTCGAGTCCGGTGCTCTTTCCGGCGCAGCTGTTCGACGCGCTTATGCTTCTCGAAGGCAAAGACGGCGGAGGCTCGATTCTCGGGGGTCGCACCGACATTGCGCTGGTCGAGGCGCGTGCCTACGAGCTGTGGGACGTCGATACCGCCAAGGGACAGCAACGCATAACGGAGCATATCGCTGCCTGCTCGTATTTTGATCGCGTGGCAAACTGTATTAATCAATAAGGAGCAACATGATCATCATCAAAAACGGCGCGCTCGTGACGCCACAGGGACTTCGCCGCGCCGATCTTGCCATGGAGGGCGATAAGATCGTGCGGATTGCCGCGGCTATTGAGCCGGGCGCCGACGATACCGTCGAGGATGCCGCGGGCTGCTGGGTGTTTCCCGGCTTTATCGACGGCCACACGCACATGCAGTGCTGGACCGGCATGGATTGGACAGCCGATAGCTTTGAGACCGGCACGCGCGCGGCTGCCTGCGGCGGCACGACGACCATCGTGGACTACGCGACGGCCGATCGCGGCGTGACCATGCCCGATGCCTTGGCCGAGTGGCATCGCCGTGCCGACGGAACCTGCACGGCCAACTACGCCTTTCATATGGCACTCGCCGAGTGGAACGAGCGCAACCGCGCCGATCTTTCGGCCATGCGCGAGGCGGGCGTATCGTCGTTCAAGACCTACTTTGCCTATGACCACCTGCGCCTGGACGATGCCGAGACGCTCGAGGTGCTCGAGGAGCTCAAGCATATTGGCGGCATACTGTGCGTGCATTGCGAGAACGGCACGCTGGTGAATGAGCTGCAGAAGCGCGTGTTTGAGCAGGGTATCCACGGGCCCGAGGGCCACGCACTCAGCCGTCCGGACGTGTGCGAGGCCGAGGCAGTGAGCCGTCTGCTGTATCTGGCGCACTTGGCCGGCGACGCACCGGTCAACGTGGTGCACCTTTCGACCAAGCTGGGGCTCGAGGCCATCCGTGCCGCCAAGGCGCGCGGGCAGAAGAATATCTATGTCGAGACCTGCCCTCAGTATCTGATGCTCGACGATACTTGCTACTTGGAGCAGGGTGAGGACGGCTTTGCGGGCGCCAAATATGTGATGAGCCCGCCGCTGCGCCATGCCGGTGACCGTGTCGCGCTGCGCGAGGCGCTTGTGGCCGGCGAGATCGATACGATTGCGACCGATCATTGCAGCTTTAACCTGCGCGGGCAAAAGGACCGCGGGCGCGACGACTTCCGCGCGATTCCCAACGGCGGGCCCGGTGTGGAGCATCGCCCCGTCGCGATTGCCACGAGCTTTGAGGGACAGCTGGGTCCCGAGGATCTGTGCCGCTTGATGAGCGAGAACCCGGCGCGCGTCTTTGGCATGTATCCGCGCAAGGGATGTCTTGCCGAGGGCTCCGATGCCGATGTGTGCGTGTGGGATCCCAAGGCGCGCTGGACGATCAGTGCTGCGACGCAGCATCAGGCTGTGGACTACACGCCGCTCGAGGGCTTTGAGGCGCACGGCCGCGCCAAGGCTGTGTTTGTGAACGGTGTGCTGGCCGCGCGCGACGGCGAGCCCACTGGAGCCCAACCCGGCCGCTACGTCCCCCGCTAGCAGGAAGGCCGCCAGGGTAGCTAATTTGGGACGGGGCTCTTTTAGCTACCCTTGCCTGCCTGATGATTTTTCTCTCAACATGGGGTAGCTAAAAGAGCCCCGTCCCAAATTAGCTACCCCTTGAGGCTGGTGGCGATGATGGGACGGTCGAGGACTGCCTCGAAGCGATCTGCCATCGTTGGGTCGGCAAGCGTGTCGACTTGGTTGAGCATGATGCGGGCATTGCTGAGGTTCAGCATCCGCAGCTTGGCATTGAGCACCTGGGCGACGCGCTCGGGCGTGGCGATGTCGGTGAGCTCGCAGCCGCAACGCTCGCAAAAGAGCTCGGGGCGGTGGACGGCTTCGTTGATGGGCTTGCCGAGCCCCAAGGCGCCGACGATCCAGACAACGTTTGCCGTGGCGGCGGGAATTACCGGCTCCCAGGCGGCATGCGCTTTGAGCGGGAGTCGCTTGCTGCCATCTGCCTCGGCCAACACATAGTCAAAGCGCTGCGCCAGCTCGTTGAGCGGCTCGGCGGGGGCGGAGAGCTTGCCTGTCTCCGGGTCCAAAACACCCGCCTGGCAGATACTTCCGCGGTTCATGCCCGCGCATGCCTCGCAGGTGCAGCCGGGAACATGCAGGGTCCCCGGCTTCCAAGGCGCGGCGTCCAGGCGACGGCTCGACCCGTCCCATGGCACGCCGGCGACGGGAAACATGTGCGTGGTGGTACAGAGGAGCACGCGGCCGCCAGCGCGCATAAGCTCAAGGCCCAGCGTCTTCAGCAATGTCGACTTGCCGCCACTGCCGATAATTGCGGTAATGCCCGGCTCGATCTTGAGCGCGGAGGCAAGATTGCCGCTAACCGTTTCCATCTGTTCACCGCCGTATAATACTGTGATAATAAATAATCATCAGAGTGCGGTCGAACCGCTTTTGCTCTGCTCAAACCGTAGCACAGGGAGGTGCCCCGGGAATGCTCGTTTATGTTCGCGGCGCCGGCGATATCGCCACGGGCGTCGCCGCTCGCTTGGTGCGCGCCGGCATGTCGGTCGTTATGGCCGATATTGCGATTCCCACGTGCATCCGTCGCACAATCAGTTTTTGCGAGGCCATTCGCCTGGGCGAGGTCGAGGTCGAAGGCATTCGCGCTCGCTTGGCTCAGACGCCGGCTGAGGCGCTCGAGATTACCCAAGCGGGGGATGTTGCCGTCGTGGTGGACCCCCAGGCCAAGATGCTCGGCGAGCTGAAACCCGCGGCTGTGGTCGACGCGATTTTGGCCAAGCGCAACCTGGGCACCACGCGCGACATGGCGCCTACCGTCATCGCCGTGGGGCCGGGCTTTACCGCGCCGGTTGACTGCGACGCCGTGGTCGAGACCATGCGCGGGCATTTTCTCGGCCGTGTCATTACCCAAGGTTCGCCCCAGCCCAACACAGGCGTGCCGGGCATTATCGCCGGCTATGGCAAGGAGCGCGTTATCCACAGCCCCGCCGCCGGCGTGTTTCGGTCCGACCGCGCAATCGGCGACATCGTGAGCGCCGGAGACGTAATTGGCTACGCGGGCGATACGCCCATGGTCACGCAGATTGACGGCTGCTTGCGCGGTCTTTTGGCCGACGGCGTTCAGGTGACCGAGGGCTTTAAATGTGCCGACGTCGATCCGCGCGGCGATGCCAGCTATATCAACTACATTTCGGACAAGGCGACGTCGGTCGGCGGCGGCGTGCTGGAGGCACTCGCTATGCTTACCGGTGTGTTCCAGGGATAGGAAATTGCAATGGAAAAGCTCGATGTGGTGAATGCAGCGCTTGGTGCTCTGAAGGCCGGTAAGACGTGCGAGCTGGTGGTAGTTGCCGGCACGGCAGGGTCATCGCCGCGCGGCGTGGGCGCCTGGATGGCCGTCTTTGCCGATGGCAGCCAAGCGGGCACCATCGGCGGCGGCAAGATCGAGCTCTTTGCGCTGGGCGAGGCGCGCGAGCTGCTGGCCGCAGGGCAATCGCGCCTGGTCCGCTACACCATGGGCGGCGAGAACTCCGATACCGGCATGATCTGCGGCGGAGCTATCTGTCTGTGCTATCTGCACCTGGACGCGACCCGGGCGCCGTTGTTCCAGGAAATAGCCGACGTCTTGGCCTATCGGCGCATCGGCGACTTCGTCATCGACTTTGAGCCGTTTATCGCGAGCGCGCTCGAGGGCGATGTGGCCGAGTGCCATGGCGAGGAATCGCGCCGCACCATTGCGGGTTGCCCCGGGCTTTCGCTGGTGGAGGAGGGGGGTAAGGTCACCTACACCAACGCCGCCTCCGAGATTCCTGCGGCGCACATCGAGACGCTCTGCCCCGAGGGCCTGACCTATATCTTTGGCTGCGGCCACGTGGGCGCTGCGACGGCGCGGGTGCTCACGGCGGCGGGCTTTGCCGTCGTGGCTTGCGACGACCGTCCCGGCACGCTGACCCCCGAATGGGTGCCCGGGGTCTATGACCGTCGTCTGGTCGATTACAAGAACCTGGGCGAGCAATGCCCCATCGGACCGCGCGACCTGGTGGTGGTCGCCACGGCGGGCCACAAGTCCGATATCGACGTGGTGATCCAGACCATGCGCGCCAAACCCGCCTATCTGGGCTGCTTGGGCTCGCGCCGAAAGACGGCCTTTGTGCGCGCCCGCCTGGAGCAGGAAGGCTTTACGCAGGACCAGATCGACGAGCTGCACCTTCCGATCGGCGTTGCCATCGAGGCCGAGGACCCCGAGGAGATCGCCATCTCCATCGCCGCCGAGATGATCCACCTGCGCCGCACCAAACTCGTCCCCCGCAAGCGCTAATCGCATCCCCACCAATAAGTTGCGGTGAAATAGTTCCTAGATAAGCCTGACGGGCGCTCAGCCAGGAACTATTTCACCGCAACTGCTGTTTGACCCCGGGGGATGCAGGATTGCGGGTCAAAATGCTACCTGTGCCATATGCCCTATAATGTCCGCTCGTTGAGCGGCATGGTGCCGCTGCCTAGGGTATGGGAGGCGCAAATGGCAGAGTCGGCAGCAGGGGATGCCCTGTTCGAGCGTACGGGAAAAGTATCGTTTGTGCAGGTATTGCCCCATGCATTGCAACATGTGCTGGCGGCGTTCGCGGGCATCGTCACGCCCGCCATCATCATTGCGTCGGTCTGCGGCTTTACTCCTCAAGAGGAGGCCGCCGTCATCCAGGCATCGCTGGTTCTCTCGGCGCTCGACATTTTCCTTCAACAGTTCCCCATAAAAGGTGTCGTCGGTTCGGGCCTGCCCATCGTGATGGGCGCGAGCTTTACTTTCGTGCCGGCGCTCAAGGCGGTCGGTCTCGAGCTTGGCTTTGAGGCCGTGCTGGGCGCCCAAGTAATCGGCGGCGCGCTCGTCGTGCTTTTCGGCTTGCTGTTTAGGCGCGTGAGTTTTCTGTTCCCGGCCCCGGTGCTCGGCACCGTCATCTTTGTCATTGGCCTGTCGCTGTGCCCGGTGGCAGTTGCCTCCATGGCGGGCGGGGAGGGCGCTGCCGATTTTGGCAGCGTCACCAACTGGGCCGTCGCGCTCGTGACGTTTGTCGTCACCTTTATGGCTGGCAACTACGGCAAGGGCGCGCTTAGGCTGGGCAGCATCCTGGCCGGTATCTGCGCGGGCTTTGTTTTGGCTGCGGTGTTGGGCATGGTCGATTTCTCGGCCATCGCGACCGCCAGCTGGTTCGCCCCGCCGGCCCTGGGCGCCCATCGCCTGGTGTTCGACCCGGCTGCGTGCGCCGTCGTGGGCGTTGTCGCCATTGTCAACGCCGTGCAGGTCATGGGCGAGTTTGCCGCTGTCTCGTCCGCTGCGCTCGATACCCCTGCGACCGATAGCCAGATCTCGGGTGGCCTGATCGCCAACGGCCTGGTCGGTATGCTGTCGGGCTTTTTGGGCGGCGTCCCCACAGCAACCTTTGGTCAGAATGTGGGCATTATCGCCGAGAACAAGGTCGTCAACCGTATGGTCTTTACGCTCGCCGCCGCCATTTTACTCATCGCTGGACTGCTGCCCAAGTGCGCGGCAGTGCTCACGTCCATTCCGCAGCCGGTAATCGGCGGCGCCACGATCGGCGTGTTCGCGACCATCGGCATGAACGGTGTGGTCATGTTTGCCCGCCACGGCCTGTCTCAGCGCGATACCACGCTCATGGGCCTCTCTATCGCCTTTGGCACGGGCATCGAGCGCACGGCCGGCGCGCTTGCCGGCGCTGGATTTCCCGCATGGGTCGGCACCGTCTTTGGCGGATCCTCCATTGCCGTCGCCGCGCTTGTCGCCGTCGTCCTCAACCTGGTCCTGCCTCGCCAAAAATAACGCTCCATATATAAGTTGCGGTGAAATAGGG
>CABVBR010000041.1 GCA_902496645.1 uncultured Collinsella sp.
CGGGACGGCCGCCGCTTTTTGCTATCAATCGACTGGTGCAATGGGGTCAGGTTTATATGCACCAAGTTGGTGCAAAGTAACCTGTCCCCCTTGCACCAAGGGGTTGACTAGAGGGCGCAGGCCACTTTGTAGCCGTCGCCGATGGCGTCGCGGATGTTGCCGCACTTGTTGGCGTCGCCCAGCACGTGGGCGGTAACGCCGGCAGCAGCCAGGTCGTCGGCCAGCTTGGTGTTGGGGCGGTAGCCCATCGCCAGCACCAGCGTATCGGCACCCGTGATGGTGTGGATCTCGCCGTCCTTCTCGTAGCTGATGGTGTCCTCGGTGATCTCGGTCACCTTGGCCTCAGTCAGCACGTGAACGCCCTTGGAGAGCATGCGCGTAATGAGCACCGCGCGGCCGGCGCCGCCCTCGTTGGCGGCAAGCGTCTTGGTCATCTCGATGACGGTGACGTCGCGGTTGGCCGGCGACAGGTCGTTGACCAGCGGAGCCAGGTAGTCAGCCGTCTCGCAGCCGACGGTGCCGCCGCCCACGATGACGATCTTCTTGCCCGGGAAGGCCTTGCCGCCCAGCAGGTCGTCGGCCGTCATGACCTGCTTAAAGCCCTGCATAAAGGCCGGAGCGATAGGCTCGGCGCCATAGGCCAGGACAACCTCGTAGCCGGCGTAGTCACGCTGAATGTCCTCAGCCGAAAGCTCGGTACCAAAGATGCACTTCACGCCGGCCTCGGCCAGACGACGATACTGGTACTTGATCACACGGGTGAGCTCCTGCTTTGCCGGCGGAACGGCTGCAATGCGCATCTCACCGCCCGGCTCATCCTGCTTGTCCACGAGCACCACGTGGTGGCCACGCTTGGCGGCAATGAACGCCGCCTCCATGCCAGCGGGACCGGCGCCCACAACGAGCACGTTCTTAGCCTCGGCGGCAGGCTCGTAGCCGGCCTCGTCGCGCTCAACATCGGGGTTGACGGTGCAGGAGATACGCTTGCCGAACATGATGCCGTTCAGACAGCGAAGGCAGCCGATGCAGGGGCGAATCCCGTCGGCGTTGCCGGCAGCCGCCTTGTTGCAGAACTCGGCATCGCACAGGTTGGCTCGACCCATCATGCAGATGTCGGCGGCACCGTCCTCGATCAGCTCCTCGGCAATCCATGCCTCGTTAATACGGCCGACCGTGGCGACGGGAATGTTGACGTGCTTTTTGATCTCGCGCGAGCAGGCGGCGTGCGAAGCCTGCTGCGTACCGGCGGCGGGAATCGCGGAGCCGCGCTTGATGGTGGTGCCGCCCGAAACGTGGATCATATCGACGCCGGCCTTCTCCAGGCGACGCGAGACATAGATCATATCGTTGAGGGTCAGGCCGCCATCGGTGTACTCATCGCCCGACATACGAACGTCGATGATAAAGTCCTTGCCGCAGCGCTCGCGAATCTCGGCAATGACCTCGAGCAAGAAGCGCATACGGGCATCGAGCGAGCCGCCGTACTCGTCGGTACGCTTGTTGTAGAGCGGGGTCAAGAAGCCGCCGAGCATGCCGTGGGCGTGCGCCGCATGGACCTCGACGCCATCGACGCCGGCCTTCTGCATGCGCACAGCGGCGTCGCCAAACTGGTGCGTGAGCTCGTGAATCTCGTCAACCGTGATGGGGCGCGGCGCCTCGCGGGCATAGGACGGGCCCACGAAGGACGGGGCGATCAGGCGCGGCGTGCCCGGGATGTTAAAGGCCATATAGGCGGGGTGGAAGAGCTGCGGCATGATCTTGCAGCCGTACTCGTGCACGGCGGCGGCGAGCTTTTCCCAACCAGGGATGAACGTGTCGTCGTAGCAGCACATATCGCCCGGCAGATAGGTATAGGTGGGCTCGACGGTTACGACCTCGGTGATGATGAGGCCCACGCCGCCCTTGGCACGGGCGCGATAGTGGTCGACCAGGTCGTCGGTCACATAGCCGTGGTCGGCCAGGTTGGTAGATACCGGCGGCATAAAGACACGGTTCTTGACCTCGGTCGTACCGACCTTGATCGGGCTAAAGAGCATCGGATAGGCGGAGGACTCCATACAGGCTTCCTTTCGTTTGGGTCGCGCGGGGCGGCACTTGCTGATTCCCCTATCGTATCAGTATCCGCCCGGCGCGCGACCTCACACGCTCCCCCACCTTTTGCTCGACCCATAAAAAAGTTGCGGTGGAATACGGAGCAATTGAGGCGTTTGACAGCCAAAACAGTCCGTATTTCACCGCAACTGATAAGGGTGGGATGGATTAGAGGCCCAGGTAGGATGTCATGCCTTCGACAGCGAGCTTGGCGCCGGCCACGGCATGGACGACCGTCAGCGGGCCGTTGACCACGTCGCCGGCGGCAAAGACGCCGGGCACGGTGGTCATGCCGTGCTCATCGACCGAAAGCAGGCCGCGATGGTCGGTCTCCAGACCGCCCGTCGTAAGCACGAGCTTGTCCTTGGGCACCTGCGAGGCCGCAATGACGATGGTATCGGCCGCGGCGTGGTCGAGCTCTTTCTCGTAGCCCACCACGTTGTTGTCCTCGTCGAAGATGGCCGTCTCGAACACCGGGCCGTTATCGTCGATAGCGCAGATGGCCTTACCGCACACGATCTCGGCACCGTCGAGTTCGGTCAGCTCGACCTCGTCATCGATGGCAGAGATGTGGCGCGAGCGGGCATACACGGTAACCTTGCGAGCGCCCGAGCGCAGCGCGGTACGGGCCACATCCATGGCGACGTTACCGGCACCGATAACCGCCACGTTCTGCCCGATCGCCACACTTGTGGGGTCGACCAGATAGTCGATACCAAACAGCACGTTACCGCGCGACTCGCCGGGAATGCCCAGCTTGCGGGCGCGCCAAGTGCCGGTGCCCACAAAGACCGCGTCGTAGCCGTCGCGCAGCAGATCGTCGATATGCAGCGCGCCGCCGATGGTGGTCGAGGGACGCACGCGCACGCCGAGTGAGCACATCACGTGGCGGTACTTTTGCACCAGCGTGCGCGGCAGACGGAACTCGGGGATGCCGTACTCAAGCACACCGCCGATCTCGGGACGCTGCTCAAACACGGTGACGGCGCAACCCAGCTGGGCCATCTTAATCGCCACGGTAATACCGGCAGGACCCGAGCCGACCACAGCGACCTGCTTGCCACACGACGGAGCGGGCTTCCACTCCTTGCGGTCGAGGTACGCCGTGGAGATATAGTTCTCGATACTCGAAAAATGCACCGGCGTGCCCTTGCGGCCCTGAATACATGCACCCTCGCACTGGCCCGAATGGTTGCACACCATGGAGCAGACCGCGCTCATGGGGTTGTTCTGGAACAGCAGCTCGCCCGCTTCCTCCAGACGACGTTGCTTAAACAGATCGATGACCTGCGGAATAGGCGTCTGCACCGGGCAGCCTTTGATCTGGCAGAACGCCTTTTTGCAGCCCAGGCAACGATTTGCTTCCTCGACAATGTGGATAGCCACGCGATTCCCCTCTGATTCGCATCAACACAATAGTGGGCAGTTCCAGATGCTGCCCAGCACCGGCAAGCCGGCCGTCCATAGCGGCCGCCAGCCACGCTACATCTCCCGATGCGCGCCTTCGCAACGGGCAGACATGCGCTCGAGCGTCGTCAGGCAACCGGCCGCCGTCGCCGGCACGCTGTTCTCGACCACACACGGAATGCCCGGACAGGCAGCGGCAGCCCAGGCAACGACGGGCTCAAAGTCATAACGGCCCGTCTCCCCCACACCGTGGCACACCAGGCGCGAGCCCGTGCCGTCGCACCAGCCGGCCTCGTCCTCGTTATCCACGACCTCAAAATCCTTAGCGTGCAGTACACGAATCTTGCTGCCGCACAGATAGAGCATGTCCGATGTAATCTCCTGCGCCTCGCCGACAACGCTCGGATGCAGCAGCGACACCGGATCGTAGATAACACCGAGCGCCGAGCTCGGCACGCGCTCGAGCACCTCGCGGCAACGCTGAGGCGTGTTAACCGTCTCGTTCCAGCCGGGCTCGATCAAGATTTGGCCGTCCATGGCCTCGGCACGTGTGCAGACATATTTGAGACCCTCCACAAATGCGTCGAGCGCCTCGTCGGTCATGCGATCGTCCGCCACGGCGTTCTGCACGTTAGGACGACCGGTCTCGGTACCCACCGGACAGCCGCCGAGCATCTTGGCGAAACTCAGGCATGCCTCGTACTCGGCATAGTTGTCCATCAGCTGTTGGCGATCGGGCGTCGCCAGGTTTTTATAGCAGCCGAACACGGCGACCGAGACGCCTGCCCCGTCGAGCACAGTGCGCAGGTGGTCGGCGAGCTCGCGCGTCAGGCCCAAGCGGTTGATACCCATCGACTTATAGAGCACCTTGCTCGGCAGCTGAATGCACGAAAAGCCGAGCTCGCCCGCCATACGAATGCGCTCCTCGACCGTTCCCTGCGGAAGGTCGTGCAGGCGCACGCCCGGAGTAATAGCCCCCACGCTATTCACATCCCTTGCAAGCGTTGATGCCCGGGGTGTATCCGCCAAACGGGTCCTCGATGGAGCACACGCCCGAGGGGGCCAGCGGATCGCGCTTGCCGGCCAGCTTGTCGTGGTGCATGGTCTCGATATAGGCCAGCACCAGCGGCGCCACGCCCTTCGCATCGTTTTTGACGATGGGCTCGCTCATGTAGTAGCCAAAGGTGCCCTCGCGGTGCGTGGTGTTGCCCAGGCCCGCGACCAGGCAGATGTTGTCGAGTGCCAGCTGCCCATCATGCTCGGACAGGCAGGTCTCGCAGATGCCGTCGAACGCGCGACGGCCATGCTGGTAATAGCGCTCGCCCAGCACGCCCAGGCGCACGCCCTTCATGATAGCGTTGGCAAAGATGGCGCTACCGCTCTCCTCCAGGTAGTTGGGGGCGATGTTGGGCAGGTTGATGACCTGGTGCCACATACCGGTCTTTTCGTCCTGATACGGCAACATGGCATCGATCAGGTCGTGGAACATCTTGCGAATCTCGTCCTTCTCGGCCGACATCGAAGGCGGCATGAGCTCCCAGGTATCGATGAGCGCCATGGCAAACCAGCCCTCGGCGCGCAGCCAGAAGTTGGCCGAAAGGCCGGTGACGGGATCGCACCAGAACTGCTTGCGGCTCGCGTCGTAGGCGTGATAGTACAGACCGTTAAGCGGGTTGCGCATAAGGTCGTGCACGACCTGGAACATATGGAAGCTGTCCGAGCAGGCGCGGCGGTTGTGGAAGCTCAGCTCGTACTGCATGTAGAACGGCTGCGCCATGTACATGCCGTCGAGCCAAATCTGGTTGGGGTAGACGGCCTTGTGCCAAAAGACGCCCTCTTTGGTGCGCGGCTGGGTCTCGAGCTGACGGTAGATGGTGTCCATGGCGGCACGGTACTTGGGCTTGCCCACCAGGTCATACAGCTTATAGAGGGTCTTGCCCGCGTTGACGTTGTCGAGGTTGTACTCCTCGGGGTTGTAATGCTTGATGGTGCCATCTTCCTGGACAAAGAAGTCGATGTAGTCGTCGGCGAAGGTCAGGTAGCGCTGCTCACCCGTAATCTCGTACAGCTCGATGAGTGCCTTGATCATGCAGCCATCGATGTAGTTCCAGGTGTTCTCCTTACCGGCACGGAGCTTTTCGATGTTCCACGCGGGCGCCTGCGGCGTAGACGTCTCGATCAACTGCTCGATGTAGCTATCCAGGATCTGATTGCAACCCATTGTGTCCCCTCTGACGTAGATGATGGGTGAACGTTAACCCTAGTGTAACGCGAACGGGATTATAGGGTGAACGTTAACCCTATAATCCCCGTGAACGGCACGCTTTTAGCGACAAACGGCAGCAAGGCCCGCGGCGATTCGATGCGCCAGGCGCTCGTAGCCAGCCGGGCTGTAGTGCAGGCCGTCGGGCATATAGAGCTCGCGGTGCTCCGGCAAAAACGGGCTGATGCCGCTCTGAGCGTACAGGTCGATTACCGGCACCGAGTAGCGGTCACAGACCTCGAGCATCGCCTGCACGTACGCGATCTGCGTCAGGCCCAGATGGTTGAGCTCGTTGCTCGCCGGAATATCCTTCTCGTGTTTGCCACTTGTCTTGCACGGCGTCATAAACACGAGCTTTGCCTGGGGCGAGCGCGCCGTGATGGTGCGGATCAGGTAGTCGAGCGCACCGTAGAACTCGTGCACGTCCGTGCTGCCCAGCTCTCCCAGCGGCACGTTACGGCTAAAGTCGTTAACGCCGCCAAAGACGATGCAGATATCTGCCGTGTGATCGATGCCGTCCAAGCGCTCGACAAACGAATCGCTACGGTCGGCCTTGACGGCAATACGCGAACCCTTAATACCAAAGTTCTCGATCGTAGCGCCGCCCAGCAGCGCACCCAGGTGCGAAGTCCAGGAGATATCGTTGCCTCCCCCGCCGCATCCGTTATCGCCCCAGGTGGTCGAATCGCCAAAGCAGCAGATGGTCGATTCGCTCAAGTTTTTCGTTTCCATATTCTTCTCCTCACCCGCACACCGGCGGTCATACAGGTACATACCGTTCATTCGCAACATCCGAGGGGCTATGCGTGGGCGCATTCCGCAACTTGCGAATCGAGCCATTCGATATCCTCGGCAAGATGCGCCACGCCCAGGTGGTGTCCACCCGGGCAGACCTCGTGCAGAAGGTTTTCGTCCTTGCCCAGCAGCGCGTAGGCGTCGCGAACGATATCGAGCTGCTCGTCTACGTTCGCAAGCCCGCGGGCGCCGTTGAGATGGTCTTTCTCGCAGCTCTGAACCAAGAGCGGCCGTGGCGCGACAAGCGATGCAATGTCGCCCATGTCGAGCAGACGCCAGAGTCCAGGCGTGTAATTGCAGCTGCAATTGCCGTTGAGGTGCAGTAGCGAATCATCAACGCCGTACAGATAGCCCGAGACAAACGCCTTGCGCACGCGCGGGTCGAGCGCGGACAGGTACAACGTCATGTAACCGCCGCCCGAAAAACCAAAGCAGCCCAGGTCGTCCATGGCAATGTCACCGCGTGTCTCCAAGTAATCAATCAAGCGCATGTTGTCCCAGGCGTTGAGGCCCGCGACCGTAAGACCCAGCGGCTCGGCCATACGTGCTTGATTCAGACACGTACCGCGCAGGTAGCTGTTCTCGTCGTCGCCCTGACCCTTCCAGTCACGACGGTATCCCCAACCACGCGCATCGGGGCAGACGGTCACATAACCCATGCGCGCCAAACGCAGACCGTAGTCGTAATTGAACTTACGCACGGCATCGTCGACCGCCGGCACGCCCGCAACGCCGGCTATGCTTGCAGCACCCGCCCCCTGGTGACCATGCGGGCAGATATAGCAGCGCTTGAGTCCCCGCTCGTCAAGCTTGGGGCGGGACGGCTCCAACAGGTAAAACGGCATCCACACATCGTGCTCAACCTGCAACACCGCATGAGTACGCACGATGCTGCCGGCAACCCGCACGCGATTGAGCTCACGAATCTCAATCGGGGCGCGGTCCATAAGCGAAAGACCCAAAATATCGTACAGACGAGTCCTGGTCGCAGCCTTCCATGCCTCAAAGTCTGTGGGGGTCTTGCCCGTAAATGCGGCCGAGCGCCCCTCGCGCTTCAGTCGGGCGCGCAGCGCAGGTTCGTCCTCGTAGTACGTCTCGATGTGCACGGTGCGGCCATTGGCGGATAGCCCGGCCGTCTCTACCGCATCACCGTCGCCGCCCTCGGGATCCCAACCATCCGTGCCGGCAAGCACTCGGTCACGCGCATAGCGTTCGGAATCCTGGCCGGTCAGGCAATGCGCCCACGGCACCCAGGCGGCAGTATCACCCGCCGGGCCAAACAGGGTACCGCCGGCATACAGGGTGCCGTCATGTGCCGCTGGCTTATTCCAATCCCACCAACCCTCGAGTGAAATATGGGGGCCCAGCCAGCATTCGAGCAAAACGGTCTGGGCCCACTCGCGCCATGGACGACCCAGATAGACCGATCCGGGGGCAATGCCCTCATCGGCTGTAAACGAACAGCCATGAAACACAAATCCGTACGGCTCGCCCTGAGGCGTGGAGGCTGCCGTTACATACCCGTTGACATCCATATCGCGGTTGAGCGAGCGAATCTCACACCCCTCAAAGTAGGCACGCGCGCCGCCAAAGATAAAGTCGACATCGCCCTCGATCCGGCAACGTCGAAAATACTGCCGCCCCACGCGGCGCGGGGCGAACTGCTTGGGGCCTATAAAGCCGCCCGGCTTGGCCTCGCGCGGCGGCAGCGGCCCCAAAAAGAGCGTGTCCTGGTGTCCCTTAATGCAGCAGGCATCGACAACCAGGCGGTCGCCGTCGGCATACAGGGCAATCGCCTGGCCGACCTCGCGCCCATCACCAGCGTTGTTTTCGATTGTTAGACCCGCAAGCGTCACGTCGTCGGCATCGACCAGCACCGTGTACGTACGGAAGGTGCCGAGTCTTCCATCCTGGCCGCTACCATCTTCCGAAGGCATCTTGGCACCCAGGCCTCCCACGATACGCACGCTGTCGGCCGTCTCGCCCTCGAGCGTCACATACGGACGACGAATTTCGACCTGCTCGCGATACTCGCCCGGCGCCACCAGCACGCGCACCGGCACGGTCACATCGGGCACACACCGCTCCGCCGCCTCGAGCGCCGCCGAAATGCTGCGATACGCGCCTTCGCGTTCGAGCGATACCTCAAAGAGCTGTTCTTTACCACTCATCTGTCATTACGCTTTCTGTCACAGAACACCCACCGTGCAATACCGGCACCTATAGATTGCGTGCGACAGCCGGGCAGACCCGACCGTCGCACGCCTCAACATGCCGTATTCACTTGTGCAGGAGCACTACCCTACGCGCGGATAACCTTGTCGACGTTTTGCAGCTGCAGCTCGTCGCCATCCTGACCCTCGATGCGCACGTTCTGCAGGTCGAGGACTTTCACGTTCTGCGCGATGATGCCCTGGCGCACCATGGGCTCCACGCCGCAGGCCATGGCCGGCACAAAGGGCTCGGCATCGGCGGCAAAGGTCACATGGACATCCTGGAACGTCAGGCGCGTCACCTTGCTCTCGGGAAGGCCCGTGATATAGGCCGCGGCCGCATGGCAGTTGGTGGCCTCGATATCGCAAAACGTCGTGGCGCCAAAGCCGGGCGTACGGTCGTCGACGGGCAGCGCCTCGCGAGACTGCACGTAGTCGGTCTTGCCGTCCTTGTCGCAGAAGTAGAACGAGTTGACCACGAAGGGCGTGAGCACCTTATCCATGCGAATGTGCTCAAAGGTGATGCCCTCGTTGACGGCGTCCTTGCCGCGTCCGCGGCGTGTCTTGACGCGCAGGCCGCGGTCGGTGCGCTCAAAGAGGCACTTGCTCACGGTGAGGTCCTTGATGCCGCCGGCGGCCTCGGATCCCAGCACCACGGCGCCGTGGCCGTCGTGCATGTAGCAGTGCGAGATCAGCACGTCGTGCGTGGCGGGACGGAGCTCGGGTTCAATGCCCAGTTTGCCGCTCTTGATGGCGATGCAGTCGTCCCCCACCGAGAACTGACAGCCAAGGATGCGGACAAAACCGCAGCTCTCGGGATCGAAACCGTCGGTGTTGTGGGAGTTCTTGGGACCCTCGATGGACAGGCACAGGGCATCGACGTGCTCGCACAGAATGGGATGGATATTCCACGCCGGGCTGTTGCGGACGGTAAAGCCGGCCAGGCTCACGTTTTCGCACTCGGACAGGAAAATCATGCGCGGGCGGGCGACCTCGCGGCCCTCCTCGGGACGGAAGATGTTCTTAAAGTCCTTGTTCCACCAGTTGTCCTCGGCAAAATCGGTCTGGCCGTCGATGGCGCCGCGGCCATAGATGCACACGTCGTGCACGCTCAGGCCCGTAAAGGTCGAACAGTAGGTCGAAAAGCTCTCGCCTTCCCAGCGGCCCAGGGGCAGCATGTCGGCGCCGGCATACCCGGCGCCCTCGTCGCCCGTGACCGTGCCCGGAATGTAGGCAAGCGCCGCGCGGTCGTGACGGGCCAGCAGCACCGCGCCCTCGGCAAGCTCGATGTTGATATTGCTCTTAAGGAAGAGGGACTTGATGCGGTAGTTGCCGGCGGGGATCAGCACGCGCCCGCCCTTGGGGCAGGCCATGATGGCAGCCTGAATGTTGGTGGTGTCATCGTGCTCGGCATCGCCCTTGGCTCCGCAGTCGCGAACGTTGATGGTAAAGGGCTCCGCCGGCGTGGTGACGCCTACGCTCAACTCGCGCTCGCCGCAGACAAAGCGGATCAGGTTGCGCTTGCCGGGGGTCAGGCCATCGACATAGGTCTCGACCGTATTCGTGGTACCGGCGGGCTCATCGTTGACAAAGATCTCCCACGTATCGGCACAGGTAAAGTAGCCGCCATCGTCGAGCTCGATAACGGCCGCGCGGGCATTGCGCCAGATAACGTTCGTCTCCATGGGTCTCTCCCTCAAATGTAATCAGAAGTTCATACTACTCGTTTTTAAAAAAGGGCCGCACCCGCCGGTGGATCTCCGGTGGCACGGCCCTTTGGTTTGGACGATGCGCCTGCCCTACTCGGCGGGAATTACGCTGCCGTCCTGGAAGCCAACATTGTTGTGAGCGAAGCAGTCCTCGTACTTAAAGCCGGAGAGCTCCTCGCAAAGCGCCTTGACCTCGGGCTTGACGTCGGCCATCTTGCCACCCTCCTTGACACGGTGAATCTCGTCGCAAAGGATGTCGCACTGCTCCTTGTCAATCTTGATGCCGCGGGCAAGGACGGCCGCGAGCAGGAAGAAGCCGGCGCAGCCGATGAGCATGTAGCCGCAGATGTACAGAGGCACGGTGGCGGGCTGGGTCACGGCGTCGCTGTTGCCGGCGGTCTGAATGAAGCCGGAGGCAGCAAGGACGATAGCCCATACGTTGACGGCAACAGCCTGGGCGATCTGCTGGCAGAGCTGCTGTGCGGAGCTGTAGATGCCCTCGCGACGACGCAGGGTGATGAGCTCATCGACATCGGGGATGTAGTTGAGCAGAACATCGGGCAGATACTGGAAGCCAACGTAGAAGAACTTCCAGATGGCGAAGATGATGGGGTAGGCGATCATGGCGATGGCGACCGTGGAGGTGCCGTTGATCTGACCAAAGGCGAAGTAGTTGTAGGCGATGATGCACGCGGCGCAACCGACGTTTGCCAGGTACCAAGACTTGTGGAAGCCCTTCTTGGCCATGAGGGCGACCCAGATGGCGGTGCAGACGATAGCGACGACCTTGCCGGGCATCTCCATCACGGACTCGTAGGACTTAGGAATCTGCAGACAGTAGACGATGAAGAAGGACAGGCACGCAGACCAGCAGGCAGCGGCGAGCTTCGTGGAGACCTGCGCATACAGGACCTTGCGGAAGGACTTGTTGCGGAAGGTAGAGATAACGTCGATGAAAAACTTCTTGATACCCTCGCCGACGCTCTCGATCTTCTCCTGAGCGACCTCCTCGGGGGTGTGCTCCCACGTAGACAGGTACACGCAGAGCAGCGAGATTGCCATGACCGAAGCGTTAATCGTAGCAATAATGAAGTAGCTGAACGGGTTGGTCTCGCCGAAGGTGCCAAAGCCAAAGCCGACGAGTGCTGCCATCAGGAAGCCGGCGGCGTTACCAAAGAGGTGCTTGTAGCCGGTGAGGTACGTACGCTCCTTGAAGTCATCGGTCATCTCGATGGTAAGCGGCGACAGGTTGGCGGTGCAGAACGTGTACGCGACGTTGTAGATCAGGTACAACACAAAGTAGTACGGGAAACCAAACGGCGTAGCCACAAAGATGAGCGGCTCGGCGACCATCATCGGGATAGCCAGCAAGATCCAGAAACGGCGGCGGCCAAAGATGCGGCCGATCTTAGTAGCGTAGAAGTTATCGGCCACAAAGCCCATGAGCGGGCACAGAATGGCGTTGAGATAGATGGCGAACGAGCTGATCAGCGCAGCCTCGCCTGCGGACAGACCACACTCCGTGGACAGGAACAGCACCATGTAGCTGTGCGTAAAGCTCAGGGCACCGGAGTTGAGCATGCCGCCCATACCAAAGCCCAAGCGCGTCCAGAATGTGATCTTGCGCTTTTTACCGATCTTGTTAGTCATCGAGCTCCCTCTCTTTTCTCGAATGTCTTGTAACAAGACATTGGAGTCCATACCGATGTCTGTCTGCATATCGCCCACTCGTAGGGTGAACGTTTAGCTAGATTATGCGCGATTGCGTATGATAGGTGAACGTTCACTTGTATATTATCCTTGAACGGTCGTTTTTTGCCGTTAAACGGACATCTGACTTGAAAAAAATCACGATTACATGGGTATTGAGTGGGTTTAAATTTGAGGTCGATTAGGTGAACGTTTATTGTTTTCGCCGCTCCCGTACCCTCAGAAAGACACGCCCGAACAGACAGAACAAACATGGCCCCGCCGGGAACACTCCCGACGGGGCCATGGTCAATAGCGCCCTATGCGAACCCATTTACCGCTACAGGCAGACGCCGTCCTTCCAGATGCTGATCTCGTGACAGCCGCGGCGCTCGGCACTCGTAAGCTTGCCGCTCGCCGTCTCTAGCACCAGCTGGTACAGGTCGTGGGCAGCCTCGTCGAGCGTACGCTCGCCCGTGGCGACCACGCCGGCGTTAAAGTCCATCCAGTTGGCCTTGTGGTCGCACAGACGCTGGTTGGTGAACACCTTGAGTGTGGGCGCCGGTGCGCCAAACGGCGTGCCGCGGCCGGTCGAGAACAGGATTACGTGGCAGCCGGCAGCCGTCAGGGCCGTGGTGGATACCATGTCGTTACCCGGGCCGCACAGCATGTTCAGGCCATGCTTGGTAGCCTGACCGGCATACGGCAGCACGTCGACGATGGGGGCAGATCCGCCCTTTTGCACGCAGCCGCAGCTCTTGTCCTCGAGCGTGGTAATGCCGCCGTCCTTGTTGCCGGGGCTCGGGTTCTCATAGACGACCTCCCCGTGGCTGATAAAGTAGTCCTTAAAGCCGTTGAGCATGTCGGCAGCTGCGTTAAAGACGTCCTGGCTCTCACAGCGATCGAGCAGAATGCTCTCCGCGCCAAACATCTCGGGAACCTCGGTGAGCACCGACGTGCCGCCGCGGGCGACGACCATATCGCTCACGCGACCGATCGTGGGGTTGGCGGTAATGCCCGAAAGACCGTCAGAGCCGCCGCACTTAAGGCCAATGACCAGCTCGGAGGCAGGAATGGGCTCACGCTTGGCCTGCTTGGCCAGGTCGGCAAGCTCGGACAGGATCTTGTGACCCTCGACCTGCTCGTCGGCTACATCCTGGCAGGCGAGGAATCGAACGCGCTCGCGATCGAAGTCACCGAGCTCGTCGAGTACCTGCTGGTGCGTGCAGTTTTCGCAACCGAGGGACAGGAACAGCACACCCGCAGCGTTTGCGTGACGCGAGAGCGCCACCAGCAGACGGCGCGTCTGGGCATGGTCGGCACCGGTCTGCGAGCAGCCAAAGGGATGCGGGAAGTAGTAAACGCCCTCCAGCGAGCCCTCGACCAGATCCTGAGCCTGCTCGCACATGGCACGTGCGACCTCGTTGACGCAGCCGACCGTGGGGATGATCCACAGCTCGTTGCGCGTGGCGGCGCGGCCGTCAGCGCGGCGGAAACCCATAAAGGTCTCGGGCTCAACCGGCTCAACGACCGGATGCGTCGGGTTGTAAGCGTACTCGACCTCGCCCGAAAGGTTGGTCTTGACGTTATGCGTATGAAGCCACTGACCGGGCTGGATGTCGCCCGTCACGTGGCCGATAGGAAGACCGTACTTGACGACGTCCTCCCCCGCCGCAATGGCACGCACGGCCATCTTGTGGCCCTGCGGAATATCCTCCGCGGCAACGACCTCGCCCACCCCGGGAACCGCGACAGCGGTGCCCTTGGCAAGCGGCGACAGCGCGACGATCACGTTATCGGCCGGATTGATCTGGATAGTGTTCATTACAAATGGTCCTAACCCTACAGGTTGAGCAGAAGTCGAGACGCGGGCACGCCGTCCCGCGCCCGCGTCTGCGCCGGAAATTTACGCCTGAGCGTTGGCGAAGGCCTGCTTGGCGCCCTCGGCACGCACAACGGTGAGCGCGCTGACGACAAACTCCTCAAGACCTGCGA
>CABVBR010000042.1 GCA_902496645.1 uncultured Collinsella sp.
TGAAGGGAGCGCTCCCGCAAACTGCCTCTTGACAACTTATAGGAGCGTCGGTTTTGTTGAGGCAAATTTGCCGTCTGCTCGGCATTTCCAAAAAAGCCTACTCACTTAGCCAGCGGGCAGCCAAAAAAGAACCGTCGCGACGTCGTTTGACTCCGTTGCGACGGTTTTTCGAGCATTTTCGCGCTGCCGAGGACGCAGACGCTCCTCATTTCTAGCGCTTACCGAGCAAGAAGGCGCTACTCTTCGAAAGTAGCCAAAAAAGCCCCGTCCCAAATTAGCTACCCTTTGCACCGATTACTCGCCCGGGTTGATGTTCGCGTAGAACTCGGCCCCGTCATCCAAGCGCAGGATGCCGACGCGGCCGAACTCGGAGCCGGTGGCAGCGGCGCAGTCGATGTCGATGCGGTCGGGCACGCCGGCGGTATTCTCGCCGCCCAGACGCACGATCTGCCCGCGGCCCGATTCCTCGTCGAGCCCCGCCAGACCACCGACCTCGCAATAACGCCCAAGCGACACCGTGGGCGTGTGTCCGCTCACCACGACCGGGCCCCTACCCTCGGCAGAAAGCAGCCCCGTCGGCGCATCCCAATAGCCGTGACGAATCCAGAGCAAGTCATCGGACGACTGCACCGCCAGCATCTGCTGGAGTAGCTCGCGATCGGCATCAACCGCTCCCGCACCATCGGCACAATCGACGCCATGCTCAAGCAAAAACGCGCGCGCGGCCTCGGTCTCAATGCCGGCATGCACCAGCAGGAACGGACGCTCGTCAGTCTCGGCCACCGCGTAGAGCGGCAGCGTCGCCATCCAACGCACGAGCTCCTCGTACGCCTCAAATTCCATATCGTTGAGCTGCTGACGGGTGGTCCAGCCGCCGTTGATATCCCAGGTCTCGGCATCGAGCGGATCTTGACCAATGATGGCATCGAGCATAATCTGCTCGTGGTTGCCCTTGAGCACGCGAGCGTTGGACAGCGAACGCACGAGCTTGATAACGCCGACCGGATCGGGCCCGCGATCGATCATGTCGCCCAGCACATACAGCGTGTCGTCGGACGCCAGCGAAATCTTGGACAGGGCCTCGTCAAGCGCACGCACGTGCCCGTGAGCATCGGATGTCACATAGATCGCCATGGAACGCCTCTCTTTGTATTGCGGCCGAAGCCCGACGTCGCAACTAAAACTTCAAGTTGAACTTAAACGTTACCCATTGTACTCCGTTGCAATAAAGCTGGGAAGGGTTGCATACCGCTAACGGTCGCCAGCGCTCGCCTGCCAACCCGCACCGCTCACGCCACGCCGTCAGGCCCAGCGCCCCGACCAGCGCCGCTCGCGCCCACGCCTCGTGTCGAAAATGCGCACGTCCGCAGTCCAAGCCCATAAACCCACCATCTTTGGGTACAAATAAGCGCAGATAACTGACCGTGCCACGCCAACCACCCAGGAGCGGACACTATCCATGAACCAGATACTTCTCTTTATCGGCCTCGTCATTATTCTGTGCCTGACCATCAAACCCGTCGGCAAAAAGCTCCCCTTCCCCACCCTGCTTATCTTTATCGCACTCGGTATGCTGCTGGGCGTCAACGGTCCGGCGCACATCGACTTTAGCGACTATGCGCTCACCGAAACCGTCTGCAGCACGGCGCTGCTGTTCATCATGTTCTACGGCGGCTTTAACACCAACATCGACCGTGCCAAACCCGTCGCCGTGCCGGCGGTGCTGCTGAGCACGCTCGGCGTCGTTATCACTGCCGGCATTACCGGCGTATTCGCGCACTTTGCACTGGGCTTCGACTGGATCGGCGGCCTGCTGCTGGGCTCAGTCGTGGCGTCGACCGACGCGGCAAGCGTCTTTAGCGTGCTGCGCGAGCACAGTCTTTCGCTAAAGGGCGGCACCGACTCGCTACTCGAGGTCGAATCGGGCTCCAACGATCCCGTCGCCTACATGCTCACCGCCGTGCTCGCCACCCTCGCAGCTGGCGGCGACATTAACATCCCCGTTCTGCTGGCCAAGCAAATCATCCTAGGGGTAGGCCTGGGCATTGTCATCGGCTGGGCATCGGGCCGCCTGATTGAGCGCGCACGCGCAACGGCCGAGGGTGCGCAGACCATCTTTTTGTTCGCCGTGGCGATCGTCGCCTACGCCCTGCCGAGCTATCTGGGCGGCAACGGTTTTTTGGCCGTATACCTGGCAGGCATTGTGCTGGGTGCGAGCGACATCACCGGCAAGGTCGAGCTGGCGCACTTCTTCGACACCCTCACCGAGATGGCCGAGATGACCATCTTCTTTTTGCTGGGCCTGCTCGTGACGCCCGCGCGCCTGCCGCAAATGCTGCTACCGGGCCTGGCGCTCATGGCGTTTATGCTCTTTGTGAGCCGTCCCATCGCCGTCGGTCTGCTGTTGGCGCCCTTTAAGACCAACCCCCGCCAGGTTGCACTCGTAAGCTGGGCGGGTCTGCGCGGCGCAGCTTCGGTCGTATTTAGCCTCTTTGCCGTTGTGGCCGGTGTTCCCGGTGGTCACGACCTTTTTGACCTGGTCTTTGTGATTGCCGTGTCGAGCATTGTGGTGCAGGGCTCGCTGCTGCCGGCAGTGGCGAAGAAACTCGATATGATCGATGCAGAAGGCGACGTGCGCCGCACGTTTAACGACTACCGCGACGAGGACGGCATGTCGTTCGTCAAGCTCAAGGTGGGCGCGGGCCATCCGTTTGTGGGGCGCATGCTCGCGGATATTGGCAGTGCGACGGACATGCTCGTGGTCCTGGTGCTGCGCGATGGCGCGCACCCGGTGCTGCCCAACGGCGATACCGTGATCGAGGAAGGCGACCTGTTGGTTATGGCCGCGCCGACGTTTGAAGAGCGTGCCGAGGTTACGCTGCGTGAGATCACCGTAACGCCCCACGGTCGCCTGGCCGGCCAGCGCCTGCGCGACGTGCCGCAGGGCAAGCACCCGTTTATCGTCGTGATGCTCAAGCGCGACGGCCAAACCATCATCCCCGACGGCAACACCCTCATATACGCCGGCGACGAAGCCGTCATTGCCACGCTCGCGTCGTAGCCATCCCCACCCATAAGTTGCGGTGAAATAGGAACTGAATAGGCCTCTGAGCAGCCATCCACGGCAAAATCGTGGACTTAACGGTACAACCTCCCGCACGGCAATCTCAACCGAACAAACCGCGCGCCCAAATGATGTGCAATAAACCCCAAATACCGCCATAATAAAGCAATGACCATCAGGGAGGTTACGAACGATGGACAAGCTCGATGCCATGACGGAACAAGTCAGGGACTTTTGTGATGCACGCGACTGGCGCAAATATCACACGCCGAAAGAGCTCGCCATCGGCATGGCAACCGAATCCTCAGAACTCCTTCAGCTCTTTCGTTTTATCAGCGACGAGCGCATTGCCGAAATGTTCGAAAACACCGAGCAACGCCAAGCCATCGAAGATGAAGTTGCCGACACACTCCTTTTCCTCCTGCGTTTCGCTGATCTAAACGGAATCGATCTCCCGGCCGTGCTCTCGTCCAAGCTCAAACGCAATGGCGAGCGCTACCCCGTCGACGCATCATCCAACGAAAACAGAAAGGCGAACCACCATGAGTAACGAGTTCGCCCTTCGTCAGTACACACTTCCCCTACCCCAGCCCTTTGAGACAAGTAAATCGTTGCAGGATTTTGGCACGCCAAAGCCCGGAGCTCACCATGACGAAAGCTGGCCTGTTCTTTACATCCTGACCAACAGCAAAAACAAGACTGCCTACATCGGCCAAACAACCAACTACCAGCGGCGCATGAAACAACACGCTGCAAACGTGGACAAGGACTTCGACCGGACCCTTCTGATCGACAACCCCACCTTCAATCAATCTGCGACGTTCGAGTTTGAAAACAGCCTTATCGAGCTGTTCTGTGCTGACGGAAAATACCAGGTAACCAATGCCAACAATGGCTATGCCCAGTTCGATTACTTTGAGCGGCCCCAGTATCGCCAGAAGTTCCGAAACCTCTGGACAAAGCTCCGCGAAGAAAACTACGCGATTCATCCGATTGAAGAACTCGAGAACACCGACCTGTTCAAGTTCTCGCCCTTTAAGACGCTTACGCCTGACCAATACGAAACGACTGAGACGATTTACAAGCGGCTCGAACAGGAGCATGAAGACGTAAAACATGGCGGCTCAAAAAGAGAACGTATAACCGTCGTGAATGGCGCGCCAGGAACAGGCAAAACAATCCTTGCCATCAGCCTCATGTTCAAAATCAAAAATGAGCCGAACCTTTCCGGCCTGCGGGTCGGCTTCGTAACGCCCATGGAGTCTTTGAGCAAGACGCTCAAAAAGCTCACGCACTTCCTTCCCGGGTTAAGGCCCAGCGATATCCTGAGCCCCAGCGATGTCACCAAAAACGATCGGTATGACATCTTGCTTGTCGACGAGGCACACCGACTGGGAAACTACTTGACCGCCGGCGCCGGCATCGGAGCTTTTTACAACACATGCGAACGACTCAACTTGCCTCGCACGAGCAGCCAGGTGGATTGGATTTTTAAATGCTGCGACAAGGCCTATCTATTCTATGACCCCAAGCAGCAGGTCCGTGCATCCGGACTTAATCGGGACGGCCTCGAGCAGCGACTCAACCAACTCGAAGAAGCGGGAATCGAGACCGAAGAATTCAGCTTGAGTACCCAAATGCGCGTGCGTGGCGGCGATGAGTACCTCGATTTTGTCTACGACCTGCTTGATAACAAAGCGTACATGCATGCCGGCATGAAGTTCAAAGCACTCTTTTCATCGGAGCCTTACGATTCGCGAGCAGGGGATCCGGACAGCGATATCCCCAGATACCAGTTTGGAATCGTCGACCGATTTGAGGACTTCTGCTCTCTGCAGCAAACCAAGGAAGAAGAAGTTGGTCTATCCCGCATGATGGCAGGCTTTGCGTGGAAGTGGGAAACGAAGAATAACAAAGATGCGTTCGATATCGTCATCGAGGGCATTCCCAAACGCTGGAACTCAACCCAGAAGGATTGGGTTAACTCCGCCAACGCCGTCAACGAAGTCGGATGCATTCATACGGTACAAGGCTACGACCTCAACTACGGATTCGTAATTCTGGGTCCCGACATTTACTACGATTCGAACAAAGATGCAGTCAACGTTAACA
The DNA here is from genome assembly GCA_902496645.1 of uncultured Collinsella sp. Lineage (GTDB taxonomy): Bacteria > Actinomycetota > Coriobacteriia > Coriobacteriales > Coriobacteriaceae > Collinsella. The sequence continues at coordinate 5,177 of CABVBR010000042.1, forward strand.
GGGCAAACTTCAAAGATGCCGTTGCCAAGAAAAAGGCAAGCGACGATGATCTGCAAAAGATCATCGTCAACGCCTACTACGTCCTCATGACGCGCGGCATGTTAGGAACGTATCTCTATGTGTGCGACCCCGCGCTCAAAGAGTACCTGTCACGGTATATCCCGGCGATATAGACCTTGCGACCGCCCTCCCCCATGTAACCATCCTGTAAATCATAGCGACGCACTCGAGTTTTGCTGTGATGCGGTCGCGCCTGGCGCTCCACTGTGCTAAAGTATCCCGAACGTTCAAACGACTACGAGGGGGAACTAGAAGATGGCACGTGTGCACAACTTCTCAGCAGGCCCGGCCGCACTGCCCACCAGCGTGCTCGCCGAGATCGCCGACGAGATGATGGACTACCGCGGTTGCGGCATGTCCGTGCTCGAGATGAGTCATCGATCTAGCATGTACCAGCAGATCATCGACGACGCCGAGGCAACCCTGCGCCGCCTGCTGAGCATCCCCGACAACTACCGCGTCCTGTTTTTGCAGGGCGGCGCCACGCTGCAGTTTGCGGGCATCCCTATGAACCTCATGCGCCGCGGCCGCGCCGGCTACGTCGTGACCGGCAACTTTGCCAACAAGGCGTACAAGGAGGCCGCCAAGTACGGCGAGGCCGTGCTGCTCGCAAGCTCCGAGGACACCAACTTCGACCGCATTCCCAACATGGCCGACATCAACGCGCGCATTGCCGCCGAGGCCGCGGGCGACGGGCTCGACTACGTCTACATCTGCCAGAACAACACCATCTTTGGCACCATGTTCCACGAGCTGCCCGATTGCGGCGACGTGCCGCTGGTCGCCGATGTCTCGAGCTGCTTCCTGTCGCAGCCGCTCGACGTCGAGCGCTACGGGCTCATCTATGCCGGCGCTCAGAAAAATGCCGGCGCCGCGGGCGTGACCGTGGTTATCGTGCGCGATGACCTGATCGCCGACGGCCCCGCCTTTGCGCAGACGCCGCAGTACATGGACCTTAAGACCGAGGCAGCCAAGGGCTCCATGCTCAACACGCCCAACACCTTTGGCATCTACGTGTGCGGCAAGGTGTTCCGCTGGGTTGAGCAGACCGGCGGACTTGCCGCCATGGCCGAGCGCAACTGGGCAAAGGCCAACATGCTCTACGACCTGCTCGAGAACAGCAAACTATTCCACGGCACCGCGCAGACAGACAGTCGCTCCATCGCCAACGTCACCTTCCGCACCGGCGACGCCGAACTCGACGCGGCCTTTGTCGCAGGCGCGGCAGAGCACCAAATCCAAAACGTCAAGGGCCATCGCCTCGTCGGCGGCATGCGCGCCAGCGTGTACAACGCCGTCACCATGGAGGACGTGCAGGCGCTGGCCACGTACATGAAGGACTTCGAAACGCAGCATAGTTTGAGTCCGCGATCTAACTAGCCCGCAACACGCGGGCCGACCAGCCACCTCAGACCACTTGTTTTGGACAGACCTGCTAAGGAGTTTTTCCATGCGTAAGATTAAGACCATCGACGACATCACTAAAGACGGCAAAGTCGAGTTTGGCGAGGGCTACGAGTTTGTAAGCACCGCCGAGGAGGCCGACGCCATCCTGATGCGCTCGACCGACCTGCACGGCTACGAGCTGCCCGAGGGCATCCGCGCCATCGCCCGCTGCGGCGCCGGCGTCAACAACATCCCCGTCGAGGAGTACGCCAAGAAGGGCGTCGTCGTCTTTAACTCCCCCGGCGCCAACAGCAACGCCGTCAAGGAGCTCGTCCTGGGCATGCTGGTGCTCTCGAGCCGCGGCGTAGTGCAGTCGATGAACTGGGTGCGCGACAACGCCGACGACCCCGAGATCCAGGTCGATGCCGAGAAGGCCAAGAAGGCCTTTGTGGGCCGCGAGCTCAAGGGCAAGCGCATCGGCGTCATCGGCCTGGGCAACGTGGGCTCCAAGGTAGCCAACGCCTGCGTCGATCTGGGCATGGACGTTTACGGCTACGACCCGTTCATTTCCGTAGAGCACGCGTGGGTACTGAGCCGCGAGGTGCAGCGCGTCGGCACGCTCGAGGACCTCTGCCGCGGCTGCGACTACCTCACCGTGCACGTGCCCAGTAAGGCTGACACCATCGGCATGATCAGCACCGAGCAGATTAACCTGCTGGCACCCGACGCCGTGCTCATCAACTACGCGCGCGAAACCATCATTGACGAGGACGCCGTCGACGCCGCCCTGCGCGCGGGCAAGCTGAGCTGGTTTAGCTGCGACTTTGCCACGCCCAAGACCGTCAAGATGCCCAATACGTTTATCACCACGCACTCGGGCGCCGGCACCGGCGAGGCCGAGGCCAACTGCGCCGACATGGCCATCAGCGAGCTCAAGGATTACCTGGAGAACGGCAACATCGCGCACAGCGTCAACTACCCCGCCTGCAGCATGGGCAAGGCGCGTGCCGCGAGCCGCATCGCCTGTCTGCACGCCAACGTGCCCAACATGATCGGCCAGATCACGGCGATTCTGGCCAAGGACAACGCCAACGTGCAGCGTATGACCAACGAATCCGCCGGCGAGAACGCCTACACCATGTTCGACACCGACGAGCACCTGGACAGCAGCACCATCGAGGCGCTCAAGCAGATTCCGTCGATGTATCGCGTGCGCGTGATCAAATAGCGCCGGCGCCAAGCCCGCCAGGAAGGTCATGAAGCCCATTCGGCCCCCGTTTTCGCGAAACGGGGGCCGATTTCTTTGCTCCGGCTGGTTTTGATAATGCTACCCAGGACAAGTTTTTTCGGATAATCGACAGTCATACCCAAGTCACAGAGCGCACCTGCTTTGATAAACAACTTTATCAGGGGCTTTAGTAGGTAAAAATCGATCTCTGTATACCACATCCAAGTTGACTGTCGATTTTCCGAAACAACTAGTTCTGGATTGCAATTTTATAGCCCTTCCAAGGCGAAACTGAAGCCTTTTTCGCACCCAAAGCTCTAGTTCGTGCGACCGTTTTCCACCTGCACGACTACATTCCCGACCAATCGATAAATATCTCCTCACGAAGCCGGCGTTCGAGCTGCTGCTGCCGCGGTGTCTTGTCTTTCAGCGGCGCATCGAGATAGGACATGATGAGCTCCATCACCACGCGAAAGGCATCGGAGTCGGCCAGCTGGCCATAGGTCATCAAAACGACGGGATATCCCATCGCTTGCAAGGCCGTCGTTCGGTCGGAGTCAGAGATCTTGGGTTCTATGGATCCGTGTATGGCTTTACCCTGGCATTCAACAAGGCACTCTCGGCTGCCGTCCTTATTTGCCAGCAGGATATCGGCATAGCGCCTATCGAGCCCCGAAATCAGGCGGGCGCCGCGCGTCATACGAATCTCAACGTTATTGGTAAGGCGCAGCCCTTCGCCGCCGCGTAACCTCGAAAGACCAAACAGCATCGATGCCTGGACCTCGAGCGGCGATGCCGCCATCCCTGTAATGCATTTCGCGGCACGTGTGAACGATTTAGCGCCGCGGAGCCCCCGGATCTTATCGACGTACTCCGTAAGCTCAGAGAGCTCGATCAAGGGCGGTCGTTTCCACAAGTCCGTTGGATTCCCCGAGACATCCTTTACGTTTTCCCAACCCAGCCGCGCGTCGCCCCACCGGCCCCCATATGCCTGCACAAGTGCCGACTTTACCCGAGGCGCAATCTTGCACACGGCAAAGGTGCCGCACATCTCATACATGCACATGATTAAACGCTCGTTTGAAACCGAGGAAGCCAGGGTCAGCAGGGTAAAGAGTGGGGACGCGACATCGAGGCCAAACTCTGTCTGCCGCACGGAGCCAAACGGCCTCTCCCCGTTCCAAACATGCCTGACAATGCGATCGCCCTTACGTCCGCAGCTGCCCTGCGCCAACACGTGTAATGGGGTGCCCAGGAAATGCTTGACGAGCGGATGCTCACAAAGACGCTCCCTGCGTGAATCGTCCACAGAATCGGGCAGGTCCGGCATTATTGCCAAAACCTGTGGAGGTATCCGGTGATACCGAAAGGCAGATATGTCGCACAGCATGTCGTCCATGAAGGGTACGTACCCACCGCGTCGTTTGTAAACCCGCCTGGACGGCAAACGCGCTGGCTCGGCCTGCGAACGGTAAATACCGCTGCGCGCACGCCGCGGATCTCTCAAGAGGCTTACAATCGGTTTGGAAAGCAGACTGATTGTGAGGTTGCATATGGTTGATGAGGACTTTGCCTGGCGGCTTGCGCAGGAGCTCGTGCGGATCGACAGCTCAGACCCGGGCGCGTATGAGGATGAAATTGAGCGGTATATCAAAGCGCTGGTTGAGGCTCAGCTGGAGCGGTTGAGTCATCCGGTGCTCGATGCCGTGCAGATTGAGGAGCTCGAAGTACTCCCCGGGCGCCGCAACCTTAAAGTCACCGTGCCGGGCCAAAGCGACGAGCCGCGGCTGGTCTATATCTGCCACATGGATACCGTCACCTTGGGCGATGGCTGGGACGCAGACATCGCACCGCTTGGGGCGGTTGTGCGCGACGATAAACTCTATGGCCGCGGTGCCTGCGATATGAAGGGTGGCCTGGCCTGCGCCATTGCCGCACTGGTCCATACGCTCGAGCGCGTGGCGGCGGATGGCGCGCTGCCACGCCGCGGCTTTTCGCTCATCTGCTCGGTCGACGAGGAAGACTTCATGCGCGGCTCAGAGGCCGCGATCGATGCTGGCTGGGTCAGCTCGCGCGAATGGGTGCTGGACACCGAGCCCACCGACGGACAGATCCAGGTGGCGCACAAGGGGCGTACGTGGTTCGAGATTGAAATGGCCGGCGTGACGGCGCATGCGAGCCAGCCGTGGAAGGGCGCGGATGCCGTCGCCGCCATGGCCGAGGTCGTGTGTTCGCTTCGTCGCGCGTTTGCGGCGCTGCCCGCGTACGATGAGCTGGGGCCTTCGACCATCACGTTTGGCCAAATCGAGGGCGGATATCGCCCCTACGTCGTACCCGACCGCGCCAAAGTCTGGGTCGACATGCGCCTGACCCCGCCGACCGATACGGCCGCCGCAATCAATATGGTCGAGTATGCCATCGCCGTCGCCGAAGCCGCCGTTCCCGGTTGCCATGGCAGCTACACCGTGACGGGCGACCGCCCCGCCATCGAGCGCGACCCGAACTCTCCCCTTCTAGCAGCGCTCAAGCGTGCCGCCGATGACGTAACGGACGCGGACACGACCGTCGGCTTCTTTACCGGCTACACCGATACCGCCGTCATTGCCGGCAAGACAGGCAACCGCAATTGTATGAGCTACGGCCCCGGCTCGTTGGCGCTCGCGCACAAGCCCAACGAGTATGTGCCCCATGCCGATATCGTTCGCTGCCAAAACGTGCTCATCGCGCTTGCCGATAACACGCTCTGGGACGCAAGCGGCCAAGTTGGGGCATAATAAGCCGCGAACAAACCGACTCGCGCGTTAGGACCGCCCATGAAAGCACTTCCGTTTCCCTGCATCCGCCCAGCTCAGGACCGCGTGCTCGAGGCGCTGCCTGCGATGGACAGCATCCTGAGTGACAGCGGAGCCCTGCGCGGCGCGATTACCGATGGGCTTATGCTCAAAGATCCGGGCGCGGCGTATTACGTGTACGAATGCTCCGGAGAGCCGGGACGCGTGACGGGTGTCGTGGCGATTTGCCCGGTTAACGTGCTGACGGGCGGCGACGAGGCTGCCGCCGAGAGCATCGACGCACTCGCCACCGCGCGCGCGATCGCCGAGCTCAAGGTGCAGCCGCGCCCCGTGTCGCTCGCCTACGAGGCGTCGCCCGTCATGGATATCATTTTGAGCGCTGCCAAAGAGGGCGCATCGCTCTACGCCGTCACCGATCCCGCGGGCGTCACACATCGCGTGTGGGAGGTCAAGCGCGAGGACGCCGTCGGGGCCATCCGCGCTATGCTCGACCGAGCACCGGAGCCGGCACTGGCCGACGACCCCGCCTACGCCGCCGCTCTGACCGGGGCGTCGCAGCTGCTGGTCGATGAGACCCGTGCCGCCGGAACGTACACCGGCAAGGAGCCGTTCAACTTTACCGTTGCCGTGCTCTTCCCCGCCGCGCAGGTCAGCGGCGCCGCGCCGCAGGTTCCGACAGGTCTGTTCACGCACCAGGTCGCGCGGTTCTAGCAAGACCAGACCGCCCAACACAAAAATCGGCAGCTCAACAAACAGGGGGCGGAGATGCAGCAGATACATGCATCTCCGCCCCTTTTGCGTCGAGAAGTTATGCCGGCGACCCGCGCCGCCGCGCTCGCGTTATCCGCGCTGCGGACCTGCAGTAGCCACAAGCGGTTCAAGCCCCAGCTCGCGCGCGTAATCCTCCTGCGTAAAGACTTCGACCAGCTCAAACGTGTCGGATTCGTCGTCAAACGCAAAGTGCAGCACCGAGCAGTTGCCTGGCACACGGTCGCGCTCGTCTGCCGCCGCGCCCTTCACGTGATCCATAAACTCCTTGATAGCCGAGCCATGACTTACCGCGAGCACGCACGCATGGTCCGGACGCTGCATAAGCTCGGTCAGCGTCGCCACCATGCGCTCGCGCACCTGCATCTGGCCCTCGCCGCCAAACTGGCGATAGAAGTCGCGCCACGGTCGCTCGGGCATGAGCATCACGCGCTCGGCCTCAAAGTCGCCAAAGAACCACTCACGCAGGCCGTCCAGGCGCTCGTACGCCAAGCCCGGCCACAAGTTGGCGATAGTCTGCTCGGTGCGATGAAGCGTGGAGGTGTAGGCATGATCGGGCTCAATGCCGCGCGCACGTAAAAACATGCCGGCGCGCGCCGCCTGGTCGCAACCCAACTGCGTAAGCGGCGAGTCACTCCAACCCTGAATGATGCGCTTAAGGTTGAATATTGTCTGCCCATGACGAACCAGATACAGGTCTTTATTCATAGGGGTCCTTTCGTTCGTTACCAATCAAGGAGCGAAAACGCCCCGTCGCAATAGCCAAAATGAAGCACGGCTCCGTTGTCGGGTAGCTCTCCCCTGCCAGTCACATACTCAAGAAACTCCTGGCAGGCTGAGCCGTGGGAAACCGCCAGCACGCAGTCGTGCTGCGGCCTGGCCATGATGCGGGACAGCGCCGCGACCATGCGCGACTGAAGCTGCACTTCCGACTCGCCGCCAAAGGCCACCGGATAATCGCCCCAGGGCTGCGGCGGCATATCGCGATTTGATGTACCCTCCAGCGAGCCCAAATGCCACTCGCGTAGGTCATCGACCAGCTCTATCGAGCGGCCCTCACCAGCAATTAGCTCAGCCGTACGCCGCGCCCGGCCCAACGGGGAGGAATACACACGGTCAAAGGTCACGCCACGCGCCTCAAACGCCGCGCGCGTCGCCAGCGCCTGCTCGCGCCCGCGCGCCGTAAGCGGCGAATCGTGCCCACCTTGCAAAATATTCTGCACATTGAGCTCAGTCTGCCCATGCCGCACCAAATACAAATCTGCCACACGTCCTCCCCTCGCACCACCGCAAAGGGGACAGGTACCTTTGTGGTGGTTTACCGCCGGATCACACCGCGGTGACGCTCAACTACACCAGCACGTCGGCGAGCGAACGCTTGGGTACGTGGTGCACCTGTGCCTCGTCGCGCCAATAATTGATGGAGCCGTCGGGGTTGGAATCAATTGCGTCGATCGCCTGTGTCTCGGCTGGCACGCCAAAAGCCATGATCAGCTTGAGCTCGTATTTGTCGTTATCGAGCCCCATGGCGTCGATCGCGCGGGGCGTAAAGGCCTTGAACATGCAGGCCGCCACCTCGGGCGTGGCGCTGCGGGCGGCGAGCATCATCGTCTGCGCGGCAATGCCCGTGTCGACCTCGGTAATGGGAGCGGCAGGCTTGCCCGGAACGGCGCGCTCGGCCAGAATCGCGATGTAGCCGGTCGGGCGCTCGCCCTCGGCAGGACCCGGCCAATCCTTAAGCGCGCCGGCCCATGCAAGCTCGTCAAACACGCGCGCGCAGTCCTCGGCACCGCTCACCACATGAAAACGAAGACGCTGAGCATTGGCGCCGCAGGGAGCCAGGTGCGCCAGTTCCGCCAGCTCGAGCAAAAACTCGCGCGGCACGCGCATGGACTCGTCAAAACGGCGGCATGTACGGGCACGACGGACCAGCGCATCAAACGCGTCCAAGCCGAGCTTTTCGCAGCCTTGCTTTGCCATCGATTCGACACTCAACGGTGCCTCGGGAACTGCTTCGTTCATAGGGACCCCCAATACAAGCCAATTGTCCTTAGGAAAATCTAACCTAAAACGTAGGCAATAACGAACAGGGCTGCAATGTTCTACACCTGTTGAATAGAAAATCGCGACGTGGGGAACAACGGAAACAATTCGGGGCCTTTGGGTTACGTTTCACCCTCCCCGACCCATACGTCAGCGCCTTTAGGCGATACTGGTTGTAACGATCAAGGCTTACGCCGCACGGAAAGGAGACATTATGGGCATCTTTAAGAACGATGACCAAAAATCGAGCCAGTTTGGATTTGACGAGAAAAGCATGGCAGGCAAGGCCGTCAAGGCCGTGCGCTGGATTTACGCCATCACGGGCGTCTTGGCGCTCATTGCTGGTATCGCGCTGCTTTTTGCACCCGCCAAGTCCCTCGTCTTTTTGACGACTGTCCTGGGTTTTTACTTTGTAATCACTGCTGCCATCAGGCTGTTCACTGCCATTTTTGAGCCGCTGCTGCCCACCGGCTGGCGCGTGACGAGCATCATCTCCAACCTACTCATTATCTTGGGCGGCGTCATAATCCTGCGCAACCAGGCCTTCTCGACCGCGACGCTCACCACGATGGTGGTTATCGTAGCCGGCTTTGGCTGGATTGTAGAA
>CABVBR010000043.1 GCA_902496645.1 uncultured Collinsella sp.
CTGTCCACGCAGGTCATCAGCCGCGATCACCATGCCTACCTTGCCGGCGTGCTTGCCACTACAGCGGCCACCTGCGAGCGCATCGCGACCGAGGTCCGCAACCTGCAGAAGACCGATACGCTCGAGGCCGAGGAGCCCTTCCGCAAGGGCCAAAAGGGCAGCTCCGCCATGCCGCACAAGCGCAACCCCATCACCATGGAGAAGGTCTGTGGCCTGTCGCGCGTCGTGAAGTCCAACGCTCAGGTCGCCTTTGACAACGTCGCCCTGTGGCACGAGCGCGACATTTCGCACTCTTCCGCCGAGCGCGTCGCCCAGGCCGATAGCTTCATTGCGCTTGACCACATGTTCCAGTGCCTCATTCGCGTTATCGACGGCCTGCAGCTGTATCCGGCCCGCATGATGGCCAACCTCAACAAGACCCGCGGCCTCATCTTCTCCTCCAAGGTGCTGCTTGCCCTCGTCGACACGGGCATCACCCGCGAGGACGCCTACGCTATCGTGCAGGAAAACGCCATGGCCACCTGGCACGAGGTGCAGGATTGTGTCTCTGGCCCCACCTTTAAGGAGCGTCTCGAGGCCGATCCGCGCTGCACCGTCAGCCAGGAGAAACTCGACGAGATTTTTGATCCGTGGGACTTCCTCACCCGCATCGACACGGTCTTCGACCGCTTGGAGCAGCTCGAGTTCTAATTGATCGATTAGGGACGATGTTAAACCTATCAGTTTGCTTTTGAGCTCCTTTGAGGTACAGCTTTCCAGCTCAAGCCCCGTTGGTAACTCGTTTACCAACGGGGCTTTTGCGTGGGGGCGCCGGGAAAGTCGCACTTTAGCGGATGATGGTATATTGCAGAAATGTCGTTTGCCGTTAATTTGCCCCTTCTGGCAAACATTAGCTTGTAAGTGACCGTCGGGGGGGGGTATCCTTAAGCCAATTTTAAGGTGCGGGAGAATACTGCGTTTTCTCACGAGAGATTGGACTTAGGGGAATGAGAAAAGGATTTTGGAGGATAGCCGCCGCATTTTGTGCCGTTTTGGCTGCCGTAACGGCAGTTTCAGTCGCTACGCCATCAATAGCGGTCGCATCGGAAACTAAGGGAGGAGAGGTTCTCGTTTCTGTTTCACAGGACAGTGTTTTGAAATATTGTTCTGTTGCGGTCGGGCAAAGACTGAATGGAAGTGTCCGCTTTTCGCTTCCGGGAGCTCCGTCCCAGGAGATTGCTCAAGCGGCGCAAAACCCCGAGAATTACACGCTAACGATTTCGAGTGATGATGCAGAGAATATCTCGCTTTCAAACACCTATGGACAATGGGAATATACGTTGTCCCCAGTGTCTGTTGGAGACGGCAAGCTTCGGATAACTGCTGAGTTCAATTATGAGGGTTACAAAGCGGAGGGTTATCTTGAAATAAGCCTTGCTAAGTCTCAAAACAAAATAAAAGAAATAAAGTATGCAAACAATTCGGACAAGGCAAAGCCTGTATCTTCTCTGACGTTGTTATATATCGAGAAGTGTCCTGTTTGCGGAAAACAACACTATGGCTCTGAGAAAGGGAAAGTGCTGCTCGCATTTGAGCGGCCCGATGAGGAGCCGACGGCGTTTGATATCTATGGAAATAGTTCTTATGACGATGGGTCGGGGCTTTATACGCAGCTAAGCAGTGATCAGATAACGGAGTGTAGCAATTCTGCCGATTATCAGCTGCAGGCTCCTGTTTATATTAATCCGCACAGCAGCAGCGCTAGTGAACTCCGGATAGGCGTGAGTGACTACGCGCAAGATATTTATCAGAAGAAACGACTCTGCGACGTGGTGATGAAGGAACAGGGTCCCGCTTTTGTTGAGAAAAACATGAGCGGAAAAATGGCTATCGGCTCTAACGCATGGATCGATTCGAGTGATTTGATTGATGTTGAACTGAATTCAACCGGGCAAGCTTGCAGAGATTCATCGCGTGACTACCAGTCTCAAACGTGGAAATTATCCTATTCAGTTATAAAAGGACAAGACATTGTTTCGATAGAGGGAGATCGGGTCACCGCAATCAAGGTGGGGACTGCAACTATTGAGGCGACGGATTCGTTCGGCGGCAAACATGTCGGCACCATAGATGTGATTCCCTACCCATCCGTTAAACCTTTGATTGCATTCTTGAAGGAGAGCGAAATCTCAATTGAAAGCGAATTAGCTCCAGACCGCACCGGCACGGACGATTATCTGCTTGATGCGAACAGATATCGCGATTACTTTGGAACTGTGTTGACGAAGGAGGCTGTAGAGCTTCTCGATAAATATCCATATTCTGAATATCGATTCGTGTCATCAGACCCTAGCATCGTTAGCATCGAGATGTACGCTGTGAGCTCAAGTACAGCAGGATATTTCGCGCATCCGAATGGCTACGGCACTGCAAAGATAGACGTCTATCTCGGTGACCCCGATAATGGGGGCCTTCTCTGTGACACGATGACCGTTCATGTCGTCAAGCCTGGCGAGGAACCTGCAAAAACGACGGTTTCCATTGCGGATGGTTACTCAACATCTATGGACAAGGGCACGACTCAGCAGTTGAAGGCAAAGGTTTCCCCTGACGATAAGGCCAGTAAGGTTGTCTGGTCCTCTTCTAACGAGAGCGTCCTTACCGTCGATGGCAACGGTCTTGTTACCGCTGTCGGTGACGGTGATGCCACGATCATGGCAACCGTTGATGGGGTCTCTGCAACCACGGATACAATTACGGTAACCACTCCGGTCGTAAAGGTCTCGGGCGTCAGCCTCAGCGCGTCGAATCTTAAGCTTGCTGTGGGCGGTGAGCCCTCGACGTTGACCGCAACGGTTGAGCCCAACAATGCAACGAATAAGAATGTGTCCTGGTCTTCGAGCGACCCGGAGGTCGCCACGGTTGCGGACGGCGTCGTGACCCCGGTCAAGGCCGGTGCTGCCACGATCACCGTTACCACTGAGGACGGCGAGTATAGCGCCACGTGCAAGGTGACGGTTATTCAACCTGCAACGGGTATCACGCTCGATAAGCAGAAGGTCGCGCTTGCGGGCGCTGCAACCGAGCAGCTTAAGGCGGCGGTCGTTCCCGCGGAGGCTAACCAGACGGTTGTCTGGAAGTCCAGTAACGAGAGCGTCGCTACGATCGATCAAACCGGAAAGGTGACGGCTGTCTCCAAGGGCGCCGCAACCATCACCGTTTCGACTGAAGATGGCACCTATTCTCAGGATTGCGCGGTGACCGTCTCTAATCCCGCAACGAGTCTTGCAGTCGATCAGTCCTCCCTCAACCTTGTGAAGGGTGAAGAAGGTACCGTAAAAGCCTCTCTTGCCGGAGCCCTGGCAGGTGAGGTCGACGAGACCAAGCTCGCTCTGGATGACACGGGTGCCTCGAAGGCATTTAAGGTTGTCGACAACGGCGATGGCTCCTACACCGTCACTGCCCTCAAGACTGGTTCCGGTTCATTCGTCATCACCGCGGGGTCGCTCTCCCAGACCGTTTCGGTGAGCGTGACCAATCCCGCCCAGAAGGTTGAGCTCAACAAGACGAACCTTTCCTTTACCGTAGGCGACGCCTCCGCAAAGCTCTCCGCAACGGTGACTCCTGCAGATGCAGACGATGCGACCGTGAGCTGGACCTCCAGCGATTCGTCGATCGCTACGGTTAAAGACGGCGTCGTGACGCCGCTTAAGGCCGGCACCGTCACGATTACCGCCACCTGTGGCGACAAAACCGCGACCTGCGCCGTTACCGTAGCGGCAAAGACCATTGCGGGCGTTGCAGGTAGCAACGGAACGGACGTTAGCGTAAGCGCCGAGAACAATGTCGCTGCCGGCATTGCCCAGAACAACAGCATCTCTCTTGTGGTCGAGGAACCGACAAATCTTACCGACGCCGCCAATGCTACGATTTCCGGCCTTGAGCAGGGGGCTACCAAGGTTGCCGAGAAGCTCGATATCAAGCTTCTCAAGAATGGCGAGGTTATCGAGGACTACGAAGGCATGTCCTTCATCGTCCGTGTCAAGATGACTGCCGCCATGAAGGCGCTCACCAACCTCAAGGTGCTCTACGTTGCCGAGGATGGTTCCACTCAGGCTATGGATACGTGGACCGAGGGCGACTACCTCTGCTTCCGCACGAGCCACTTCTCGACGTACGTGGTGACGGGCGAGGAGGCCAATGGTGAGCCGGTTCAGCCTACGCAGCCCGTGACGCCGTCCCAGCCTAGTCAGCAGACGACGACTAAGGTGACCAAAAAGTCTGTTAAGGCTACTAAGGGCGCGCTTGCCAACACGGGCGACCAGGCCCTTGCGGTTGCCTTTATTGCTACTGTCGCAGGCGTTGCGCTGATCGCTTTCGCTCTTATGCGTAAACGTTTCGAGCGTTAGGGCACCCCGCTCGTCACCCGCATCGACACGGTCTTCGACCGTCTGGAGCAGCTGAGCTTCGAATAACGTCGGTGTAATTCGACCGCTTGCGGATGCATTTCAACCATTGGCGCCTTGCCCATCTTGGGTGAGGCGCTTTTTTCGTTGCTGCGGCAGCCCCCGGTAATAAAATGAACCTCTACTGCCATTTCGATGAAAAGAGGCGCGTGCCTAGACGTATTAAACGAGTCGTCATCGTCTCGTTCGCGCTCATAGTTCTTGTTGCTGCCTGTACGGCTGTCCTGACGTATACCGATCGAAATAGTTCTTCCTCGCCGAGTACGGCTGACGAGGATCTCCCTGTGCTCAAAATTGGCGTTACGGATAACGACCCCTATGTATATGTCGATACCACAGGCGATTACGCCGGTATCGATATCGATATCGCCCGCGAGGCGTGTGAACGTGCGGGGCTCAAGCCGCAGTTTGTCGATATTGACTGGAACGATCGCGACCGGCTGCTCAAAAATGGTGATATCGATTGTCTATGGTGCGACTATTCGCCCTGCTATCGCGAGGATAAGTATTACTGGACCGAGCCGTATCTAACCGTGACGGTCTCGGTTGCCGCCAAGAAGACGAGCGGCATCAAGTCCTTGGCGCGTCTTGATGGAAGCAAGACCATTGCGGTGATTGCGGGCTCAGTGAGTGAACGCCGATTGCTTGCAGGGGATCTGGGAATCTCGCCGGACGTGCACATCAAATCATATGGCTCTGCCGAGCTCTGCAAAGCCGCTCTAGCCAAAGGATATGTGGACTGCTGGATGGCGGACGTACAGCCGCTTGACCGACTCGTTGCCCAGTACCCCGGCCTTTATTGCGTGTTCGCTGACAACGTTATGACGGTTGACCTGGGCGTCGCGTTTGAGAACAGCTATGAAGGACCGGTCGTAAAGGATCTCAATACCGCATTGTTTGCCATGGATCGAGATGGCACGATTGGCCGTATTGTGGGCAATTACAAGGCGGGAGCGACGACGAGTGAGCAAGGAGCGAATCCATGACAAATGATGAGCGCTTCTTGCACAAAAAGAACCTGGTTGTCATAGTCGTCAGCGTTGTTGCCAGCATTGTCTTGCTGAATCTGCTGTTTATGGTCGGCACGCATCGCTGCCTCTATAAAACGCTTGGATTCGGTCAAGAGGCCATGGTGTTTTTGGAAAACGCTTGCGAAAAATATGATCGCTACGAACAGGGAAGAAAAACCGAGGCGACGCACGATTTGGATGCTGCGGTCGAATCGTTTGCGACGTTCCTGCCCCCTGGTCGCGTTGAGGTTAACGACGATCTTATCGAGCAATATGTCCACGCCGAGAACCTTTCGGGGCTGATGGTCATGGACTCCGACGGTCATATGACCGCCCACTACGACATCGATGGCCGCGACCCGCTCATGCTATGGCGAGAAGAACTGGCTTGCTCGTCGGTCGCATCGATGTATCAAGGTTCCAAAGTGTCCTACTCAACTGTCGTTGAGCGCCGCGATGTCGTTTTTGCCGTCTGTGCTGTCCCGTATGGCGACGGCGTTGCCCTGGCATACCGCTCACTTGTTTCCGATACGGCGGATGACTATTCATATGCCATAGCCGATGTGCTTGCGAACAACACCTTCCACCAAAGTCCCATGGTGCTTGTTATGGAGGATGCGGAGATTGTCTCATCCAACAGTGCCGATGCTGACGTGTCGCTCGCCCGACTCCTCACCAGTACAGGAGTTGAGTGGAAAGAAGACGGCCTGACGCGCATCGAATATCGAGGAGACAAATGGTATGCCGTGCGTGCGGCATATAAGGACTACCGCCTGTTTGCGCTCTATCCCAAATCTGAGGTCATGTCTGACAGGATTTCATTTGTCGCCGCCGGCGTCTTGGTGTGCCTTGCGTTTTGGGTCGTGGTGCTGTTGGCTCGAAATATCGTTGACCACCGCAATTCGGTCGAAAAGGATAAACAGCTCGGCATTATCAATGCCATAAGCGCCATCTACGATTCGACCTTCCTTTTGCATCTCGACACCCTCGAGATCGAGGGAATCAATATGTCGCCGGCGATAGCGAAGATATTTGCCGAGCACAACGAGGCATATGACTTTATGGACACAGTCTGCCGGGATATCGTGAGTCCCGAAAGCCGCGAAGCGGTTGTGGGACTCGTAGATATAAGTACGCTTCGTGAACGTATGGAGGGCGTACCGTACTTGGCTGCCGAGGTGCGAGATTGTCGAGGCGCTTGGTGCTCGCTACAGGTTGTCCCCCAGCATCGCGATGAGCAAGGCCGGCTGGAGTCGGTTGTCGTGGCGACGCACAACATATCGATGGTCAAGCATGCCGAGGAGCTGTCATACCAAGATAAACTGACGGGGCTTCGCAACCGCAACTATCTTGAATCGCGTGGAGATAGCCTGGTAAACGAGGACTTGCCGGTGAGCGTGATTATGGTGGACTGTAATTATCTCAAGCGGACCAACGACATCTATGGTCACGAGATGGGGGATGAGCTGCTACGACGGACGGCGTCCGTGCTGCGGCGGGTGGCTGGTGCGGATTACCTGCCGATGCGCGTTGGCGGCGACGAGTTTTTGCTGGTTTGCCCCCATACTGACAACGAGTCTGCGCTCGGGCTGGAACAGGACCTTCGTCTCGGTCTTGCCGCGGTAAGCGATGAGGCCCTGACGGTCAGCGCATCGATTGGCGTGGCGACCGTCGAGACGGCTGGAAATACGCTGGCCGATGTATATCGCGTCGCCGACCACAATATGTATCGTGAGAAGCGCATGGTCCACGTACAGGGTGCGGACTGCTAATCTTGCCCCCACCAGTCCAAGCATCGTAGGATGTTGAATCGGTGCTTGCGATAATAAGTCGGTCCAGGCGGGGATAATAGACGTCTGAAATTTCTTTCTGAGAGGGGATCTCAATGATTAGTTTTGACTACAAGCCTCAGGGTGTATGCTCTCGCAATATTCACCTCAATCTCTCTGACGATGGCAGCAAGGTGCTGGGCGTCGAGTTTACTGGCGGCTGCGATGGCAACCTCAAGGCCATCTCCAGGCTGGTCGAGGGCGCTCCCGCCGATCGCGTAATCGAGGTTCTCGCCGGCAATACCTGCGGTATGAAAAAGACCTCTTGCGCCGATCAGCTTACGCGCGCTATCGAGGCCGCTCGCGCAGAGATCGCCTAATGAGCATCGCTGATCGCTTTAAGAATGGAATAACGCGTCGAGGTTTTGTGCTGGGTGGCGCCGCTACTGGTGCTGCTGCCGTACTGGCCGGTTGCTCGAAAAAAACGGGCACGAGTGATGACGCCGCTGGCGAGCCGCAGGTTATCAAGGACGATTCGAAGATTGTCTCGATCACTGATGAGTACGAAGCTGTTGATATCGATCTTGAGCCCGCGGCCTCGTGGACGCTGCCGCTGGGCACGCTGCTGTACTACTGCGATGGCGACTACGCTGCCGCGATGATGGCGCCTGCTTCTGCCCTGCATGCCAATACGCTTGGTGTGCTCAACCTGGGCGATGGCTCGCTTACCACACTTATTGAGGATCCCATTGAGGGAACCGGTTATGCGTTTTACGACGTTCGCGCGGGTGATGGCGTGTTCGCGTGGGTCGAGATGAACTTCGCCAATGCGTCTTGGAAGCTCTATGCGCAAAACCTTGCGGGCTCCTCCCTTACCGGCAACGCTGTCGAGCTCGACCGCGGTGGCGAAAACTACGATCCGCCGCTCTTCACAGCGTATGGGTCGTCGGTCATCTGGTATAAGATGCCTTCGTCCGGCGGCACCAAGACGAGTAACGATTCGTACTGCTACCGTCAGTCGCCCAGCGAGTCCAAGCCTGAGACTATTTGGAAGTCGACGGGCCGTTTCGCATCCGCTCCGCGTGTGAGCGACGGCATCCTGACCATCTCGCCCCGCGTGCACAATGATGAGGGCGTCTATTACGGTATGACGGCGATCGACCTGACTGACGGCAACAACACGAAGCGAGCTCAGCTGGTGCTTCCTTCGTCGGTTTCGCCTTTCGAGGCCGTGTATATGGGCGACACCTTCGTGTTCTCCATTGAGGCGACGTATAGCGGTGTGGGTAGCCTGGGCAATATGGGCACCTATATCGGTAGCGAGGGCGGGCCGTACCTCTTCCTTTCGCGTGAGCCGCTCGCGTGCGCTGCGGGAAGGAAAAACAAATACCTGGTCAAAGTTCAGGCGTCGCATTTTTTGATTGACACTTCGGCTAAGACTTACGGCTCGCTTCTGTCGCCCGACCGAGCCTTGGAGTATGGCGATTATCCTGCTACGGCGGGTAAATCGAACTCGTTCTTAACGTACGCAACGGTGCGTAACAGCCAGGGAATTCCTGAGACAGTTACCGCTCGCTTGTTCTCTCTTTAGTCTCCGAGGGGTTAAAAAGGCGTCGACAGGGGAATAAGCGCGTTGTGACTATGAGTACCGCCCGCCGAGCTATCGCACCCATGCGATACCCGGTGGGCTCAGGTGCGTTAAAATGAGCTTGTTCTTAGCTAATTGAGACAGGGGGGCCGTGTTATGGCTTCAGATGCAAAAAAGATTCTGCTGGTCGAGGACGAGAAGGCAATCCGTGACGCTGTCGCTGCCTATCTCGAGCGCGAGGGCTATTGGGTTGTGGGCGTGGGCGACGGCCAGTCCGCTATCGAGGAGTTCGAGAAGCATCAGTTCGACCTGGTCGTGCTCGACCTCATGCTCCCTAAGATTCCCGGCGAGCGCGTTTGCCGCACCATTCGCGACACCTCGGATGTCCCCATCATTATGCTGACGGCCAAGGGCGAGATTGAGGACCGTATTATCGGCCTCGAGCTCGGTGCCGACGACTACCTGATCAAGCCGTTCTCGCCGCGCGAGCTTGTCGCGCGCGTGCGCGCCTTGTTCCGCCGTGCCCACCAGGCCGATGAGCCGGCCGTCGAGGTGCTCGACTTTGGCGATTTGGTCATTGACATCTCTGGCCACAAGATTTTGGTCGAGGGCAAGGAAGTCGACCTGACGGCTTCCGAGTTCAAGCTGCTCACCACGCTTGCCCGTCATCCCGGCCGCGTCTACAACCGCATGGAGCTGGTCGAGAAGGTGCTCGGCTACGACTTTGAGGGTTACGAGCGCACCATCGACAGCCACGTGAAGAACCTTCGCGCCAAGCTGGGCGACGACCCCAAGAAGCCCAAGTGGCTCTACACCGTCCACGGTGTCGGCTACCGCTTCGAGGCTCCGACCAAGACCGATAAGTCGGACGAGAAATAAAGGAAATCACATATGACACCTGCGCGCTTTGAAATCGGGCAAAAGCATAAGCAGGAGAACGAGGCGGGTTCCAAGGCTAGTTGGAACACGCCTCGTTCCGATTCACGGCCAACGATGAGCTATCCCTCGCGCATGGCCCTGGCTTTTGCCCTGACATCGCTCATGACGGTATTGGTGCTGGTGGGCGTCGTCTCCGTTGTATGGGGTACGGTTTTTACGGACTACACGCGCTCCAATATCGTCGAGATTGCCAATTCCGCTGCCGAAAAGCTTGCGACATCGTACGAGGAAAACGGCAATTGGACTGCGGGCGAGCTACGTACGGTCGCGACATCAAGTTTGGTGTCCGACGACCTGAGTATGCAGGTCGTCAACAAGAAAGGCGTTGTCGTTTATGACGACTCATGGCCTTCGGCAAGCGCGACCGCCGATGTGCGCGAGAACGAATCGCCGTCGAGCAGCTCGAGCGGGAAAAAAGCATCGCATAGTCCGGTCTCGTCGGCTCCCACCGGCTCCGATAGCGTTGCAAACGTCGAAATCATAACGTCTTCCGGCGAGCATGTCGGACAAGTAAAGCTGTGGGCCATCGGCTCCGATGCCTTGCTCACCAAGGCAGATTCTGCGTTTAGGGAGAAGACCTTTAACGCCATGGCGCTCGCCGCGGTTGTCGCCATTTGCATTTCGGTTGTTATCGGAGCGCTCATGTCGCGCATGCTCACCAAGCCGATTCATCGCATTACCAGCACGGCCAAGCAAATACGCGACGGCGATCTGTCCGCTCGAACGGGTTTGCGCGGCGACGATGAGATTGATCAGCTGGGAGAGACCTTCGACGAGATGGCCACATCACTCGAGAAGGACATGAAGCACGAGAAGCGCCTGACCTCGGATGTCGCGCACGAGCTTCGCACCCCGCTTATGGCCATGCTCGCAACGGTCGAGGCCATGCAGGATGGGGTATATCCCACCGACAACGAGCATCTGGAGACGGTTGCCTCCGAGACGCGCCGCCTGGCCCGTCTGGTGCAGCAGATGCTCGACCTGTCGCGTATGGAAAACAGCACCGCGCCGCTCAATCTTGAACCGGTAGATATGGTGCCGTTCGTGCGTTCGATCGTGAATGGTCAGGAGCGTCTATTCGCCGATCGCGATCTGCGCCTGCGCTTTGCGGATGAAACCCAAGGCCATGACGATGTCGTCGAGGCCGATCCCGATATGATCACGCAGTGTGTCATCAACCTCTTGAGCAACGCCATGCGCTATACCCCCGAGGGTGGTTGGGTCGTGGTGTCGGTGCTCAGTGACCGCAAACACGTCAGCATCGCCGTTTCTGATACCGGCATCGGTATTGCCAAGGATGACTTGTCGCGCATCTTCGGCCGTTTTTGGCGCGCCGATGCCAGCCGTGCCCGTGAGGCGGGCGGTCTGGGCGTGGGCCTCGCCGTGACTAAACAGATCGTCGAGCGCCATCACGGCTACATATCCGTGGAGTCGGAGCTTGGAAAGGGTACGACTTTTACGATTCATCTGCCTCGCGAGCACACGGCGGACGCGGCATCTACTACAATGGAGCACTAGCTTTTCGCTATTCGGTGAAGGAGGGGTTTCGTCCCTGCCGCTCCGAGTTTGCGAAAACGTGCGGGAAAGAACCCGCATTACTGTCGTATTTTGGTAAGGAGTGACTCACGTGACAACGATGGAGCGTCGTCCGGATTCCCGTGGCAAGGTTCGTGATATCTACGATGCCGGTGAAAACCTGCTGATGGTCGCCACCGACCGCATTTCTGCGTTCGACTTCATTCTTCCCGACGAGATTCCGTTTAAGGGAGAGGTGCTCAACCGCATCTCGGCATTCTGGTTCGATAAGTTTGCCGACATCGTTCCCAACCACCTCGTTTCCATCGACCCGGCGGATTTCCCTGAGGAGTTTGCTGAGTATCGTGACTACCTCGCCGGCCGCGCCATGCTGGTTAAGAAGGCCCAGACGATTCCTATCGAGTGCATCGTCCGCGGCTATCTGACCGGTTCGGGCAAGAAGACCTACGACGAGAACGGCACCGTCTGCGGCATCCAGTTGCCCGAGGGCCTGACGGAGGCCTCCAAGCTTCCCGAGCCGCTGTTCACGCCGTCCACGAAGGCCGAGATCGGTGACCACGACGAGAACATCTCGTTCGAGCGTTGCTGCGAGATCGTGGGCGAGGACATCGCCACGCAGATTCGCGACCTGTCCCTCAAGATTTACAAGGCTGCCGCCGAGTACGCTGCGACCCGTGGCATCATCATCGCCGACACTAAGTTCGAGTTCGGTGTCATCGATGGCCGGGTCACGCTGATCGACGAGTGCCTCACGCCCGACTCCAGCCGTTTCTGGCCTGCCGCCAGCTACGAGGAGGGCAAGATTCAGCCCAGCTACGACAAGCAATTCGTCCGCAATTGGCTCAAGGCCAACTGGGATATGACGGGGGAGACTCCGCACCTGCCCGCCGAGGTCATCGATGGCACGTCCGAGCGCTATCGCGAGGCCTTCCAGATCATCACGGGCTCCCAGTTCACAAGCATGAAGGAGAACGCATAAGTGAGTACCCGTAGCGCCACGAACAAGCGTACGCAATCCCACGAGGTTACCGGGGTTGCGCGCAAGTCCGCCGCATCCGCCAAGCCCGCCCGTCAGGCAGCGAGCTCTGTCCGCGTCGTGCCGGCTTCGTCTAAGGCACGCCGCAAAGAGCTCGAGAAGGGCGAGAACCTCGAGGGCCTCTCTAAAGAGGAGAAGCGCGCCCGCAAGGCTAAGCAGCGCGCCAAGGAGGATCGCATCTACACGGTGTCGAATATCCTTCTCAAGCAGGATGAGGACTACACCAAGCGCCGCCGCATCTGGTGGGCCGTGCTCGCTATCGGCATGGTGCTCGTCGTGGCCATTTGGGCTTCGCTGTACTTCGCTCCCGCTGGCATGGTGTCCAGCCCTGTCCAGATGGTCGGCATCGTTTTGTCCTACGTCGTCATTTTGGGTGACTTCATCTACGACTTCGTTCGTATTCGTCCCCTGCGCAACATGTACCGCACGCAGGCCGAGGGCATGTCCGAGAACAAGCTCAACGCTCTTATTGAGCGCGCGGCTGCCGAGGAGGACAAAAAGGACTCCAAGAAGAAATAGCGTTTGCATGCATATTTATCGCTAAGATATAAGGCGCGTCGTTTTTGCGGCGCGCTTTTTACTGTTCTATAGATAGATGGAGTGGCACATGATTCGAGCTGCCCTGACGGTCGAAGAGGCTCTGGAGGGCATGAAGGCCCTAGAGCCCAAGATTAAAAACTATGCGCGCCTGGTTGTCCGCAAGGGCGTAAACGTCAAGCCCGGCCAGGAGGTTGTCGTTCAGTCTCCGGTCGAGTGCGCGCCGTTTGCGCGCGTGGTGGTCGCGGAGGCCTATGCCTCCGGTGCCGGTCACGTGACGGTTATTTGGGCCGATGACGCCGTGACGAGGCTCACGTACGAGCATGTCGAGAAAAGCTATTTTGAGCAGACGCCCGAGTGGAAGCGCCTGCAGCTTGATTCCCTGGCCCAGGATGGTGCCTGCTTTATCTTTATCGAGGGTGCGGACCCTGCCGCCCTTAAGGGCATCGATCCCGCTAAGCCTGCTGCAGCTTCTAAGGCAAGGAACACGCAGTGCAAGGTCTTCCGCCGCGGACTGGACTACAACATCAACCCGTGGTGCATCGCCGGCGCGCCGGTCGTTGCCTGGGCGCGCGAGGTGTTCCCGGGAGACGCCGATGAGGTTGCAATCTATAAGCTGTGGAATGCGATTCTGCACACCGCTCGCGCCGATGGCCAGGACCCGGAGAGCGACTGGGAACTCCATGACGCCGCATTCGAAAAGAACCTGCGTTTCCTGAACGACAATCGTTTCGACTACCTGCATTACACCTCGGCAAATGGAACCGATCTGACGATTGGCATGACGAAAGGTCACGAGTGGGCCGGCGGCAAGGGCAAGACGCCCGATGGGCACCCCTTCTTCCCCAACATTCCCAC
>CABVBR010000044.1 GCA_902496645.1 uncultured Collinsella sp.
CAGGTCATCAGCGCCGCCGGTTCCGCCGTCACGGTCATGGTCATCCCCACCGACGAGGAATACATGATCGCCCACGACGTCGAGCGCCTGACCAAGAACAACTAACGCGCGCATTTGCAAGTAAACGAAAGGCCTCCAGAGCAACAGCTCCGGAGACCTTTTTGCTAGCAGGTGGAAATTCCTGTCCCGAGGGGATATGTCCGCTACTCAGCCATCTGAGCCTGGACGGCGGTGATGGCCACGACACCCACGATGTCGTCGGCAGAGCAGCCGCGCGACAGGTCGTTAACCGGCTTGGCGATGCCCTGCAGGATGGGGCCGTAGGCGTCAGCGCCAGCGAAGCGCTGGACCAGCTTGTAGCCGATGTTGCCAGCCTCGAGGTCGGGGAACACGAGCACGTTGGCCTTACCGGCGACGGAGGAGCCGGGAGCCTTGAGCTGGGCGACGGTGGGGACGATAGCGGCATCGAGCTGCAGGTCGCCGTCGATGGCGAGCTCGGGAGCCTTCTCCTTGCAGAATTTCACAGCCTCCTGGACCTTCTTGGCGACCTCGCCACCGGCGGAGCCCATGGTGGAGTAGGAGAGCATGGCCACGTGCGGCTCAACGTTGCCCATGAAGGTGGACCAAGAGTGAGCGGAGGCGATGGCGATCTCGGAGAGCTCGTCAGAAGACGGATTAATGTTGAGGCCGCAGTCGGCGAAGATCAGCGTGCCGTCGGTACCGAACTGCGGGGTGTCGGTGCACATCACGAAGAAGGCCGAGACCAGCTTGGTGCCCGGGGCGGTCTTGAGGATCTGCAGCGCGGGGCGCAAGGTGTCGGCGGTGGAGTGGCAGGCACCGGAGACCAGGCCGTCGGCGTCGCCCATCTTGACCATCATGGTGCCAAAGTAGGTGGCGTCCATCACCTGGGCGCGAGCCTGCTCGATGGTAACGCCCTTCTTGGCGCGGAGCTCGGCAAATTTCTGCGCGTACTCCTCGTGCTTCTCGGCGTTGCGCGGGTCGATGACGGTAGCGCCGGGAACGTCGATCTCGTCGGGGTTGCCCAGGATGACGAGCTTTGCCAGACCTTCCTCGATGATTTTGTTTGCCGCGACGATGGTACGCGGATCCTCGCCCTCGGGCAGGACGATCGTCTTAAGGTCGGCCTTAGCGGCAGACTTCATACGGTTTAGGAAATCGCTCATGTTACTCCTTACAAGCGTTTCACTAAGCTCCAGGCGCCCGGCTGTTCACGAATAAATCCGCTGCTAGCGGGTTTACCTTTCAATAATGTACGCCGCGGTGCTTGAGCTTTCCTTGTGTGGCAAGCTCATTATAGGACGCATTAGCGCTATAATCGCTCTGATAAATATGTCTCGACGTATGTTCGAGAAAAAGCCCAGTTAAAAAGCGTGTGGCTTTTGACAAGGAGTATCGATGCAGATTACCTCAGGCCTGCCTGAAGGCTTTAATGCCGGTGCGTACGACATGATCGTTGTCGGCGCCGGTTATGCCGGTGCCGTTTGCGCCCGCCGTCTTGCCGAAACTATCGGCTATCGTGTTGCCGTTTTGGAGCGTCGCGGCCACATCGCGGGTAATGCCTACGACTGCACTGACGAGGCCGGAATCCTGGTCCACGAGTACGGTCCGCACATCTATCACACTTTTAATGAGCGCGTCCATAACTTCCTGTCGCGCTTTACCAAGTGGACGGACTACCAGCACAAGGTGCTCGCCAACATCAGCGGCACCCTCATGCCCGTGCCCTTTAACCATGCGAGCCTCAAGCTCGCCTTTGGCGATGAGCGCGGCGAGGAGCTGTATCAGAAGCTCGTGGAGACCTTTGGCAAGGACGTCAAGGTGCCCATTATGGAGCTGCGCAAGAAGAACGACCCGGATCTTGCCGAGGTCGCCGATTATGTCTATGAGAACGTCTTTTTGCATTACACCATGAAGCAGTGGGGCCAGACGCCCGACCAGATCGATCCCTCGATCACCGGCCGCGTTCCCGTCTTTGTGGGCGATGACGATCGCTACTTCCCGCAGGCTCCTTTCCAGGGTATGCCGCAGGACGGCTATACCGCGCTGTTCGAGCATATGCTCGATCACGATCTGATCGATGTATTCTGTGACGTAGACGCCCGTGACCTCTTTGAAATCGACGAGACCACCGTCAAGATCGACGGCAAGGTCTATGGTGGCGAGATCGTCTACACCGGTCCACTCGACGAGCTGTTCAACCTCGACCTGGGCGCGCTGCCATATCGCACGCTCGATATGAAGTTCGAGACGCTCGATATGGACCAGTTCCAGCCTGTGGGCACCGTCAACTACACCACGAGCGAGGACTATACGCGCATCACCGAGTTCAAGAACATGACCGGTCAGGTTTTGCCCGGCAAGACCACCATCATGAAGGAGTACTCCAAGGCCTATACGCCCGGCTCGGGCGAGACGCCGTACTACGCGATCCTGGAGCCCGAGAACCGTGAGCTCTACGAGCGCTATCTTGAGCGCGTCCAGAACCTGACGAACTTCCACCCGGTGGGTCGTCTGGCCGAGTATCGTTACTACGATATGGACGCTGTGACCAATTCTGCCCTCGATCTTTCGGATGAGATTATCGCCTGCCATGCATAAAGTCATAACATTCGGTATTCCCTCATATAACGCCGCCAAGGATATGGACCATTGCATCACCTCCATCTTGGAGGGGAGCAATTACGCCACCGATATCGAGATTATCGTGGTGGATGACGGCTCCAAGGACGAGACGGCCGCCAAGGCCGACGAGTGGGAGGCCCGTTATCCCGGAATCATCCGCGCGGTGCACCAGGAGAATGGCGGCCACGGTATCGCCGTCCTCTCGGGCCTGCGCGAGGCGCATGGTACGTACTACAAGGTCGTTGACTCGGACGACTGGCTCGACGGTGCGGCGCTTTCGACCATGCTGTCGATTCTGCGTGGCTTTGAGGAGCGCGACCAGCGCGTCGACCTGTTTATCTCGAACTACGTGTACGAGAAGGTTTACGAGGGCACGCATACCGCTATTGGCTACAAGTTTGCCCTGCCGCGCAAAAAGATTTTCTCTTGGGACCAGATCGGACACTTCCGTCCCGATCAGAACTTGCTTATGCACAGCCTGTGCTATCGCACCGATGTACTGCGCGAGTCCAATCTGCCTATGCCGGCACACACGTTCTACGTGGATAATATCTACGCATACGTGCCGCTGCCGCGCTGCAAGACCATGTACTACGCCGACATCGACCTCTATCGCTACTTTATCGGTCGCGAGGGCCAGAGCGTCAACGAGGCCACGATGGTCAAGCGCTTGGGCCAGCAGTTCCGCGTAACGCGCATCATGATGGAATCGTTCCACCTGTACCAGGACGTTGAGTCCTCGCGTCTGCGTTCGTACATGATGGGCTATTTCACCATGATGATGGCGATCTGCTCGGTGCTCACCAAGCTTTCCGAGGAAGATTGCGCCGATGAGCGCCTAAAGACGCTGTGGAATGATTTAAAGGCTTACGACGAGCGCATGTATCGCCGCGCTCGCTATGGCGTGGTGGGCTTTTTTACCAATCTGCACGGACGGGCCGGAGACAAAACCACACTCGGCCTATACCGTCTTGCCTCAAAGATCTTCAAATTCAACTAGCACAGAAACGCTCGGGTAACGGGGACCCCTGGTCCTTAACTTGCTACTTCGAACAGTCCTGCGCAAGACGGAGGCGCCACTGGCGCCTCCTTTGCGTGCGGAACTCGTATCAAGTTAAGGACCAGGGGTCCTCTGCTATGTCCAGCTTAATGTCAGGCTACTGAATTTGAAGATCTTCGACGCGCGGTACACAGGGGCCTGGGCAGAAAAGAAGCTGGTTGGTAGGTTGCCCGGTGGGGCTTGGTTATGTTTGTCGCGAGTTCCGAACGAGCCGAAGAGCACTTAATGTGCTCTTCGTGCGAGCCAGGACTGTAGAGCAGTAAACATAACCAAGCCCCACCGGGCAACCGGTCAGGTGAGGTTATTTGGCGGCGCCGGGGATGCCGTGGGAGGTTTTGGCGGTTTTGGCTCCGTTTACGATGGCGGTCTGTAGAGCCCTTACGGCGAGCATGCCCAACAGGTCGAGGGGTACGGCGGCGCTTGCCTGGGTGCCCAGTTTGCCGCTGGCGAGGGTGTAGATGGTGTCGCCGTCGTTGGTGGTGTGCGTGGGGCGGATGGCGTGCGCATAGGCGTCTGCTGCCATCTGGGAGACCTTGGTGGCCTGGGCCTTGGTGAGCTCAACGTTGGTGACGATGCAGCTGATGGTGGTGTTGGTTCGGTCGAGTGGCATTTGCATGGAGCCGGCGGCGGCAAAGGCGGCGAGCTCCATGTCAACGATCTGGTCGCTATTGGCTGCGGCACGCATGCCGGCGACCCACTCGCCGGTGAAGGGGTCGACGACGT
The DNA here is from genome assembly GCA_902496645.1 of uncultured Collinsella sp. Taxonomy (GTDB): domain Bacteria; phylum Actinomycetota; class Coriobacteriia; order Coriobacteriales; family Coriobacteriaceae; genus Collinsella. Next base: position 4,427 of record CABVBR010000044.1, read on the forward strand.
TGCCGCAGGCGTTGACGGAGACCACGGCGCCCACCTTGACGGGGCCGAGTGCCACGGCGGCAGCGCCAAGGCCGGCCTTCATGCAGGTAGCGGGTCCCATGAGCTTGCCCACGGTGGCACCGGTGCCGGCGCCTACGTTGCCCTGCTCGAGCGTGGTGGGGGTGTTGTCGAGCGCCTCGCGCACGGCGGAGATGCCGGCCTCAATGTCGGGGCGTACGGTGGGGTCGCCAAAGGCGAGGTCGAAGATACAGCTGGAGCACACGATGGGCACCTGCGTGGGGCCGACGGGAAGGCCGATGCCGCGGCTCTCGAGCTCGCGGGCGACGCCGCTTGCGGCCTCCAAACCAAAGGCCGATCCACCCGAAAGGCAGACGGCGTGGACCTTGTCCACGGTGTTCTCGGGGCGCAGCAGGTCGGTCTCGCGCGATGCCGGGGCACCGCCGCGAACGTCAACACCGCCGGTGGCGCCCTCGGGTGCCACGATTACGGTGCAACCGGTGCCGGCCTCCTCGTCCGTATAGTTGCCAAAGCAAAAGCCATCGACATCACAAACGTCAATGGCCTCAAGCAGTGTATCCATGTTTTACTCCTATCGGTTTTCCGCCGGGCCTTATGCCCGGTCGGGATCCGTGCGGTACGCAAAAATTGTAGGCGCTGGGGGATACCCAGCGCCAGATGCAATTACGATAGTTTTTGAATCGCGCGCGCGACGCGAGCGATGGGCAGGCCCACCACGTTGTAGAAGTCGCCCGAAATATCATGCACGAGCATGCGCCCGCCGACGCCTTGGATGCCGTAGGCGCCGGCTTTGTCCATGGGTTCGCCTGAGACGACGTAGCGCTCAATCTGCTCGTCGGTGAGCTCATAGAACGTCACGTCGGTCACATCGACAAACGACAGGCTCTCGGCGGCGTGCGGGGCTGTGGCGTCTCCGGCTCTAACGATGCAGACGCCGGTTGCGACCTGGTGCGTGCGCCCCGAGAGCTCGTGGAGCATGGTGCGGGCTTCGTCCTCGTTTGCCGGCTTACCCAAAATCTTGCCATCGAAGGTGACGATGGTGTCGGCCGCGATAGTCAGCTCATTGGGCTCGGCGTGCTCGGCGGCAACGGCGGCAGCCTTGGCGCGAGCTAAGCGCTCGACAAGCGTAAGCGGGGTCTCGTCATCAAAAGGAGTCTCGTCGATGTCAGCGGGAATGACGCGGATGTCGTAGCCCGCTTCGCGCATCAACTCGATGCGGCGCGGTGATTGCGAAGCCAAAATCATAGCTGAATGCCCTCGGCAACCTTCTCGACAGCCTTGTCGCCGGCGAGCGTACGCAGCAGCTCAAGCGCAAAGGGGAGCGACTGGGCCATGCCGCTGGCGGTGATGATGTTGCCGTCGTGCGTGACCTTGTCGCCGGTATAGGCGCCCTCGGGGAGGCTCTTCTCAAAGCCGGGGAAGCACGTGGCGTGGCGTCCCTCGAGCAGGTCAAGCTCGCCCAGGATAAACGGGGCGGCGCAGATGGCGGCAACATGCTTGGTCGTGGCGAACTCGCAGACTACGTCGCAGACGCGCTGGTCGGCGCGCAGGTTGGTGGCACCGGGCAGACCGCCGGGCAGCACGACGCAGTCATACTCGTCAAAGTTAATCTCGTCAAAGAGTGCGTCGCAGGTTACGGGAATCTGCAGCGAGCTTACGACCTCACGCGTGGGCATGATCGAGACGAGCGTGGCGCGCACGCCGCCGCGACGCATGACATCGACCATGGTCAGGCATTCAATCGTTTCAAAGCCATCGGCGGCAAGAACGGCAACGCTGGGCATAAGGGTTCCTTTCATAGGGCGGCATACAATTAGCCGTCTTATACCCCGAAGACCCCTGCTTGCCACGCACCATTCCCCAATGATTTTGATCCCCGTCCCAGAAAATCATGCAGGGTGGATGGGTGTTGCGCACTAGGAGGGGCTTGCGGCGCGGCGATAAAATCTCGGCATCCGTCATCTTTCGCTACATGAGGAGCTGATTTGCGATGATAGGCCTTAGGGTATCCGATCTTCTCGTTTTGCTCGTTGTATTTGGTGGTGTCGCGGCTGTCGCCTTTGCTGTTATCTTGAACAAGGAATCGTCGAATAAGCCTCAGTCTCCGCAGTCCAATCCGTACCAGCAAATGCCTCCGGCGCAGCAGGTTTCGCAGGTACAGCAGGCGTCGACCGCGATCGATGATGCTCAGCCAGTTGAGCCCGCTCATTTTTGCGCTCAGTGTGGCTCAATGGTGGAAGCAAATGCCTCCTTCTGCCAAAACTGCGGCGCTCCGGTCAGCCATCAGTAATGAAATAGGGCGGGCTTCAGCAATGATTCACCACTCGATGATTGCTGAAGCCCGCCCCCTAAAACAGATTAGTTTAGTTGCGCTTGAGGTGGACGACGGTTTCGCAGTGGAAGGTTTGCGGGAATAGGTCGACCGGCGTGATCTTGACGGGGGAGAAGGTGCCCTCCTCGACAAAGCGCTTGAGGTCGCGGGCCAGAGTTGCCGGGTCGCAGCTCACGTAGGCGACATCACGGGCACTCGTGCTCGCGATGAGGTCGATCGCCTCGGGGGCGAGACCCGCGCGCGGCGGGTCGACCACCAGGACATCGGCGTCCTGGTCGGGGAACTCGCGCACGGCATCGCCGCCGATGACGTCGACGTTATCGAGCTTGTTGATCTCCAGGTTGCGACGCAGGTCGCGCACGGCCGGGCCGTAGGCCTCGACGGCGGCGACAAAATCACAGCGGCGGGCGAGCGGCAGGGTAAAGGTGCCGGCACCGCAGTACAGGTCCACGGCCAGTTCGTCTTCCTGCGGGTCGAGGGCGTCCATAACGAGCTCAATCAAAATCTCGGCGCCCTTGGTATTGACTTGGAAAAACGACGGAGCAGACAAGCGCATCTGGCCCTCGGCGATATTCTCGGTCCAGGAGCCCTCACCGGCGAGCATCTCCACCTTAGAGACGCGGCGGGCCTTCTTCTCGCCCTTGCTCATCACACGCACTACGCTCGTGGGGTGTGCGGCGTCTGCCAGAACGCGCGAGACCTGTGAGCGCGGAAAGGAACCCGTGGGCGTCCAGAGCGCGACCTCGAGCGCTTTGGTGCGGCGCGATGCGCGAATGCCCACGCGCTCGAGGCCCAGGTCGTGGCTGCCGCTCAGATAGTTGAGCGCGCCGACGACCGATTTGAGCGCCTTGGGAAAACGCTTATCGAACAGCGGACACGCATCGACGGTCACGATTTTGCTGGGGTCGACGCCGTGCATGCCAAGACGCACACGACCGTTGACAACGGTCGGCTCGAGCTCGATTTTATTGCGGTAGCCCCAGTCGTCCTTGGTGTGGCAGATGGGCTGTACCAACTCATCTGCCAGCTCAGGAGCGAACTTGCCGATGCGCTCGAGCGTGGAGCGCAGGTTTTGCTCCTTGGCGGCAAGCCGCGCGGCGCGCGAGAGATTGCCCCACGAGCAGCCGCCGCAAATACCCACGAAGGGGCAGGGAGGCTGGATGCGATCGGGGCTCGGCTCCAGAATCTCGGTGGTGCGGGCGCGCATAAACGACTTGCCGTCCTGTACGACCTCGGCCTCGACGGTGTCGCCTGCCACGGCGCCCTGGACAAAGACGGCCTTGCCGTTGTCGGCGTGCGCCAACCCGTCGGCGCCGTAGGTCATCGATTCTATAGTGAGCTTCATATCCCTGCCTGTCATTCGCGTTGTTGTTCGCACCATGGTAGCAGGGAAAAGCGCCCCGCATCCGAGGCTTTCCTCAAATGCGGGGCGCTTCTACAAACTGCTTCTACAAACGACTATTTCGTCTTGCCGGTAATGAGCGTCTTAAGACCCAGGCCGATCAGACCCAGGCCCATGCGCACGCGGCCGGGGCGATGGCGCTCGATGGCCTTGGTCTTGCCAGCGGGCTTATCGCGACGGGCGCTCGTCTCGGGCGCGGGCTTGGTGACCTGCGGATCGGGCTGAGGCGCAGACTCAGGCTCAATGACGGTCGCCTGGACCTCCTGGACCTTTGGCGCTGCCGGCTGCGGCTCAGGCTCGGGGGCGGGCTCCGCCTCAATGACGGGTTCGGGCGTGGCCTCGACGACAGGCTCCGGCTCCTCGACAAGCTCGGCCTCTGCCGCCGGGGGAGCGACGACAGCTTCTGGCTCGGCAACAGGCTCGACAGCTACTTCGCGCTCAAGCTCGGCTTGAATAGCTTCCTCGGCCACACGTTCCTTCTCCTGCGCACGCTGCTGCGCGGCGGCCTCGGCGTTGCGATAGGCGCGCTCCAGCAGGGCTTCCTGCGAGTTGAAGGGCTTCTCGCCCTCTGCGCGCTCCACGGGAACCCAGGTGCCGTCGCTCGTCAGGCTGCGGGCCTTCACGTTGTCGCGTAGCTGCATGCCCATGTACTCGTGCACCAGGGCGCGGCAGGTGGGGTCGAGCACGGGGAAAGCGATCTCCACGCGGTGCTCGGTGTTGCGCGTCATCATGTCGGCCGAGCTCAGATAGATCATGTCCGAGTCCACGCCAAAGGCGTAAACGCGCGCATGCTCCAAAAAGCGTCCGACGATAGAACGGACATGCACGTTCTCAGTCTTGCCCGGAACGCCCGGCTTGAGGCACGAGATGCCGCGGATAATCATGTCCACGCGGACTCCTGCGCACGATGCCTCGGCGATCTTGTCGATGACCTCGCGGTCGGTGAGCGAGTTGAGCTTAAAGAACACACGGGCGGGCTCGCCAGCGAGGGCACGCTGGATCTCGCGATCCAGGCCGCGCATGATGAGCGGCTTCAGGCCGACCGGCGCCACGCCCAGGAAGCGGTAATCGCCGCGCAGGTTGCCCAGCGACAGGTTGCGGAAGAACAAGTTGGCGTCCTCGCCGATGCCGGGATGGGCGGTCATGAGCATAAAATCGCTGTAGAGCTTGGCCGTCTTCTCGTTAAAGTTGCCGGTGCCCAACAGCGTCAGGCGTGTAAGCGCCATGCCCTCGCGATAGGTGAGCTGGCAGATCTTGGAGTGGCACTTAAAGCCCTCGGAGCCGTAGATGACGGTGCAGCCTGCCTCTTCCAGACGCTCGGCCCACTCGATGTTGTTCTGCTCGTCGAAGCGGGCGCGGAGCTCCATGAGCACCGTGACCTCTTTGCCGTTCTCGGCGGCATCGATCAGCGACTCGCACAGGCGGCTCTGCTTGGCCACGCGGTAGAGCGTGATGCGCAGCGAGATGCACTCGGGGTCGTAGGCGGCCTCGTGCACCAGATCCAGGAAGGGGTTCATGGCCTCATAGGGATAAAAGAGCAGCTTGTCGTGCTGAAGTACCTGCTCGCGGATGGAGCGGGCCATATCGATGGTGGGGTTGGGCTGCGGCTTAAACGGCGTAAAGAGCAGCTCGTTGCGCAGATGCTCGGGAATCTTGCCCTCGATGCCAAAGACATAGCCCAGGTCGAGCGGGATATCGCAGGTAAAGACCGAGCGACGCGAGAGCTCGAGCGCTTTGCGGATGGTCTTGAGCGTTGACTTTTCGAGCAAGCCCGAGACGGCGAGCACTACCGGCTGCAGGCGCAGGCGCTTCTTGAGGATGCGCTTCATATGCTGGCGGTAGTCCTCTTCCTCCTCGACGCCCTCGCCGTCCGGATCGATGTCGGCGTTGCGGGTGACGCGGATGAGTGCGCGGTCGAGCGGCTTATAGGAGCCAAAGCAACTGTCCAGGCAGGCGAGGATGACGTCCTCGAGCAGAATGTAGGAGTAGGTGCCGGTGGGCGAGGGGATCTCGACCACGCGGTTCATCGAGGCGGGAATCTCGATCAGGCCCAGCAGACTTTCCTCGTCGGTGACGCCGTCCAGGCCGCAGGCCAGGTAGAGCGCGCCGTTGCGCAGGTTGGGGAAGGGGTGGCGCGGGTCGATCACCAGCGGTGAGATGACCGGCGACACGTAGGCCTGGAAGTAACGGGTGACAAAGGTGCGTTCCTCGGGCGTAAGCGAATCGACACGCGCGCGGTGAACGCCCAGGGTGTCGAGCTTGCCTTCGATGTTCTTAAAAATGGACTCCCAACGGGTAAGGAGCCCGGGCAGCTCTGCCATGACAGCATCGACCTGTTCGGAGGCGGTCATATTGCTCTTGTTGTCGACAGGTTGCTTTTTGAGCTCGGCCAGGTCGGACAGGCCACCCACGCGCACCATGAGGAACTCATCGAGGTTTGACTCGAAGATCGAGACGAACTTAAGGCGCTCGAACAGCGGCACGGACTCATCAAAAGCCTCGTCGAGCACGCGGTTGTCAAAGCGCAGCCAGCTGAGCTCTCGGTTCTGCGTGTACGAGAAGTCGCGCGGCGGTTTGCGCAGCTTTGCGGCGGCTTGCTTTTTTTCGATTTTGCTCGGCATATTCATCTGTCCGTTCAGTCCCCGCAGGGGACGGTAGCCTAACACTATTCTCTATTGTCTCAATTTAGTCGACTTGCGGCACGGACGTATTGTGCGAACGGTATCTTTACCTACTTCTAACGCTGACGAGCCGAAGCACTAACGTCCGGTGCTTTGAGTAAGCGATCTATATCCTCACTCAACTGGTGAGAATGTATGAATAAGAATGATAGCAAGCTGAATATAATCGAATGTAGGTCGAATCGAGGGCAAGCATCATTTATATGCAGAAAACCGTTTTCGCTATGCAATTTTGAATCATGGATAACTTTGAGTGTTTCGTCTTGAATTACTAGAAAAAAATAACGTTTACCTAGGAAAATCTGCTTTACGAAACTGAAGTGCATCATGGGGGAATCATATGCGATATACCGTTCATCGCACTTTGCTGACCGTTCGGGGGCGAGGTGGAATTGCGGGTGGTTTTTGGATATAACTAGTGCTGTCAGCAAGCAGCGTCCCATACGGAGGGGCGCTGATACATTCGGCCAGTAAGGCCCGAAAGAAAGGTAGGAGGCCATGACGAAAGGTCTGCACGTGCCTTCCGAGATCGGCAAGCTCAGGAAGGTCTGCCTGCACCGTCCCGGCGACGAGCTCCTCAACCTGCCGCCCGACGAGCTCGAGCGACTCCTGTTCGACGACGTCCCGTTCCTGGAGGTCGCGCAGCAGGAGCACGACACCTTCGCCCAGATCCTGAGGGACCAGGGCGTGGAGGTCCTCTATCTCGAGAACCTCGTCGCCGAGGTGTTCGACCAGGTCCCCGGCGCCCGCGCCGAGTTCACCGACCAGTACATCGCCGAGGCCGGCATCCGCGGCCAGCACATGCCGCAGATCGTCCGCGAGAAGCTGGACTCCATCGAGGACAACCTCGAGTTCGTCAAGAAGACCATGGCCGGCATGACCAAGGCCGAGATCGACATGCCCCTCACGGCGTCCACGACCCTCGACTCCCTGGTCAACTCCGAGTCCGAGTCCGACCTGATCATCGACCCGATGCCCAACCTCTACTTCACCCGCGACCCGTTCGCGGTCGTCGGCGAGGGCGTCAACCTCAACCGCATGTACTCGGTCACCCGCAACCGCGAGACCCTGTACGGCAAGTACGTCTTCAAGTACCACCCCGACTACAAGGACGTCTCGCTGTACTTCCGCCGCGACTGCCAGTTCCACACCGAGGGCGGCGACGTGCTGAACATCAACGAGAAGACTCTCGCCGTCGGCATCTCCCAGCGCACCCAGGCCGCGGCCATCGACGTCATGGCCCAGAACATCTTCTGGAACTCCGACTCCAAGGTCGAGCGCATCCTGGCCTTCGACATCCCGGTCTCGCGCGCCTTCATGCACCTCGACACGGTCTTCACCCAGATCGACGTCGATAAGTTCACGATCCACCCCGCCATCATGGGCACCCTGCGCGTCTACGAGCTGACCGCCGGCAAGAACCCGGGCGACGTGAACATCCGCCTGATCGAGGACACCCTCGAGCACGTCCTGGAGGACGCCACCGGCGTCGACCAGGTCAAGCTGATCCCCTGCGGCGGCGGCGACCCGATCGCGGCCTCCCGCGAGCAGTGGAACGACGGCTCCAACACCCTGTGCGTCGAGCCCGGCAAGATCTGCGTCTACGCCCGCAACACCGTCACCAACGACGTGCTGTACAAGGAGGGCCTGGACCTTCTCGTCGTGCCCTCCGCCGAGCTCTCCCGCGGCCGCGGCGGCCCGCGCTGCATGAGCATGCCCTTCTGGCGCGAGGACCTCTAAGGTCTTCAAGGACCCGTACAGGTCATAATACATACATCTAGCTGCCATTAGATGTCTCCCATTGGGGCGGTGCGGGTTTTCGCACCGCCCCAATCTTGTATGAGGGACGTCAACACGATTGGATGTCTGCTTTTGTAAGGAGCTTGTCCATGGACATCAAGACGATTGGCGTTGAGGAATGGCTCAACGTTTGGGAGAAAAGTGCCACGTGGGACATCGCCCAGTCGACGATCTCGTCGCTCACCATGGGCGAGCTGCGCGCGCTCGATGAGCAGGACGGCGCCACGTTCTACGAGCGCTTGGACCGCGAGAAGATGAACTACGGCTGGATCGAGGGCTCGCCGGAGTTTAAGGCCGTGGTTGCCAAGCTGTATCGTCGGGAGGTCAATCCCGACCACATTCTGCAGACCAATGGCTGCACGGGTGCGAACCTCAACGCCATCATGGCTGTGGTCGAGCCCGGCGACCATGTTATTGCCGAGTGGCCCACCTACGCGCCGCTCTACGAGATTCCGCGCACGCTGGGCGCCGAGGTCGAGTATTGGGAGCTTCGCGAGGAACTCGGCTGGAAGCCCGATATCGAGGAACTCAAGCGCTTGGTGCGTCCCAACACCAAGCTTATCTGCATAAACAACGCATCTAACCCCATCGGTACGGTGCTCGATGCCGATATGCTCGGCCAGATTGCCGAGATCGCCCGTTCGGTGGGCCCCTACGTGCTGTGCGACGAGGTGTATCTGCCGCTTGAGAACACCGAGGCCTTTATGTCGATGGCTGACGTGTACGAGAATGCCATTGTCACCAACTCGGTGTCCAAGACCTATTCGACGCCTGCGGCCCGCGTGGGCTGGGTCGTGGCAGACGAAGAGGTGTCCAACCGCATCCGTACCTATCGCGATTACACCATGATCTGCGGCGGTGTGTTCAACGACGCCCTGGCGACCTATGTGCTTGAACACAAGGATAAGATCCTCGAGCGCAATCGCAAGATCGTGTTTGACAACCGCGATATCGCGCAGGCTTGGATCGATACACAGCATCGCGTTTCCTGGACGGCCCCACAGGGCGTGTCTACCTCGTTTATCCAGCTTGATATTCCCGAGGACGACGAGGAGT
>CABVBR010000045.1 GCA_902496645.1 uncultured Collinsella sp.
CTTTAACCCGGGCGAGGCCGTGATTGACGTGGTGCCGGGTAAGGCCATCACGGGTATGGCTCGCCCCGAGAGCGCCGAGGGCCTGCGCCGCATTATGCTGATCGAGCGCCACGGCCGCGGCGTGTCGCTGCAGGCCGAGGGCGCCGACGGCGACGGTCCCGCCGGCATGGGGCTTGTCGGCAAGCATATCGGTCGCGGCTGGGTGCGCGGTTTCACCATCACCGGCGGTGCCATTGCCTCCACGATCGGCCACGACTCGCACAACGTGTGCGTGGTGGGCGACAATGCGGCGGATATGATGACTGCCGTTGAGGCCGTGGGCCAGGGCGGCCACGTGCTGGTGCGCGACGGCGAGGTCGTGGCGCGCATTCCGCTGGCGCTCGGTGGCCTGATGAGCGAGGGCACGGCCGAGGATGTCGCCGCGCAGCACGATGACTTTATGGTCAAGGCGCGCGCCATGGGTATCGAGCCGCCGCTCGACCCCATCATGGGCATCATCTTCCTGCCCCTGCCGGTGATCCCGACGCTTCGCATCCGCCCCGAGGGCATGTTCGACGTCACCACCTTCACCTACGCCGACTAGTCATCGGGGATGTTCTTCAACGATTAGTCGTCGGGGACACTCTTTGACGTGTCGCCTGACGCCGCGACCATGAGGCCTCTGGCATGTGTGAGCTATTTGCTAGGTCCTTGTAACGTTTGCGTCCGCGAAGTCTTATTTGAGCTCCCTTTGGGTACGTTGGAATCGGATACACGTTCGATTCCAACAAGCCCGAAGGGAGCTTTTCTATGGTTAAACTGATTGCATCCGATATGGACGGCACGCTGCTTGACGAAAACGGCCAGGTGCCTCCCGAGACATACGAACTGGTTCTGGCGCTACGTGACCGTGGCGTGCATTTTGCCGCATCGTCAGGTCGTCGCTACGACCGCCTGTGCGAGTTTTTTGCACCCGTTCGTGACAAGATGGACTTTGTCGCAGCTAACGGTGCCCAGGTCTACGCCGACGGCAAAATGGTAGACCGCGAGGTGTATTCGCACCTGGCGATTCGAAAGCTCGCCCAGGCCGTCGCGACATTTCCCAATCTGCATCTTGCGCTCTTTGACCGAACCAAGTCCTTTTTGCTCGATGACGAGTGCAAGTTCGTGCGTGAGGTCGATAAAGACCTTCCCAATGCCGAGCGCATTTGGGAGCTGCCCGATCCCAGCGTAAATATCATCAAAGCGAGTATCTTTTGCGATGACGGTGCCGTTATGGACAGTGCGTACGTGCTGCAGCGCGAACTCGGTCAGCTCTTTACTTTTGCGCCTTCGGGTAACGCGTGGATCGATGCTATGCAGCCCGGCGTGTCGAAGGCTTCGGGTATCGCACAGCTCGCGGAGCATTATGGCATTGGGCGCGATGAGGTTATGGCGTTTGGCGACTCGATGAACGACTACGAGATCATTCGCTTTGTCGGCACGGGTTGTGCGATGGAAAATGCACGCCCCGCGCTCAAGGCCGTTGCCGATCGCGTGGTGGGGCGCAACCGCGACCACGCCGTCCAGCAGGAGCTCCGCCACGTTTTGGAGAGCCTCGCCTGATCCGGCAGTTGGGGACGTTCCTTTTCCGCCGGCAGTGGGGGACAGTCCTTGCAACTTTTTCGCGAAGAGTGTCCCCAGTGACTAGTCGTTTAAGAACGTCCCCAATGACTAGGCGAGGGCGGCCATGATGGTGCGGGCGACGCCGTCGTGGTCGTTATCGTATTCGGTGATGGCGTCGGCGGCCTCGCGGTCTTCAGGTTCGGCGTTGATCATGGCCACGCCATGGCCCGCTGCCTGCAGCATGGGGATGTCGTTGATGTTGTCGCCGAACGCCCAGGCGTCGGCGAGACGCTCGCCCAGGTGCTCGCATAGCCACGTGAGGGCCGTTCCCTTGGTGGCACCCTCGCCCATGATCTCGATATTCATGGCGTACGAACGCGTGACCTCAATGCCTCCGAGCGTGTCGAGCTCGGCCGCGATGGCGTCGCGATCGGCCGGGTCGTGCCAGTACATGGCGATGCGTTCGAGTGTCTCGACCTCGTCGATCTTGCTGTCGATATCCATGTCGATCGGTGTTCGTGTGCGCTTGAGCGAAGCCGCGATGTGGGGGTCGCCGCCGCAGAATTCGTCCAGGCGCGTGTAGAGCGAGCGGGGGAGGAAGCACTGGCCGTCGGCGAAGATATCGAAGGTGACGTCATGGCCGGCGGCAATGCTATGGACGCGGTGGGCGATGGCGCGGTCGAGCGGTCGGCTCAAAATGCACGTAGCACGTGAAGTATCGGTGGGCGTACCGTCGTCGAGCTGCCAGACGCTGGCACCGTTGGCGCAGACCGCGTAGTGTACGGCGGGGTGAGCGAGGATGGGCTCAAAGATGCCCGACAGCGGGCGCCCCGTGCAGGGCACAAACTCAATACCGCGGCGCGCAAGCTCGTCGAGCATCGCCCAGGTGGCGTCGCTCATCTGCTTATCGCTCGTCAGCAGCGTTCCATCCATATCGGAAAACACAATCATTCGTTGCGATCCTTTCTACTGGCATAAAAAGCGTGGCCGAGGGCGGTGATGCCCTGGCCACGCTCGGGTTCTATGACGGTCCGCGTCCTAGCGGTCGGCGAGCGGCTTATACTCCAGCGGCTCGATCACCGGACGATAGGCCGGGCGGATGATGCGATGCGCGCAGAAGAGCTCTTCCATGCGGTGCGCCGACCAGCCGGCCATGCGGGCGACGGCGAACAGCGGCGTAAAGAGCGTCTCGGGCACGCCGAGCATCTTGTAGATAAAGCCCGTGTACAGGTCGATGTTGGCGCAGATGGGCTTGGTCATGCCGTGATCGCGCATCACCTGCGGGGCCAGGCGCTCGATGCGCTCGATGAGCGCGAACTCCTCGCCCAAGTCCTTCTTGGCGGCAAGCGTGCGCGCGTAACGGCGGCACACCTCGGCGCGCGGGTCGCTCAGCGTGTAGACGGCGTGGCCCATACCGTAGATGAGGCCCGTGCCGTCGAAGGCCTGCTTGTCGAGGATCTTGCCCAGGTAGGCTGCGACCTCGTCCTCGTCCTCCCAATTGGAGACATGCGCACGGATATCCTCGTGCATGGACACGACCTTGGCGTTGGCGCCGCCGTGGCGCGGACCCTTGAGCGAGCCGATAGCCGCGGCGTAGGCGGAATACGGGTCGGTGGCCGAGGAGGACAGCACGCGGCAGGCAAACGTGGAATTGTTGCCGCCGCCGTGCTCAGCGTGCAGCATGAGCATCACGTCGAGCAGCATGGCTTCGTCGCGGGTGAACGCCATGCCGCCGCGCAACACCTGCAGGATGGTCTCAGCGGTGGAGAGGCCGGGTGTGGGGTGCGGTACGTGAACCTCGGAGCCGCGGCGCTTGGCGACCGAGGCCATATGCGCGAAGGCGGCGATGCGGGGGAGACGGGCGAGCATGGAGATGGCGACGTCGATTTCGTGCTCGGGTGTAATGGCGTCGGGCTCGGCGTCGAAGGCGTAGAGCAGCAGCACGGCGCGCTGAAGCACATTCATGATGCTCGACGACACCGTGGTCATGGGGAACTCGCGGACGTATTCGTCGCTCAGATGCCTAAAAGCACCCAGGCGTTCGCAAAATCCGTCGAGTTCCTCTTTGGTGGGCAGCGAACCCGTGATAAGCAGATAGGCGACTTCTTCGTAGCCGTAGCGATTTTCGGCCTGGGCATTGTTGACCAGATCCTCGATGCTGTAGCCGCGAAGCGTGAGCTTGCCCTGATCGGGCACGACCTTTCCGTCGACCTTGTTGTAGCCGTGCACATCCGAGATACGAGTGAGGCCCGCGACCACGCCCGAGCCGTCGGCATTGCGCAGGCCGCGCTTGACATTGTGCTCGACAAACAGGCCCTCGTCATAAGGGTCGGTCGGCAGGCCGTGGTAGAGGTTTTCGCTCTCAGGCGAAATCTGGCGGCTTGCTTCGTAATCCAGAACCAGGCGGCTCAAGTGGTCATCGAAGCGGTAATAGATTTTCTTGGCGTCGTAGGCCATGCGCGCTCCTCTCCGGGCCGCATCGGGGTGACTTGCATGGGCATGCGCGCGTCAGGCTATCCCCAGCGGCTTGCTCGCTACAGGCGGTACATAAAGTTAAAGACGTCCTCGCGCTGGATGGACACGTTGACGCCCGAAAGCTCGCCGGCCTCGGCCAGCGCCTTCTGCAGCTCGGCGAAGTCGAGCTTGGACTCGGCAGTGTCGGCCAGCATGGTCATGGTGAAGATGTCCTCGATAATGGACTGCGTAATGTCGCGGATGTCGACGTTGGCCTCGCCCAGAACGCGGGTGACGCCGGCGACGATGCCGGGGCGGTTCTTGCCAAGGACGGTGATGACGATACGGGAGGACGAGATCTCGGCCATGGGAAACCCTTTCGCGTGATTGCGGTGCGCGCGGGGCGCTCCGCTACGGTACAGTGTTCATCATTGTACCTGTCTGGCGCAAAAAAGGCGCGCTCGCTGCGGCGTTACATGCCTGCAACATGAGCGTAAGGGGGAAGGCCGCACGGGGAAGAGCCGTCTGGCGCGTGTCCGGCTCGTGTTGGGTTGATTTCCGATCTCAGCCGAACACATTGAGCGGACAGGCCGTTCCCGCAGTCAGCCGAACGCCTCCGACGGCTGATTCCGAACTGGAAGCGGAGGGCATCCCCGCCCTTCGGTAGGGGATACCGCTCCGCGGCGCATGCCGCGGGCGGCACCCCTATCGGACCACCGTGACCTCAGTTGGGATGGGCCCAGCACTGCCGCGTACTCGGTGAGCTAGAGCCGACTGATCGTCTTCACTTCGCGTATGACGATATTTCGGTCGTCCGGCTCGGTGATGCCGTAGCCGAACGCTTGGAGCGTATCGATGGACTCTTGAACGCGGGGACGAGTCTCGTCGCGCCCTCTAATCCTCGGCGGACCAATCGAGTCCGAACTCCTTTCGGGCATCCTCTTCGCTCATGACTTCGAGAAGGTCTCCGGGTTGGCAACGAAGGGCGAGGCATAGCTGCTCGAGTGTGTTGAAGCGAATGCCGCGAATATGCCCTTTTTTAATACGGGACAGATTCACGGGCGTGGTTCCAATCCTTTCGGCAAGTTCGTTCGAGGAAATCTTTCGCTCGGCCATGATCTTGTCGAGGCGAACAATTACGGGCATGGCGTTTCCTTACGCAATCTCGTCGGAGTCGAGGTACAGCTCTCGGGCGTACAAGAAGAGCTGGGAAAGCATGAACAGGACGATGCCGAGAACCAGAGAGGTCCAATCGAATGATGAAGCGATCTCTTGGGCGCCGACGGCCCCCTCGCCGCCAAACATCGAAACGGAGGTTTTGAGTGAGCCGGCGTAGAGGCTGGTGGCAGCTTGAACAACGAAGAGAATGCCGAGTACCTTCAAGCACGTCGCAGACCCTTTCTTGAAGGGGTCTGCGCTCTTGATCGTCCACACGAGAACGGCGCTGAGGATGGTCGTAGCGATACCGATGACGGCAGGGGCCAATGTCGAGATCGCAAGGGCTGGATACGCGGGGGAGTCTGCAATCACAGGGTTGTCGAGCACTTCGATTGCTGGCTTTAAGGAGAACGCCACTTGTGCGATGGCGGTGACGCAAAGGGCCGCAGAGGCTATCGCACATGCGATGCGGAAGGAATGAAGCCGGGGAGTGCGATTGTCGGAACTCATAATAACCTCCGAAGAATTTAAAAAACTCAGGTTACTTTTTAACAGTTTATGTTAAATTGACTTTGCCGGCAAGTAATCACAGCATGCTGCAATCGTAACCCCGCGCATCGAGCTGAATCGTGTTGAAACGAGCTGGTGATACGTATGCTCAAAATCTCGAAGGCAATCTTTAGGTCGCTCCTCTCCTCCAGGTCGCTCTGTGTTGCCGTTGTTGCGTTGATGGTTCTTTGTGCTCTGCCCGTCTTCAGGAGCGCGGCTGGCATCGACGGACGGGTCGAATACCTCGAGTCGGGAATAACCCGTGTTGAGCAGGAATTGTCAGCATCCTATGCGGATGCGCTTGTGAATGCGGGGGAGGAGGGTGTCTATACCTCTTCATCAAGCATGCCCGCGCTTCTGTACCCTCTTGCCGCGGGGCGTCTTGTCTTGGCGCCGCTCTCTCCTCTGCTTCCGTTTCTGCAGGTATCGGATGGAGCGTACTCCTTTTATGACGGATCGAAGGAGTACTTGCTATGGGCCGCAACGGCCGTTGCCGTCTCGTTCCTTGCCGCGCGTCTTAACAAACGTGAAAAACTCATCATCCAGGCACCGATGGGTGAGCTGGGCAGGCTTGTTGCATCGAGCGTATGGGCGAGTGTTTTTGCGATGCTTGCCGTCTTCGCCGTCAATCTTCCAGGGATAATCGCCGCACTTGTGAAGAATGGCCCGGGCTCGCTGTTCTATCCGATAGGCTACGTTCAATATGCGACTCCGGTTATCAAACCGGCTTGGCTGGTGTTCGCACAGACGGCCATTTTGCAATTCTTGGTGGCGGCGTTCATCTCGCTCGTCGTTCACCTTGCCGTGAAGATTGCCAATAACCCTACGCTTGGAATCGTGTTCGTATGTGCCCTGATGGGGGCGACGATGGTTCCCGGGTATTACGGAAGATCCATCGCTTTACGTGAGTTCGCCCTGTTGAATCCCCTTACGTATGCGAACACTGAGTTGACCGTCGGCGCCTATAGCCCGTACCCGACAACGCAGATAGTGAATCTGCCTGGACTTTGCTTCGAGCGTGGCGCGATTACCCTCGTATGCGCAATCGGGATCGAGGTGCTGGCAATTAGCCTGCTTTGCGTTGCTGGAAAGAGCGGCTGCGCGCGCCCGATGTCCCCGATTTGTCTTGAGAGAGGTTCCTTCACCGCATCGAGAACGACAGCCCGTTCGAGCGCTTGTGCCTCCGCCGTTGCATACGTAAGAACGATGGGGAAGCTGCTCCTGCATTCTCCTGCCCTCGCCGTATGCGCGATTGCAATGTCGACGGCGATGCTGGCCCCGGCTCTGGTCGAGGTGTTTCCTGACGCTGGTGACGTTTCCGCTGTTCGGTATAGGGATGGGGAGCTCCGTTCAATAGATCGGTATCTAGAGCAGGACGCTGCGAATATGGACGTCGAGGGCAAAGCGGCCCTGGAAGGCATGCGAGATGCTCTTTCGGGTTTCGTGTACGCGCCCACGCCTGCGGAGGGGTTTCGAAGCCTTGCGACGTACGAGCGCGCTCGAGGCGAGCTGGGCGCGGCAGATGCGACCCTCCTGCAATCGATCGGAATCGAGCCGGAGACTCCTTCTCGTGCGGAGGCGCGCGCCCTTCTGCTTGAGTCGATCGCGAGCTTGCCGGACCCCAAGGTTTACGAGTTAAGTACGAAGATGCCCCCATTAATCCTCCTTTCGTATCTCCAGGCAGCGCTTCCCTCCTTATTTTTGCTGTTGCCCGTGGTTGTCACATCGCTCGCGTGCACCCACCTGCAGTGTCGTTCCCTTCTGGTTCTCCAGATCCCCGCAACAGCGCATGTGCGTTTTCTGACGGCTGTTGCGCTGGCTCTCCTGCTTGGCTTGGTGCTGCTTTTGGTGTCGATGGTTCCCGCTGTCGTTGTGTCCGTGATTAAGAACGGTGCGGGTGGATCGGAGTATCCCGTCGCTCTCATTCGGGCGGGAGCTTCGACAACGTCCATGGTGGGGGAGGCGGTGTTGTGCAGTATTCCGTTGCTGGTCATGGCATACGGCGTGATTTCCGTCGTCGCTGCGTTGACAGCAGCGATTAGCCGCAACCCCGTTGTCACCGGAATGGTTTGCGCGGTTCTCTTGGTGTTGGGTTCGTTGAGCGCTCATGTTGAAAGCGTGGGCATGGGCGTCGCGCTGCTGGCTCCATTCGCCTCGTTTGATCCCGCTTCCCAGGTGGGGACGATTGGGTTCCTTGGGCGAGGGACGAACGCGATGCCTTTTGGAGAGGTCGTCGGCGCATCGGGCGCTCTGCTGGTGGTCTTGGGCGCCGTATCTCCGTTGATGGTGCGCCTGAGTGTTCCAAAGATCGAAAGGGGATGATCTCGATGATTGACCTTCAAACGCTGACGATCTCTTATGGAAAGAAGGTGCTCGTAGATTCGGTGAACGCTGAGTTTGCCCCGGGTACGGTCTACGGTCTCGTCGCTCCGAACGGGCATGGAAAGACGACGTTGCTGCGTGCGATGGCAGGTTTGCCGGGTCCTCGCGTGGACGGGAGCATCGTTCTGGATGAGGTGCAGGGTACGGGTGCGAGAAAGGTCCGTTCTATGATCTTCTATGCATCTGGTGAGGGGACGCTGCTGTATCCCGGATTGCGTGCGGAAGATCACCTCAAGATGGTTTGCGATATGTGGCCGCATGCTCGCGATATCGAAGAGATAGTGGAACAAACGCAGATAGGCGAGTTCGCGAAGATGAGGATCCGCACTCTGAGCCAGGGCATGAAGCAGCAGCTTACCCTGGCGATTGCGTATGCGACGGGCGCGCGGTACCTTCTATTAGATGAGCCCATGAACGCGCTCGACCCCAGCAGGGTGGACTTGCATTCCGAGATTCTCAGGAAGCTGGCCGATTCTGGTACGTGCATCATCATGTCATCCCACATCTTGGATTCGGTCGATAGGCTGTGCGATGAGATTCTGTTTTTGAAGGATGGGAGGCTCATTAGAAGCATTCCGCAAGATGATGCTGCGCCGAAGTCTCCTGGATCCCATTTCGCAAAGCCTGCCGGACGCGCCGAGGGTGCGCTAAGCACGTATCGGCGACTCTACGAAAAGGGCGGGTAGAAATGCAAGTTAAAAATCTATGTGGCCAATGTGATACCGTTGAACCCGCATATCGATACCGCTCAGCCATTCGCCTCGCCCCCGTCGCACGTATCTTCATCCGGTCTGTTACTTTTAATCTAACAATTCTTTGAGGAACGTAGGTGCTTCTAAATGTACTGTCGACTTCTTCTCAAACTAATCCTAAGAGACAAGGCCGTATGGATTTGTACGCTCGTTCTCGCTGCAGCCTTTTCCGTCCCCATTGCGTTCAATTCACCCATCTACGGGCCCTTCTTTATGAAACAGGGCATGCAGAGCTTTGTCGACGCATTCAATACGCGCGCGCCCCAGGCCAGCGGCACAGACCTATCTCCAGAGCAGCAAAATGACGCGGAGCTTGCAAGATACGCGAACGCCGCCCTCGCCGCTCAAACCGACGCCGCCTTTCTCGATTCTGCCGAGAGCTACTACGCGCTCATGGGCGAAGGCTTCCAATCCGGGTCCATCGTGGGAGACCGAGAGACCAATGACGCAGCGCTCGCATATTGCCGTGCCCTGAGCAGCTCCGGCATCACGGATATCCCGGCCTCCGCAAGCGACCTGCCATTCCTTTCCTTCCTGCCTTACGCCATTGCCATGGTGCCGTCTTTCCTTCCCTTCATCCCCTTCCTTCTCTCGTCGATACTCCTGCTCGGGGCCACAAGGCCTGCGACCCTGGCGGCGAAGGCGCCCGTGCCCAAATTCCGGCGCCTTATCCAGACCGTGTTTTCGATAATCGCCGCGGGGACCGCGATACTCCTCGCCGGCCTCGCACCCGGGGGCATTTGCGCCTTGGCCCTAAACGGCTTCGGGCAGATTGGGTACCCGATCGCCTTCTTCCATGACGGCGCGCTTGCCACCACGACCGCGGGAAACGTCTTCACGACCCTGCTTCTCGCGCTGCTTGCGGGCGGAACCTTGATATCCGTTTGCTCCGCCGTCCTATCGACCGCAACGAGGCGCGTCCTCGCGGGCCCCCTTGCCTCAGCGCTGCTCGTCGCGGCCCCGGCATTCCCGTTACTGTCCGATTCGGCACTAGGGCATAATGCCGTGCTCGGGCTCCTGCCACTGCCCGTATTCTCGCCTATCGAGGCAACGGGTTACGTAGGATGCTTCCCGGCAGAATTCATTGGCTCCGGTTCAGGCAGCGCATCGATGCTTGCCGTGGCCCTGGCATACGCCGCGGTCCTTCTTGCGGTCGGCGCCGTTGCGACACGTTCCCCCAAACAGCCTGGACCCGCTAAAAAGCACCATGGGCTCGAGCTTCTAGACGCGAGCGTGGGATACGGAAGCACGACGATACTTTCAATCGGGTCGCTTTTCCTGAGCCCGGGAACGGCGGCGGGCCTCGTCGCTCCCAACGGCTCGGGGAAAACCACCCTTCTTGAAGCGCTGTCGGGCCAATTTCCCACCCGCATCCGCTCGGGAAGCCTGGCGGCAGACGGAATCTGCCAACGTCGATCAGCCGAATTCGCAGAACTCGTCTACCTGAGCTCTTCGGGCAGCGCGGATCTCTATCCCACGCTATCGGCCATCGAGCACCTTGCCTTCGTTAGGGAGGAGTGGAAATCGGCCGCCGACGTCGACTCGCTCTGCGACTCCCTCGGAATCTCCCCATATCTCGACAAGCCGACCCGTAAACTCTCGACAGGAATGAAGCAGCAGGTAAAGCTTGCCATGGCGATAGCGACCGGTTGCCCGTACCTCATCCTCGATGAACCGCTGAACGGCCTCGATCCGGGAAAACGGAAAACCTCCTGCGACGCGATGCGCAGCGAGGTGGCGCGGGGACGAAGCGTGCTCATTTCAAGCCATCTGCTCGACGACCTGGCAGACCTCACCAACTCGTTCTACTTCATCGAGGCCGGCACGCTCGTGGAAAAGATCAAGTCGTCCTCGCAGACGCTCAAGCAGGAATACCTCGATACATACGGGGGAGGTGAATGACATGAAGACCGGCTCCGCCAAAATACCCATTGCGCTGGCGTTATTGGTCGCGATAGCCGCAATCGTAGTCTCTGCCGTATCCATAAAAGATGCGAACACCTTGAAACATGGCATTTCCGAAGGGTTCCGCCTAGACGGAGTGTACCGAGACCACGAGACCGGCTTAACCCAGCTCTCCTTCCTTGGGGAAGACGAAAACAGGTGGCAAATCGTCGACAGCAATGGAAATGTGACCGACGGTTCATTTGAGACAACCGGCGATCCGAACATCTTCATGTTGGCCGACCAATCAGGAGATGATTACGGATTTGTCCACCTGGCTTACGCCTCCGCAGACGGAAACCAAGGAAGCCTTTATTTGAACACCGGAACGTCGGTGCTCGAATTTGACAAGGTAACCAGCGGCCCGGCTTTCATCGAGTCGTAAATGCAAATCGAGCGTCATGGGGGAGGAGGGGACTGGCCTTGCCAGTCCCCTCCTCCCCTTACGGTCAAACGTCCAGTTCGTTAAATCATGACCACCCGCTATGCGGGTGGTCATGATTTAACGATGTCAACTGAACCTGATTCAGTTTGGTTGATTTCCGATCCCAGCCGAATGTATTGAGCGGATAGGCCGTTTCCGCAGTCAGCCGAACGCCCCCGGGGCCCTCCCGGGCCCCGGGGGCGGCATTTTCTCAGTCGAAGGAACGGTGGAGATGCGTTTTGCACCACGCGGCTGCGGCACTTGAGCTCGCGTCGGTGCGCTCCTGCACGTTGTTGGTACGCAACCCGACGTGGTGCTCGTAGGGGAAGTCCGAGTAGGCCAGGGCCTCGGCCTCGGTTCCTTCCAGCACCTCGGCGGCCTTGGGGCGGAAACCCTCGATCCGCCTGATGGCGAGCTGGCAGAGCCCGCGCATGCGTTTGTTAACGTCGAAATTGCGGGTTTGGTCACATCGGGTCTCCGGGCTTGAGCACGTAAAAATTAAAACAAATTTGCATTCAAGTTATTATTTACAGTCGTTTTAAGACGGAGTGGAATGCGGGCGCACAAGGAGATGCGGAATCGATGAGAGTCTCAAAAAATACTGCAGTGTTATCATCCTTCATCCTCTCTATTCTTCCATTTCTCATCCTATGGGCGGCTTGGTCGGCCCTCCCCGATACAATTCCAGCTCATTGGAGTGGGGGCGTGGTTGATCGATGGGGAAATAAGTTTGAATTGCTGGTTGTTCCGCTGCTTTCTCTGATCGGTTCTATTGCAATTTCTGTGTACCTTATTGTTTCCACGCGGCGAAGGGAGTTCGCGGATTTCTCCGTTCGAATGCGACGGAACTTTCTTGCGTGCTATATTTCTGGCCTTCTTTTATCGACGACCTGTTCAGTGATAACTGCCGTGTGGGTCCAGTTGATTCTTACGCAAAACACTGCAGTTGATGGAGGGGTTGGACTATCGATCCCGTATTCCCTTCCCGGGCTATATGTGATTTTGTGCGCTTTGCCGCCTTTTCATGCGAGCGGCGGGAGCAAAAAGGCAGAGCGCCTGATAACAGTGCTCATTGGCGGCGCGGAGATTGTTCTTTGTGGAATAGTGCTTGAAGGTTCGGCTGCCTCTTATGCGATGATTGGGCTGATGATTCTGTTCTGTGCGTTTGGGATTGTGTCACAGGTTAGGGATAGCCAGTCCTTATGAGTTGAATTACTCGTGCGGACATCTGAGAAGATATGTAGGCGCCCGCTCTCGGGGGCTGGTGCCTGGGCTCGCCCCCACAATTGCCGATGAGACGTGCAATCGCTCCTGAGGCCCTGAGACGGAGGTTGCCAATGAGGGATATCGAGACATCTCGCCTGCTGCTGCGGGCGTGGCGCGTGAACGATGCCGCAGAGGCAGCGTCGGTCTTCCGATACGCGTCAGATCCTTAAGGGCCAGCCCGTGTTGTGCCGAAAAGACCGTGAACCTTTTGTGGGACACGCGGCGCCGTGGTACCATAGCCGAGTTTGTTGTCTTGGTCGGAAACCAAGACGCCTTATGCGCTGATCGGTAACCAGCGCCTGACCAATAAGGAGTCCTACCATGAAGCAGGGTATCCATCCCCAGTATGTCGAGTGCACGGTGACGTGCTCCTGCGGCAACACCTTCAAGACGCACGCTACCGTGTCCGAGATGAAGGTCGAGCTTTGCAACGAGTGCCACCCGTTCTACACCGGCCAGCAGAAGTTCGTCGACACCGGTGGACGCGTCCAGCGCTTCGCCGACAAGTTCGGTGGCGCCGCTGCCGCCCAGCTCAAGAAGGCCGAGGAGGCCAAGGCTGCCAAGGCCGCCAAGGCTGCTGAGGCCGAGGCCGCTCGCAAGGCCGCCGCTGAGGCTAAGGCTGCCGAGAAGGCTAAGCGTGCCGCTAAGTTTGCCGAGGAGGCTGCCAAGCAGGCCGCCGAGGCTTCCGCAGAGGCTCCCGTCGAGGAGGCTGCTGCCGAGGCCGAGACCACCGAGGCTGCTGAGTAAATAGCTCGCCGAGGACACACTCGCATTCATGGCATGAGGGCCGCGCATCCGGTTGGGTGCGCGGCCCTTTTCCTTTATTGGTGCAAACGAACCTGTCTCCATGGCACCAGATTGGTACGAAGGGGACGGATTGGTTTGCGCCAAATGGCAGAGAGACAGCATTTTCCCAGATAAAAGCTGTCAAATTAAACCAGTCCCTTTTCGGCGGGTTGGTCGTAGTTATTACGTGGCGGTCGAGGTCGACCG
>CABVBR010000046.1 GCA_902496645.1 uncultured Collinsella sp.
CGATCTATCGTTACCTCGAAGAAGATCTTGGCATTAAGATTGTCACGGGCAAACGCGATGTGACGATCGAGCATCCCACGCCCGAGGATACGCGCGTGCTCGATCTCGACGACTTTAACGCACTCGCCGTTATACGTGGGCAGACCTACAACGCCGACGGCATCCTTATGGAATACACCGAGACCAAACAGGTCCCCGGGTTCTTTTTGCTCCATGAAACCGTGACGCGCAACGGTACCGGTCGAACCGGCCACCAAAGTAGCATGAACTAACCATTTATTAGTTGCGGTGGAATAGTTCCTAGAATGGCCAGCTTAAAGGCAAAACGGGAACTATTCCACCGCAATTTTTTGGCCGGCGGGGCAGTACCTGTCCCACCGGCCATCATTTACGCTCGTTTAGCTAGTCCGCGAGCTTCTCCACCTGATCGAGCATCTTGTCAAGCTTGGCCTTTGCCTCGGCCTTGACCTTCTCGGCCTCCTCGTGGGCCTTGGCCTTCTGAGCGGCCTTTTCCTCGGCCTCGGGGTCGACAACGACCAGATTGGACGCATCGTGCTCGACCAGCTTGAGCGCATGCTCGGGGCACACCTTGACGCAGGCTCCGCAACCTAGGCAATACGTGGACTCCAGTGCAAAGCGACCGCTTCCCACCAAATCGCAGGCAAACGTGGGGCACACGTTGACGCACTCGCCGCACGACGTGCACTTGTCAAAATCGCATTCCGGTGTGCTCACCTGCATATTCTGGGCAAGCTCGGGGTGGTTCTGCAGCGTCGAGAGCACCAGCTGCCGCCCGTGCGTGAGCGAACGGCGACGCTTGGTCGTCGTGGTGCCGCACATGGTGTTGAGCGTACGCTCGAGCTGCGTGATCTGGTGACGGTGGGCCTTGAGCTTTTGCGTCACCGAGGCCAGCGCCGCCGTCGCCGGATTGAGCTTGGTCACCGTCAGGCCCGTGGTGCGGGCAATCTTATCCATGTACTCCTTGCGCTCGTACTCGCGGCGCTTATGGCATTTGAGGCTCTTGGGGTCGACCTCCAGGCCCATGCCCGTACCGGCCCACTCCTCGGCAGTGGCGATGGCCTCGCCTAAAATATCCTCGCCACCGGTGTTGCGGCACTTATCGCACACACCCAGTGGCAGGTAGACGCTCACGTTGGGATAGTCGGCCAGCACCGAGAACCAGGTCTCGGCAGTAATATCGCCCACGCAGGCGACGACGACCTCGTTCTCGCGCGGCATGCGCTTGAGGGCGCGCGTGCAGGTGACGTAGGCGGTCTCGTGGCTCGTAGCAGCAGAGACGATGTCGTCATACAGGTTTTTGGGCGCCAGGCGCGGCGAAATGATCGCCTCGGTCGGACAGACGGCGGCGCACAGGCCGCACTTGCGACAGGAGTCGAGGATCTCAATGGCATCTTCCTCGACCTCGATAGCGTTGACCGGGCACACGTCCATGCACGCGGTGCAGCCGCTCTTTTCGTTTTTGCAGGTCAAGCACGGAATGGTGTTGCCGCGCGGGCGCTCCTTGTAGTCGGCAGGATTCCATTGCGGCGCCGACGGATCGAGTGCATCGGTCACGCCGCCAAGCGGATTTTTAAGAAAGTCGAAACCCTTGCTGATCTCGATAATGTCATCAAACAAATCGTGTTCCTGCGCCATGCGCGGCCCCTCCCTGAGCAGTGCAAACAAGCGATAGATAATGATACGCTATCGGCCCACACCTCGGGCAAATTACACGCGGAGCATCTTTGCGGCAAATAGCCTATGCCTATCGCCGCCTCGATTGCACAAGGTCAATCAAGCGCCAAGCTATGCCTCGCACATGAGCTGCACGAGCTTTTGTTTGGTCACCTTTGTCTGCTCGTTGGCCATGTTGCGTTCGTTTCTAAAGACCGCATCCGCAACGCTCATCAGGTCGATATCGGAAATCTCGCCAAGTCCCAGCTCCGCGAGCGTCGTCGGTAGGCCGACGCGCTGGCAAAACTCGAGCACCTGTTCAAGCTCGGGCGCACGCTCCAGACGAAGCTGGACCACCAGGCCAAACGCTACGGCCTCGCCGTGCATGGCCTTGCACTCGGGCAAAATCGTCAGGCCGTTGGCTATGGCATGGGCAAGCGCTAGGCCACCGCTCTCAAAGCCAACACCCGAGAGCAGAATATTGCACTCGATCAGGCGCTCAACCGCCGGCGATATACGGCCCTTTTTGAGATCGCGCTTGGCGGCGACGCCGCACTCCATGAGTGTGTCATAGCAGGCACGAGCCGCAACCAAGGCCAAGTGTCCCGGCACGCCACCGTGCTCGTTGGCGCCGTGCGCCGCGGCGCACGAACGCGCCTCGAAATACGTTGCCAGCGCATCGCCCATACCAGCGACCGTCATACGCAGCGGGGCCGCCGCGACCACGTTAGTATCGACCACGACCAGGTCTGGATTCTTCTCGAGCATCAGGTAGCGGTCGAACGACCCATCCTCGTGATACAGCACCGAAATCGCGCTGCACGGACCGTCCATCGACGCCGCCGTGGGGCATACACACAACGGCAACTCGGCATAAAACGCAACGGCTTTGGCGATATCGAGCATCTTGCCGCCGCCAATGCCCACCACCATGTCGCAATACTCGGCCCGGGCTTCCTTGGCCATTTCGACAACGGCATCTTCCGTACACGGACCGTTGTAAATCTTAAAGAACGGCTCGCTTAGATCTTCATCCAGAAATCCATCGACGATCTGCCTGCACAGCCGATCCTCGGTGCCCTGGTCAAACAAGACATAGGCAGCGCAGCCCAACCATGACAAATACCTGCCCTGACGCGAGAGCTCACCCGGCCCCTGAACATACCGGCCGGGACCGCCATATACCATGGGAAGCGCCATACGAGAATCCGCCCTTTCATCAACAACAATTGGTGCAAAGCAACCTGCCCCCTTTGCACCATAGCAAAAAGGGGCAAAGCCATCTGCCGGCTTTGCCCCTTCCTTAGCTTGATTTACTCATCCATGAGATAGTAGTGGCCCAGCGCGTCGGCACCCAGGATGGCGTTTGCGACCATCTCGGGCGTCACCTCAAACGGCATGTTGCACATGGTGTCATCGGGCGCGCAGGCGGCCTCGGCAACAATCATGGCCTGCTCGCGCGTAAGCTCGGCAACGCCAAGTTCCTTCATCGTGACCGGTAGGCCCAGCTCAATGCAGAAGCCCAAGACTTCCTCGAGTTTCTCAGTCGGAGCATCCTCGAGTACCAGCTGGACGATGGTGCCAAAGGCAACCTTCTCGCCGTGATACATTCCATGGCACTCAGGCAGCATCGTCAGGCCATTGTGGATGGCATGAGCAGCAGCAAGGCCCGAGCTCTCAAAGCCAATGCCGGAGAGCAGCGTGTTTGCCTCGATGATGTGCTCCACGGCAGGCGTCAGCGCGCCCTTCTCCAACGCGACCTTGGCCTTGACGCCATCGGCCATAAGCGTCTCGTAGCAGAGCTTGGCAAGTGCCAGACCAGCCATACCGCCCTTGCCGCCGGCGCAAGTGCCACCGTCGGCATCATGCGTCGCCTGGGCCTCAAAGTAGGTCGCGAGCGCATCGCCCATACCGGAAACCGTCAGGCGCACCGGACTCGCCGCGATAACCGTCGTATCCATCAGGACAATGTTGGGGTTTGCCTTAAGGAACAGGTACTTATCGAACTGGCCGTCGTCGGTGTAGAGCACCGAAAGTGCCGAGCACGGCGCATCGGTCGAGGCGATGGTGGGGCAAATGATAACCGGGGACTCCAGGTAGTAGGCAACGGCCTTGGCGGTATCGAGGATCTTGCCGCCACCGACGCCGACGATGATGTCGCAACCGTTGTCTCGGGCGAGCGCAACCAGGCGATCGACCTCGCCCTTGGAGCACTCGCCGTTAAAGTCCTCAAACAGCAGCTCGGCCTTAGCCTCGGCAAAGCCGCCCTCGATCTTGGCACCGACGCGCTTCTTACCCGAAGGCGTCACGATGACGAGGGCCTTAGCGCCGAGCGGCTCGACATAGGAGCCGAGCTTGGCGAGCTCGTCCGGACCCTGGATGTACTTGCTGGGGCTATTGAAAATTGCAGCCATAACTATCCCATTCTCTAAAAGAAAAAAGAAAGGGGCTCCGTACGGATACGTGCGGAGCCCCTCGTTACGATAACAAGAGTCGATTAGAAATCGATGTCGGTGTCGTAGTAGCAGGCCTTGAGAATCTTCTCGAAGTCGGCAGCCTTGGTCTCACGCGGGTTCTCGGGCGTGCAGGCGTCGGTCTCGGCGTTCGCGGCGATCTCGGGCAGCTTGGCGAGGAACTCCTCCTCGGAAACCATCTGCGGGTTCTCGGCGTCGACCTTCACGCCACCATTCGCGTAATCCTTGATGGACTGCGGAATGTTGAGCTGGTCGTTGAGGTCGCGAATCTTCTGGACGAGCGCGGCGATGAGCTCCTCGTTGGTCTCGCCGGGAAGGTGCAGGATCTCCTTGGCCACGTAAGCGTAACGCTCGGCAGCACGCGGGTCCTTGGAGTTCCACTGGATGACCTTGCCCAGGTACATGGCGTTAGCAGCACCGTGGATGATGTGGCCGTTCTCAAAGGCTGCACCGGTCTTGTGAGCCATGGAGTGAACGATGCCGAGCAGGCCCGAGGAGAAGGCGATACCGGCGATGCACTGAGCCTCGTGCATGTGCTGACGGGCCTCATGGTCGCCAGCATAGGACTTGGGCAGCCACTCGACGATCTCGCGGATGCCGTGCAGGGCGTTGGCATCGGTGAACATAGAGGCGCAGGTGGAAACGTAGGCCTCCATGCAGTGGGTCAGAGCGTCCATGCCGGTATGAGCGCACAGCTTGGCGGGCATGGTGTAGGTGAGCTCGGGGTCGACGATGGCGACATCAGGGGTGATGTTGAAGTCGGCCAGCGGGTACTTGATGCCCTTGGCGTAGTCGGTAATGACGGAGAACGCGGTGACCTCGGTAGCGGTGCCGGAGGTAGAGGAGATGGCGCAGAAATGAGCCTTCTGACGCAGCTCGGGGAAGCTGAACGGCTGGATGATGTTATCGAAGGACTCCTCGGGATACTCGTAGAAGACCCACATGGCCTTAGCGGCATCGATGGGCGAGCCGCCGCCGATGGCGATAATCCAGTCGGGCTCGAACTCGCGCATGGCCTCGGCGCCCTTCATGACCGTCTCGATGGACGGGTCGGACTCGACGCCCTCGAACAGCTTGACCTCGAAACCGCCCTCTTTGAGGTCGGCCTCAACGTCCTGCAGGAACCCGCCGCGGCGCATAGAGCTGCCGCCAGAAACGATGATGGCCTTCTTGCCCTTGAGGTTCTTCACCTCGTGGCGAGCGCCCTCACCAAAGTACAGATCGCGAGGATTGGTAAAACGTCCCATACTGTGCCTCCTAAACAAGCCCCTCTTAGACTTGCGTATATAACGGAGCACCCGATTGGCTCCGTTAGGACCGTTTTGCGCGTTGCCGGCGATGACAATGCGCGATGTCTAAACGTCTCAACGCTCAGACAAACACTATTTTACCGTTCTGGTTGGTCAGTTATTCACCTAAAGCCGACAATGATGAAACGTTTTTTCTATCCCTGAAGACCCTTGTGGGGCATTCATACTCCCAAGCTGGGCAAACGTTTTATCAAGGTTGACCACATATCCCGGACAGGACGGTGCCCCTCCAAAATACGCCCCGTTCGCCGCCAAAAATCGACCGTTTGCGGCACCGTGATACCACTCAGTCGTCCAAGGTGCCGACATTTGTGCGACATCCGTCTTCGTGGTGCAAAGGTGCATGTCCAAGTGCGGCACCCCCGGTGTGCCACATGCGGGTAAACTAGAACCTTATATAGAGACATTTGAACCCTAACCGCAGCAAAGGAGGCCCCATGGCATTCGATCCCATTCAAGAGGATTGCCATCGCCTCGTTCTTGAGGCCTTGCGCCGCGACAATATCCCGCTCACCGACGGCCCCGCCGTCGAGCGTCTGATGGAGCAATTCACCCGCAACCCCGCGCCGCTCATCGTGCACGACCGCGACCGCGCCGGGCATCTGATTGCCAAGGTGGTCGAGGCCGTCGACTACCGCATTCCCTTTATCCCCGACGATGCCCAAGCCGAGCAGGAAGAGGCCGCTGCCGAGAACATGCTTCGCGAGGCCGCCGCACTCGATCCGGCCAACTGGGATGCGCAGCGCATGTTGTGTGCCCTCACCGCTGACTCCAACGAGGAATACGTGCAATATCTGGTGTCCAAGTGCGACGAGGTGGAGCACGACCTGGCGCTCAAGATCGCCTCGGCGCAGGACCCCTACGAGCGCGAGGCTGCAGGCGACCTGACCCGCCGTCCCTACCTGCGCTGGCTTGCCGCCTTGGCATCGCGCGCGCTCATTAGCGGCCGCTACCGCATGTCGCTCGAAGCCGCAAACCGCAGCCTCGACTTTGCCCCCAACGATCCTGCCGGCGTCCGCCACACCGCAATGCTCGCCATGGCAAAGCTCGAATACCCCGCTGAGGAGCTCAAGCGCTTTCGCTCTGCCCACTCCGTCCCCTATCTCGCCAACACGCCGCTGCGCCGTCGTCCCAAGGATGCAGAACGCGACTTGGACCCGTGGACGCTCATCGCGCTGATGAGCGCTGCCTGGCGCGAGCTGGATTACGAGGGCGCCGAACACTACCTGCGTATCCTTGCGCGCTCGTGCCCGCACGCAGCCGAGGCGCTCTACTTCCAAACCGAGTTTCCCGATGGCGTCTATGCCCGCGTCAACGTGGGTGCAGGCTCCACCGACGAGCTCGTCCTTGCACTCTCCGAGGCGACGCCGGTGCTGCAGGAGGGCCTGGGCGCCCCCGACAACGCCAGCTTTGCCGCCTGGGTCGCCACCAACGACATCGTGCGCTCCCAGATCGACGAGCGCATACTGCGGGCGGCCGAGCAGGGCTTGCCGTTTAAGGGAGGAGACCTCTAATGGATCCGAGCGTCTACATCCCCGCCTACCTGGAGCGCACCTATCTGGCGTCGCACCCCGAGCTCACCGATGCAGCACGCGAGCTTGTCCATAACGACATTAGCGCGAATCCCCAAAAGTATGCGCAGTCCGAGCATGCTCAGGCGCTGCTGTCCTATGCCGGTGTTCATCGCCACCTGCTCGACGAGCTCCATCGCATCGAGGACATGGGCAGCGACGAGGAGTTTGAGCAGACGCGCAACCGCTTGTTCGACGATATGCGTGATGAGCTGCTCAAGATCGTCCGCATCGATGCGCTGGCCGTCGATGCCCAGCTGCTCGCCATCATTTTGGCGGACACGCCCGTCGACGCCTGCCTGGGCGACCTGATGAAGCTCGAGACGAGCACGGCCGACTACCTGCAACAGAGCGTGCCCGGGTTTGATATGGAGGCCCCACACTACTGGGCCAATAATGTTTTGGCCGACGGTGTCACCGCAGCGGACCTTACCGTGAGCGAGCCGGCCCTTATCGGGTGGCTTCACACACTCGAGGCCATCTCGCAGCTGTGCATGGCGAGCGCTCGTTACCGCGCCGCCGCCAACTATTCTCGCCGTGTCCTTAAGACGGAGGGCTATCCCACCCGGGCCGCCGGCACCGTATTGCTTGCCCTCGCCCGCCTGGAAGACCAGGACGGCTTTTTTGCCCTGGCGCATCAGCTCGAGGAACAGGTGGGGGCAGACGCACTCGAAAACTCTCCTTGGTACCTGCTCGCCCGCACGATCTTGCTGTTCAAAACAAACAAGATGCGCCCGGCGACGCGCGCGCTGCGTGAGTTCGCTAAACGTTGCGAGGGTGGCGCGTTCTTCTTGCTGAATCCCATGTACCAGACACCGTATCTTCCCTGCCGGCCCGAGCCACGCGATCCCTGGGATCTTTCGCACCAGGCAGTTTGGGAGGCCGACGGCATTATCTCGGACACCCCCGACTTTGCCCCCTGGGCCAACGCCTGCGAAGATGTATCGCAGCTCGCCCAGGAATTTGCGCGCCGCTACGGCTTTTAGCGACGCGATCGCCCCGACCATGTCATTCACGTTAGGAACGACTTCATGAACTTCCGCTCATCTCTTGCCTGCACCTCGAGTGATATCGCTCGCTGGGGGCTGCGCTCTGTCCTTAAGCGCCAGGGCGGCGTACTCCCCGGCCGCATCGCCATGAAGATCGACCCCGAGTTGCTGAGCGACCTCGCCGGCCTTGTCGACCGCAGCGTAGTGATTACCGGTACTAATGGCAAGACCACCACCTCCAACCTCATCGCTGACGCCGTTGCTGCCAGCGGCGCTACCGTGGTGTGCAACCGTGCCGGCAACAATATGGAGCCTGGTGTGGTGGGTGCTCTGCTCGAGGCCCGCGGCGGCCTTAAGCACACCAGCAGCGGCAAGCGCGTGGGCGTCTTTGAGTGCGACGAGCTCTACACCGTACGCGTTCTGCCCAAGCTCAAGCCGACGTACTTTGTCCTGCTCAACCTGTTCCGCGACCAGCTAGACCGCTACGGCGAAATTGACCATACCCAAGACGTCATCGCCCATGCGTTGGAGCTCTCTCCGGCAACAACGCTCATCTACAACGCCGACGACCCGCTGTGTGCCGCGATTGCCGCGCGCGTTCCCAACGCGAGCATTGCCTTTGGCATCGACGGCGCCACCAACACCGAGTCCGACCGTATTAGCGACTCACGTTTTTGCTCACAGTGCAACGCGCCGCTGGAGTATGACTACGTGCAATACGGCCAGCTCGGCGCCTACCATTGTCCCTCGTGCGGCTGGGCCCGCCCTGCGCTTGTCCGTCGCGTGACGGGCGTGGAGCTCGGCTGCGACGGTTACGACTTTGACCTGGCCTTTGGACCCGATACCGACGCACCCGCCGTGCACATCGCCACGCGCTACAACGGCCTGTACATGGTCTACAACGTTGCCGCCGCCTTCTTTGCGGCGCACGAGCTGGGCGTGGACGCCGCATGCCTGCAGCCCACGCTCGACGCCTACGTGCCAGCAGGTGGTCGCATGGGCCGCTGGGATATTGCCGGCCGCACCGTCGAGGCCAACCTAGCCAAGAATCCCGTGGGCTTCGATCGCCAGATCCAGTCCATTAAAACGGCAGGTGGCAGGCTCTGCGCCTTCTTCCTAAACGATAACGATGCCGACGGCCACGATGTCTCGTGGATCTACGATGTCGACTTCGAGCGCATCGCCGACACGCCGGGTCTTGTCGCCTTTGCCGGAGGCACGCGTGCGCACGACATGCAGGTACGCCTCAAGTACGCCGGCATCGATGCCGCGATTATCTCGGACGTCGCGCAGGCGATCGGCGCCGTGGCAGACGAGGCCGCCGATGACACCTTCTACGCCGTCGCCAACTACACGGCCTTCCCGCCGCTGGTCAAAGAACTCGACGGACTCAAAGGCACCGATGCGGCCACGGTTGTCGCCCACGCTGCACCGTGCGCCGATGGTAGCGCTGTCCCCACCGATATTGCGCCGGTCGGGCTTTCGCGCCCCCTGCGCATCGTCTATCTGTACCCCGATGCCCTTAACCTCTACGCCGACGGCGGCAACGTTATCGCGCTCGAACGCCGCTGCGCCTGGCGCGGCATTCCCGTGCATGTGGACGAAGTCCACATGGGCGAGACGCTCGACCTGACCGACGCCGACATCGTTATGATGGGCGGTGGCTCCGATCGCGACCAGCTGGCGGTTGCACATGAACTGCTCGCTCAAAAAGACAAGGTCGCGGCCTATGTTGAGGATGGCGGCTCGCTGCTTGCCATCTGTGGCGGCTATCAGCTGCTCGGCCGTTCGTACTATATGGGCGAGGATCGCATCGAGGGTCTGGGGGTCATTGCCGCCGAAACCGTACGCGGCTCCGACCGCCTGATCGGCAACGTCGCCGTCAAGACCGATCTGGCACCCGAGCCCTTTGTGGGATTCGAGAACCACGGCGGCCGCACCCTGCTCGATACAGCGGCCACGCCGCTCGGAACGTCCGTCGTCACGGGCACCGGCAACAACGGCGATGATGGCTTTGAGGGCCTCATCTACAAGGGAGTCATCGGCACGTACTTACACGGGCCGGCGCTGCCCAAAAACCCCGAACTCGCCGACTGGCTGATCGCGCACGCCCTCGAGCGCCGCGGCGATGCGCAGGCCACAGCCCTGCTGCCGCTCAAGCCCCTCGACGACACCTACGAGCGCGCCGCCCACGACGCCGCCATGAAGCTCCTCCCCTAGCACCCCACCACCACAAAGGGGACAGGTACCTTTGTGGTGGTTTTCCAGTTTGCCAACGATATACGCGCCGGCAAAAAAGTCTGCTATACTCTTTCCCGCTGTCCCCATCGTCTAGCGGCCAAGGACGCCACCCTTTCAAGGTGGATATCGCGGGTTCGAATCCCGCTGGGGGCACCATTTGAAATGCAAAGCCCGTTACCCTTGTGGTGACGGGCTTTTTTCTTCTCCAACGCCGGGATTCGAACCCGACAGGGTGCGGAGCTGAGGAAACGCGTAAGCGTTTTCCAGCGCAGCACGCAAGGAGCGGAGCGACGCAGCGAAAGCGGGCGGCGCCAGCCGCACGCGGACATCCCGCTGGGGGCACCACAGAATCTGAGAAGCCCGTTACCAATTCGGTGACGGGCTTTTTGCTACCCATACGCCGGGATTCGAACCCCGAAGGCATAAAATCACACTGTCATCCAAGGGCCGTGGACAAAAAATAGCAAATATGAGTACTGTTACCAATTTAGTAACAGCGATTTCATGCCATCAGAAGGCGATTTGGACACAAGGCGTCCTACGGCGGAGGAATTGCAGGCATTTATCAGCTAAGTACTTGGACATATGTTGCGTAACACTGCATATTTTACAAAAAAATAATGCTACAGGGCTTGTGACAGTACTCATATTTGACGTTTTTTGCCCACGACCCCTTATTGTGTGGGCGAATCAGTTGCAAAGCGGGATCCAAAGCGTCCTTCGCAAACAAATAGCCGGGGCCCGCGCGATGCGGACCCCGGCTCAATACCGTGACGATATGTCAGTTACGCTCTACACGTAGAACAGGATGTCGTCGTAGGTCGGGACCGGCCAGTAGTCGGCGGCCACGATCTCCTCCATGGCGTCCACGGCAGCACGCAGCGTATCCATAGCGGGAACGACCTCGTGCGCGTACACGTTGGCCTGCTCCTGGCCATCGAGAGCCTCGGCCTTCTGATGTACGGCGTCGAGCGCCTTGATGGAGTCGTTGATGGCGGTGATACCGTTGCAGAGCTTGTTGAGCGTGTTCTGCTCGCACTGCATGGCGGCCTCAGCACCGGCGGCACGAATAGTCTCAAGGCCCTTAGCGACCTTGGTGGCATAGGCGGTAATGACCGGGCGATAGGTGCGACGCGCCTCGCGAACCATCGTGGTAGCCTCAATGTTCATGAGCTTGTTGTACTTCTCGAGCTTGCAGTCATAGCGGCACTGAGCCTCGGCCTTGGTCAGGACGCCCGTCTCCTCAAAGAGCGCAATAGCCTTATCGGAAACAAAGGCGGGAAGAGCGTCGGCCGTGGTCTTGTTGTTGGCAAGGCCGCGCTTCTCGGCCTCGATGGGCCACTCGTCAGAGTAACCGTCGCCGGAGAACAGGATGCGCTGGTGATCGGTCAGCACCTTCTTGCAGTACTCGAGCGCGGCGTCCTGGAACTTATCCTCGGGCGTACCCTCGAGTGCGTCGGCGAAGGACTTGAGCGACTTGGCCACGGCGGCATCGAGCACCAGGTTGGAGTCGGAGACGTTCTGCTCGGAGCCGCAGGCACGGAACTCGAACTTGTTGCCGGTGAAGGCAAACGGGGAGGTGCGGTTGCGGTCGGTGTTGTCCTGCATCAGCTTGGGCAGGGTATCGGCGCCCAGGTCGAGCACACCGCGCGTGGCATGGACGGAAGCCTTGCCATCGATGATCTTCTCGACGACCTCGGTAAGCTGGTCGCCCAGGAAGATGGACATAATCGCCGGAGGAGCCTCGTTGGCGCCCAGACGATGATCGTTGCCGGCCGAGGCAACGGAGGCACGCAGGAGCTCCTGATAGTTATCGACGGCCTCGATCACCGCGGTGAGGAAGACGATGAACTGCAGGTTGTCGAGCGGGGTGTCGCCCGGGTCGAGCAGGTTCTCGGACTCGGTGCCAAGCGACCAGTTGTTGTGCTTGCCCGAACCGTTGATGCCCTCGAAGGGCTTCTCGTGCAGCAGGCAGACCAAGTCGTGGCGGGAGGCGATGAGCTTCATCTTCTCCATCATGACCAGATTCTGGTCGATGGCCTCGTTGACCTCGCCGTAGACGGGAGCGAGCTCGTGCTGGCAGGGAGCGACCTCGTTGTGCTTGGTCTTGGCAGGAATGCCAAGCGCCCACAGTTCATCGTCCAGGTCCTTCATATAGGACGAGACGGTGGGGCGGATAGCGCCAAAGTAGTGCTCCTCGAGCTCCTGGCCCTTGCAGGGAGCAGCACCAAAGAGGGTGCGCCCGGTGATGACCAGGTCCCTGCGCTTGCGGTAAGCGTCCTTCTTGATCAGGAAGTACTCCTGCTCATCGCCCACGGAAGGAACGACCTTCTTGGGGGTCTTGCCAAACAGCGCCAAAACGCGCTTGGACTCACGCGAGAGTGCGGTCATGGAGCGCAGCAGCGGAGTCTTCTTGTCCAGGGCCTCGCCCGTGTAGGAGCAAAAAGCCGTGGGGATGCACAGGACATCGTCCTTAATGAATGCGGGGCTGGTGGGATCCCAAGCGGTGTAGCCACGGGCCTCGAAGGTGGCACGCAGGCCGCCGTTGGGGAAGCTGGAGGCGTCCGGCTCGCCCTGGATGAGGTTCTTGCCCGTAAACTTGGTAATGGCGGTGCCGTCGTGGTTGGGCTCGAGGAAGCTGTCGTGCTTCTCGGAAGTAATGCCCGAAAGCGGCTGGAACCAGTGCGCGTAGTGCGTCGCGCCCTTGGAGATGGCCCAGACCTTCATGGCGTGGGCAACGGCGTTGGCCACATCCAGGTCGAGCGGCTCACCGTCCTCGAGGGTTGCAGCAAGGCGCTTCCAAATGTCCTTGGGGAGGTAGTCCTTCATGACTTCCTCAGAGAACACCATGGTCCCGAAGCGGTCAGTAAGTTCGGCCATACGGAACTCCCTTCGTATCGGCACCGCGTGAGAAGCGGTGTTGATTACTAACGAACGAGTCATAGCTTAGACTCGCCGTGTTTCCGCGACATTACCGTTATGTTGCTGTCGCGA
>CABVBR010000047.1 GCA_902496645.1 uncultured Collinsella sp.
GTGTACTGGGTGCTCATCTCGACCTGATGGTTCCACAGGTTGATGAGCTCGGCAGACGGCTTGCTGTAGGTGGCCTCGAGCGTCAGGTTGCGGCCGATGCGGCGGCACTTGTCCTCGAGCTTGAGCACCATGTGAGTGAAGTACTTGGCGGCGACCTCGCGGCTCACCTTGGCGGTGACGTTGGGGTTGCCGTCGCGGTCGGACCCGATCCAGCTGCCGGGATGGAAGAACGCCGGGCACAGCGGCGGCACGGTACCGGCCTTGTCGCCCAGCACCCAGTCGTCAAAACGACGATAGATAACGGGGATGACGTCGAACAGCGTGTTATCGAAGATGTCGATGATGGTATCGGCTTCCTCGACCGGCGTGGGCTTCTTCAACGCGATGGGGCTCGTGCGTACCAGGGCGTCGATTTCCTGCAGCATATGGCGCTCGTTCTCCACCAGGTCGGAGCCGCCCAGGCGCGGGCGCTCCTCCAGCAGGTTGGAGATACGGCGAATCTTGCCCTCGACGGCCTTACGACGGGCCTCGGTGGGATGTGCGGTAAAGACAGGGTGGAACTCCAGCTTGTCGAGCAGCTCATTGGCGCCCTCGACACCCATCTCGTTTACCAACTGGTGATAGGCGACGGTGAGTTCGTTGGCGGGATCGACCTCGGTATCGGTCGATGCGCCGGCCTCGCGCTCGCGCAGCTGCGCCACGCGGTAGTTCTCCTCCGACAGGTTTGCCAGATGGAAGAAGCTCGTAAAGGCGCGGACGATAACCTGCTGCTTATCGAGCGGCAGACTGTCGATCAGATCAACGACCTCGCGAAACGCCACGGCGGTGGGCTCGTCGGCAGTGGGCACGCCCTGCTCGTCGACGGACTCGTCGGCAGCACGGGTGCCGGGGTTGCCGGCATTGGCCACAATCTCGGCTGTCAAAATCTTGTCGAACAGGGGCTGTCAAAATCTTGTCGAACAGGTCCGCGATCTCGGGATCATACTCGCTAAGCACACGGCGCTCCAGGCGCAAGAACAGCGCCAGATTGTCGCGCAGCTCCTCGGGGATCTCGATCTCGGCGAGACGCTCCTTGGATTCGGCATTCGAGCCGATTCGGTTAACGAGGCGGTTGACCACGGCAGCGACGCGCGCCGCGGCTTCGGGTACAGACTGGTTGCTTAGGTTCTCAGCCACGTTTCCTCCCATTCCTCCTTCTATGCACGTAACATGCGGTATTCATTATAGGCACTCGGCAAAAACTTTCGGCGCTGATTGCGCTTTACCACACAAAAGTATTTTCTGCATTGCAAGGATTTTTGCCCTAAATGGTCGTATTTCTCGGTGGGCGGTATACGTAAACGGGGGCATTCCGCATAAAAGCGAAACACCCCCG
The DNA here is from genome assembly GCA_902496645.1 of uncultured Collinsella sp. Classification (GTDB taxonomy): domain Bacteria; phylum Actinomycetota; class Coriobacteriia; order Coriobacteriales; family Coriobacteriaceae; genus Collinsella. The sequence goes on from CABVBR010000047.1 coordinate 1,376, forward strand.
TAACAATCGCTCTCCATGAGCAGGGCACGTTAGCAGGCCCGCAGCTCAAAAAGATGTGCTACAGGCGCTCGCGAACCGCCTCGACGACGTTGGCCAGATCGACGAGAACCTCGTCATGGCTCTCCATGTCGCGCACCTTGACCTTGCCGGCAGCAAGCTCGTCGCCGCCCAGGACCAGGATGAGCTTGGCGCCCACCTTATCGGCCTGCTTAAACTGGGCCTTGAGCGAACGGCCCTGATAGTCCGCCTCGGTCACAATCCCTGCGGCGCGAAGCTGCTGCGTAATGGTAAAGACGTTCTGACGCAGCTCCTTGCCGGCATTGGCGACGTAGACGCACGGGGCCTCCTCGGCACCCAGGTCGCTGCCAAAGGCCTGCAGGGCCAGCAGGGCGCGCTCAAAACCGACGGCGAAGCCGACGCCGGCCGTGGGCTTGCCGCCCTCGAGCTCGACCAAGCCGCGACGGCAAAGCCGACGCCCGCCGTGGGCTTGCCGCCCTCGAGCTCGACCAAGCCGTCGTAGCGGCCGCCGCCGCCGATGGAGCCGACGCCAGCGCCGGGGGCCTCGACCTCAAAGACGGTACGGGTGTAGTAGTCCAGGCCACGCACCAAGGTGGGATCCTCGACATACTCGATACCGGCGGCATCCAGATAGCGCTTGACCTGCTCGTAGTGCTCGCGGCACTCGTCGCACAGGTTGTCGCCCATCAACGGGGCGTCGGCCATGATCTCGCGGCAATGGTCGTTCTTGCAGTCGAAGGCGCGCAGCGGGTTGAGTTCGGCGCGCTCGCGGCACTCGTCGCACATCTCGTCGGCGTGATCGAGGATAAACTGCTTGACCTGCTCGCGGTATGCCGGACGGCACTGGGCATCGCCCATTGAGTTAATAAGCAGGCGGAGCTTAGAAAGATCGAAGCCCAGGCGCTTGTAGAACTCCATGAGCATGATGATGCACTCGGCGTCTGCCGCCGGATCGGGAGCGCCGAGCCACTCGATGCCCATCTGGTGGAACTGGCGCAGGCGGCCCTTCTGGGGACGCTCGCCACGGAACATGGCCTCGGCATAATAAGCCTTAAACGGCGTGGAGCCCTGGGGCACCAGGTTGTTCTCCACGACGGCGCGCACCACACCGGCCGTACCCTCGGGGCGAAGCGCCAAGCGCTGCTTGGGCTTAAGCTTGGTATCGGTACCCTCGGTAAAGACGCGCTCCAGGTTGGCGCCGCTAAACACGCGGAACATCTCCTTGCGCACGACGTCGGTCGACTGGCCGATACCGTGGACAAACACGTCCACCTGCTCGATCGCGGGCGTCTCGATGGGCTTAAAACCAAACGGCTCGAACACGCCGGCAGCGATCTGCTGCATCTTTTGCCAGGCGCGCATCTCAGCGCCGATAAGGTCGCGGGTTCCCTCCGCCTTCTGTGCCTGCATGGGCAAACACCTTTCTTTTGTATCGCGTCATAGGTAGTGGTCATTATACGGCACAAACACAAACCGCGGCGGTGCATCTGACCGAACGAGGGTATGGGGACTCGTTCGGCCAGATGCGCCGCCGCTGTTTGTGATCCGCTTTCCTCCGTCCCCTTCGGATCACGTGATCTGTTGGGGACGGAGGAAAACGGATCATTTCGTAGGCCCGTGGCCGCCTTGGAAACCGAATGATGGTACGAGCATCCATTCGGCTTCCAAGGCAGCCACGGACAGAACGGGGCGAACAGAAAAGAGCGACGGAGTCTACTCCCCCGCCACGCTCGCGCGCAGCTTGGCGGCGATGGGCTCGGATGCCAGCAGAAACACGAGCATGACCACGGAGCACGCCAGGCACACAATCCAGGCGCTCGCAAAGGAGCCCGTGGCATCGAACAGCACGCCCGAGACGATGGCGCCGGTAGTGCCCAAGATTGCCTTGAAAGACAAGGGCATAGGCCTTATGGCCATGCCCGCAGGCTTGAAAGGCAAGATTGGGTGCTACCGGTGGTCGGCGATATAGCCCAAAGCGACCGCCGTGTAAGCCGCGGCGCCAAGTGGCAGCTCGGCATCGCTAAAACGTGCCTTGGGATGATGCTGAGCAAAATGCTCGTCCGCATCAGTCACGGCAGCGCCCACGGTAAAGTACGCACTCGGGATCTCGCTAGAGATCAACGCGAAGTCCTCACTCGCCATGGCGTGGAACAGCGGCAAGAAGGCGGCCTTGGGCAGCACCGCGCCCACGTAGCCAAGCGACGCCTGGGTCATGTCGTCATCGAGTACGAGCGGGGGAACATCCGAAAGCGTCTCGAGGGTCGCCGGCGTGCGATACGTTGCGGCCACGCCGTTGACGACCTCGGCGATACGTTCCTTGAGATGAGCCATGAGATCGACATCGAAGCCACGCAGCGTTCCCTCGAGCACACAAGTGTCGGGGATGACATTTGCGGCCTGACCGCCGGCGAACTTACCCACGGTCAGTGCGACCTCCTTGGCCGCCGGCACTTCGCGAGCAATGAGCTCCTGAAGTGCCAGATGCACGTGCACACCCGCCGTAATGGGGTCGATGCAGATCTCGGGGCTCGAGCCATGACCGCCCTTGCCCTGCAGCGTGACGCGGAAACCGTACACGCCCGAGAGCGCCGGACTGCCGTAAAGCACCAGGCCAAGCGGCGACTGGCTATTGACATGCATGGCAAAGGCGACCTGAGGACGCGGGTTCTGTAGCAGACCGTCGGCGATGGCGGCGCGGGCACCCTCAAAGGTTTCCTCGCCCGGCTGGAACAGCAACTTAACCGTGGCGTTGGCATCAACAAGCTCTGCCTCGCGCGCTTTGAGCATACGAGCCGCACCAAGCAGCGCCGTCGCGTGCATATCGTGACCGCAAGCGTGCATGCAGCCGTTGGTGGATGCAAAGGGCTCGCCGGATTCCTCGGCAACGGGCAAGGCATCCATGTCGCCACGCAGCATGATGACCGTACCGGCCTGTTCGTCCGTGCAGACGCCATTGCCCTGGGCCGCGGCGGCACCGGCGCCGACAAGGCCCACAACACAGGAACCATCGACGAGCGTGGCAAATGGGATGTCCATCTCGGTCAGGCGCGCTTGGATATACGCAGAGGTCTGTGGGAGGCTATTACCCAGCTCGGGCATCTGGTGTAAATCGTGTCGCCACGCAGCGAGCTCGTCTGCAAAAGCCTGAGCTTCTGCAACAAGACCGTCACCGATAGCGGTCTGCGCCGCTGCGGTGGCCTTGGGCGCTGATTGCGGTTGAAGATCGGACAAAGCTGGTGCCATAGATGCCCTCCAGTATCGTTTTTGCAGCAAGCACTTTGATAGCATAGAAGATCGGACAGTGCTGGTGCCATAGATGCCCCCCAGTAACGTTTTTGCAGCAAGCACTTTGATAGCGTAAAGTGCAAGGTATTACTTTAAGGGCGAGGCATAAAAAATGCCGCCCCGGGAGGGCGGCGCAACAAGTTGTTTACAATTGCGGGCGCGGCTTTCGACGCAAAAAATCGAAGTGAGTCTCGCTCAAGATAATCGACAGGAAGATGAGCGCGAAGCCGGCGAGCAGGCGCGAGGTGAGCGCCTCCCCCATCAGCAGCACCGAGAACAGCACACCCGAAGGCGACTCCATCGAAAGGAGCAGCGAGCCCGTCGAGGCCGGGACATGCGCCAGGCCGACGTTTTGGATGAGCAGAGCCGCGCATGTGCAGCCCACCGAGAGAAACGCCATCGCACTGATAAAGCTCGGCGTCCACACGGACAGAGGCGCTTGGGTCTCGAATAGCAGCGACGTTGCCAGGCTCAGCACGCCGTTGCCCACAAACATCCAAAACGTGATGACGTTGATGTCCATTTTGCGACCGTACTTGGCAGTCACCGCCATCTGGATGGCGAAAAAGGCCGCACCCGCCAGCGTAATGACGTCACCAATGTTGAATTCAACGCTATCGAGTGCGACGAGGCCAATGCCCGCTAGGCACAGCAGCGCGGCACCCAAGTTGTAGCGCGTGAGCTTTTCGCCGCTCAGAAAATAGCTCGCGAACGGCACAAGGATGCAATACGTGCCCGTCAAAAAAGCATTCTTGCCCGCCGTAGTATGTGCCAGACCGACCGTCTGCAACGCATAGGCCGCCCACATGAGCACGCCCATACTCAGGCCAACGATCAGGTTGCGAGCGTTGAGGTGCGCGATGATGCGTTTGTGGAAGACGGCAAACATGACCAACGCTGCGGGCAGAAAGCGTACATAGAGCAGCGCGAACACCGGAATGGTGCCGAGTGCGTCCTTCATAGTGGTAAAGGAGTAGCCCCAGATGACCGCCACCGAAAGGAGCAAAACCTTCCAGAACAGCGGAGAGCGTGCGCCGGCGCCCCGGGGAATACCGCCCGCGCCCAAATCCTCACGGGCTACTGGGCTATCGGGCAAGTTTTCGATTTCGTTGGCAGCGTATTGGGCCATGGAACATCCTCGCACTCAATCTGGGCGTGGTGTCCGCACGCGTATGGCTGCGTGCCGCCTCATGGTCAAATAAAAACGGGACGCACCGGACCCCCGGCACGCCCCGCTACTGTAGCAATAACCAAGCAGCCCGTGCAATTCACTACGCTAAAGCATCGGGTTGGAAGACCTCGATGTTCCGACGGCGTTTACGTTGCTGTATTAAATCAATTTAGTACTCTCCAGCTTTTCGATGATCCAGTCGTTGGCTTTGATAACCGGGCGGCGGAAGACGACGCCCAGGGCCAGCGACGGAATCAGATAGCTCGCCAGAATACCCAGCTCAACCCAGTACTCCATATGGTAGGCACCGGCCATGGCGGCGTGCATGGCGTTGATGCCGTGGGTAAACGGCAGGAACGGATAGATCGCCTGGAACACGGGACCGGTCATCTCGATGGGGAACGTGCCACCCGAACCGCCGACCTGCATGACCAGCAGCACGACAGCGAGGGCCTTGCCGATATCGCCAAACGAAACCGTAAGCGTGTAGACGATATTGGAGAACACGAGACTCGCAACCCAGCCCGCCAGCACAAACTGCAACGGGTTGTCGCACTGGATGCCAAAGAACAGAATGTCGCCCGCGCACACGAGCGTCGCCTGCAGCAAGGCCAGACCGCCAAAGAACAGATAACGGCCCAGGTAGATCTCGTGCAGGCGTACGGGGATGAGCTCATTGATGAGCTCATCGTTAACCGAGACCTTCATCATGGCCGCCAGAACAATCGAGCCCACCCACAGCGACAGAATCGTGTAGAACGGCGCCATGGCCGAACCGTAGTTGCGGATCGGATAGACCGGCTTGCGATCGAGCGCAACGGGGCCGGAAAGCGACACGGCGAGACCCTCGGGGTCGCCGCCAATCATTGTCTTAATCATGGCCAGGTCACCCGAGATCAGAGCGCTATCAAGCTCGTCCTTAAAGGCACTGATCTTGTCCGACGCCTCGCCCAGCTGATCGGAAGCCTTGTTGACGAGCCCTGCAGCCTTGGAGAGACCCTTCGCGAGCGAACCAGAGGCGTCGGTCAGACCGCTCACGGCGCTATCCAAGTCACCCGAGATACCGTTCAGGGAATCCAGAACGCCCGAAATGGTCTTCTTGAGCTCCTTGGCCTTAACCGAGAACGTAGAATCGTAGTCGGACTTGGCTCCCGAGATACCCGCCTTGGCATCGGCGATGGCCTGGTCGACCTCGGCACGCGAGTTGTTGACCTCCGCCATGCCGTCCGAAAGGGACTTTGCGGTCGCCGTCAGGTCCTTCGCGTTGTTGCGGTACTCCGCGGCAATTCTGCCCAGCGACGTCGCAGCGGACTTGAGGCCGTCTTTGAGCTTGTCATCGCTCATCTGGTCGGCAAGGTTGCGGAGCCGATCGGCCATCGCATCGATATCGTCAGCACGCGTATTGAGCGCCGCCGCGGCTTCGTTGAGCTGAGACACCGTAAGGTCAACATGCTGATTCGCGGCATCGAATGCCTTCGCAAGCTCGGCGGACACGTTGTCGAACGAGCCCGCGCTTCCGTCAATCGCCGCGTCAACGGCATCGTTGGCGGCCTTGAGCGCTTCCTTGGAATCATTGATGCCGCTCTTGGCATGCTCCATCAGCTGCTTCGTCGACTCATCGACGGTGCCCGTCTGCTTGAGCATGCCGCCCGCCGACGTCAGCGAATCGGACGTGGAGCTCAAAACGCCCGCCAGCGACGTTGCGCTGGTCTGAATGTCCTGCAGGTCCTGGACCGAATCGCCCAGCGTAGAGGACAGATTGGCGATAAAGTTGCTCACCTGGTCGGTGCTCATATAGTCGAGCAGGCTGGACACGGTTTTAAGACCGATGCTCGTAATGGTTTCGGTAAAGGTCTCGTTGACCTGACTCTGGACGGCGCTCGAGCCTTTCTCGGTCACGATCTGCGCGATGGCGTTGGCCTTCTGGTTCTCGTAGAACTCGATATCGGCGTGCTTCACCTCGGTCGAGAAAAGCGTCATCATGTCGGCGCTAAACGTTTTAGGGATAACGACAGCAGCGTAGTACGCGCCCGACTTAACGCCCTCAATCGCCTTATCGCGGTCGTTGAGAACGACCCAGTCGAAGTTCTCGTTGCCGCGCAGAGTGGCGGTTACGTTTTCGCCCACGTTGACCTCGACGGGAATCAGATCACTCTCGTAGCCCTCGTCGGTGTTGACCACGGCGATCTTAAGGTTGCCGGTATTGCCGTAGGGATCCCAGCTACCGGCGATGTTAAACCACGCGTACAGGCACGGCACGATAATGAGGCCCATCACGACAACCATGCCGATCACGGAGCGAGACACGTTTTGGACATCGCGCTTAAACAGGTGCAGGATGTTTTTCATTTATGCCTCACCTCCTTTAGAGTGTTTGCCAAGCGGGGCGGTGTCCCCGTCGTTTCCGTTTACGTTGTCAACGCCGTCGGCATCTTGAGCCTTACGATGCGCGCCGATATGCGGCAGACGGCTCGTGGGCTGTTCGCTGTCCTTGGTGCCCCGCTCGCTGGCGTTGAGACCAAACATGCGACGGGCGGCAGGGATGGCAGCCGTATGCTCGCGCATCTCGCGGCGAAGGTCCTCGTCCGAAAGCGCCGAGATACGCATCTGGGTATTGAGGCTCGCACGGATATATTCGATGTTAATGAGCCAGCCGCAGATGGCAATGACCGAGACAATCCAGATGACCAGCAGGATGATCTTGCCGTTATTGTCGATATCGAGCACCGTCGACAGGACAAAGAGCAGGACCTGAACGCCCACCACAGCGGCAAAACCGCCCTTGATGTAGTAGGGGTAGTGATGCTCAAACGCCACAGCATGATCGAGCAGCTCGCGACGGTACGAATCCGAATCGAGCATGACACGCATGGCCGTGCGCAGCGAATAGCGCTGGCGCGGCAGGTCGTTGGACTCGCAGATCATGAGGCCCGTCGTGGAAAGCTGCTTATCAAAGAGCAGATTGAGGTTGAGCAGCAACGGGCGCAGCTGCAGACCGATAAAGAGCGCCACGATCAGGAACACGCCCAGGATGCACAGGTTAAACAGGTAGTTGAACGAATACATGCCACCGACGGTCTCGCGCAGCAGGTTGATGCCATAGGTGAAGGGCAGCAGCGGGTGCAGCCACTGGAAGAAGCCGGGCATCATCTCGATGGGATACATGCCCGACGAGCCGGGGATCTGCACAATGACGAGGATGACGCCAATTGCCTTACCGATATGCTTAAACGTGGTGGACAACGCATAGATGATGTTGACGTAGGTGAACGAGATAGCGATGCCGCCCAGCACAAAGAGCAGCGGATTGACGCACTGAACACCAATGACCAGGTCGCCCACCGTAACGATAATGGCCTGGAACGCGCCCAGGATCACCAGCAGCAACCAGCGGCCAAAGTAGCCCTGACGCGCCGTAAAGCTACCGATGCCCTCGCGGTCGACCTCGAGTTTGTAGATAGCGATGAGCACATAGCCGCCTACCCACAGCGCCAGATTGGTGTAGAAGGGCGCGATGCCCGAGCCAAAGCTCTTGACCGGATAGATGGACTTGGACGTCAGCTCAACCGGAGATGCCATGAAATCTGCCACGTCATCGACGTCGACGTCCATGAGGTCGGCTAACTCGCCCATAGACTCAGAGGTCTGCAGCGCCGCAATGTCATTGGCGGCGGTCGCGAGCTTGTCCTGAACCTTGGCAAGGGAGGCGTCGGTCTGGGACAGCGTGGTCTTTGCCTGCTTGAGCGTGGCGTCGAGCTGCGCCAGCGTGCCGCGCGCGCTCGCTATCGTGGGGGTCATACCCGACACAATGCCGGTCAAATCGCCCGAAACGGCGGCAAAGGAGTCAAGCGCGCTCGAAGCCTTCGGCAGTGCGTTCTGCCCCAGATCGGTCTGAGCCTGACCGAGGTTAGCCGTACCGGTCTGAATTGCCGCGTTAAGCGCGTTGCTCGCGTTCGAGATTGCCGTAGCGTCGTTTGCCATGGCGCTCGACTGTGCAGAAAGGCCATCCTTAATGCTCTGCAGCTTCTGGTTTTGCTCGCGAAGCGAATTGATGGTCGACGCGATGAGCGCATCGGCGTTCTCCGATCCCGTCGACGTATCGTTAACGAGAATCTGCAGGCGCTCGATGACAGCGCTGTTGTGGTCAATCGTCGCCTGAAGGGATTCGAGCGAGTTGTCGATTCGGGTGGTCGTGGACGTAACCGTACCGGCAAGCCTGCCAATCGCGGCGTTCGCAGAAGCCGATGTCTTACTCAGCACGATGCTGCCCTCCGAAAGTGCCTTGGAGAGCGAGGTGATGGACTTACCAGCCGTGGTGCGAGCTTCGCTCAGCAGGTCATTACCCTGAGCGATTGCCTGCGTTAGCGAAGGCGCCTGTCCCTGCAGGCCCGCCAACGCAGCATCGGCCGAAGCAATCGAGCTGCTTGTCTTGTCGATGGCGGCGTTCATGTCGCCGATGGAATCACGTACTTCGCCCAGGGTATCAGACGCCTCGGACACCGAGCCCGCCAGCGAATCCTGGGTCTGGGTTGCCTTGTCTTTAAGGTCGATGCCAGCATCTTTGGCAATGCCCGCGACGGTCTCGCCCACCGTGGAGACAAATTCCGAGTTGATCTGCTCCTCGATGGTGTTGGCACCGGTATCGGTGACCTTGGGCGCAATGGCGCTCTTTTTCTCGTTGACGTAATAGGTGAGCTTCGGCTGATGGTAATTGCCGTCGAGCATCGAGACGAGATTGTCGGAGAAGTTCTTGGGAATCACGATGGCAGCATAGTACTCGCCACTTTCGACGCCCTCTTTGGCATCTGCCGCCGAGTCGACGAAAGTCCAGCCAAGCTGGTCGTTCTCCTTGAGCTGGTCGACCACCTTATCGCCTGCGTTAAGCTCGCCCACTAGGTCGTTCTGGGTGCCTTGATCGTTGTTGGCGATGGCGATTTTAATGCCCTGGGTATTTCCGTACGGATCCCAGTTGGCAACGATGTTGTACCAGGCATACAGCGAGGGAATGACGCACACGCCCAGGGTAACCACCAGGGCGACGGGATTCACGATCAATCGCTTGATGTCGCGTTTAAAGATTGCAAAGGAAACCTTTGCATCGGATAGTTTGCTGCCGAGACTCACGCTTGGACCATCCATCCTATCGTTTAGCCGAATCGTGCTATTAACAACCATTGTACGAAGGCACTTTAGCGTCTCACAGCACAATGGTGCGGAGTTTTGCGGGTAGCAATATACTACGAAGATGAGTTAGCGTACAGTTGTACAGTATCTTAAATTCCCGCAGCTCACAAAACCACAACCCGCACAAACTAGCAGTTCGACTAGTCATTGGGGACGTTCTTAAACGACTAGTCAAACAAGAACGTCCCCAACGACTACTTTTCCTCCGTCCCCAGGGGATCATTATTGGACCGCCGATGTTTTGGTAATGCCAGCGAGCGGGCACCAGAGCGAACAAATTGGCATGAAAAGAGGACGGCATAGACCTTCTGGTCATGCCGTCCTCTTTGAATGACAAGTTGTCGCTCTGGTGCCCGCGCAGCGTCGGCTGGTCCGCCGTTCGTTAGAACGGCGGAACGAAGGGCAGCGTCGGCCCGTTACGCGGTTTGGTAAAACCGCGTAACTAAAGTAGATCGCAAACAGCTGCTGCGAAGGCTACGGGGTCCTCGGGGAGGATGCCTTCGACCAACAGGGCCTGGTCGTAGAGCAGACCGGAGTACTGCTTAATCTTGTCGGCGTCGCCCGCCTTCTGGGCAGCGACGAGCTTGGCGAAGACCGGGTGCTTAGCGTTGAGCTCGAGCACGCGCTGGCTCTTGGGCATACCGTCGGGCGCGCCCTCGGGACCCTTCTGAAGCACCTTCTCCATCTCGAGCGAAAGCGGGCCCTCGGTGGTGATGCAGGCGGGGGCATCGGTCAGGCGCGCGGAGACGGCAACCTTCTCGACCTTGTCGCCGAGCGCCTCCTTCATGGCGTTAAAGAGGTCCTCGTTCTCCTTGGTGGCGTCCTCGGCCTCCTTCTTCTCGTCATCGGTCGCCAAGTCAAGATCACCGGTCGCGACGTTCTTAAGCTCCAGGTGACGATCCTCAACCTCAGGCTCGGCACCATCGGCAACTGCCTTCTCGGCAGCCTCGCGAGCAGCGTCATCCTCGTAGACCTTGGGCATATCGGCAGCCACGTACTCACGCATGGCCTGGAAGGTGAACTCATCCACGTCCTGCGTCAGCAGCAGTACATCGTAGCCGCGGTCGAGCACGCCCTTCACGACGGGCATCTTGGCCAGACGCTCGCGCGAATCGCCGGCGGCATAGTAGATTGCCTTCTGGCCCTCGGGCATGCCCTTGGCATACTCGGCAAGGGTGATCATCTTCTGCTCCTTGGCAGACCAGAACAGCAGCAGGTCGGCGAGCTCGTCGGCCTTCATGCCGTAGCTCGAGTAGATGCCGTACTTAAGACCGCGACCAAAGTTCTCAAAGAACTTCTCGTAGGCCTCACGGTCGTTGTCGCGCATGTCCTCAAGATCGGTGGTGATCTTCTTCTCGACACGCTTGGCAATGGCCTTGAGCTGACGGTTCTGCTGCAGCGTCTCACGCGAAATATTGAGCGTCACGTCGGCAGAGTCCACGACACCACGCACAAAGTTGTAGTAGTCGGGCAGCAGGTCGTCGCACTTCTCCATAATCAGCACGTTGGAGCTATAGAGCGCCAGGCCCTTCTCGTAGTCCTTGCTGTACAGATCGAACGGGGCGCGACCCGGCACAAACAGCAGTGCATCGTACTCAAGCGTGCCCTCGGCATGGAAGCTGATAGTGCGCGCGGGATCGTCAAAGTCGTGGAACGTGGACTTGTAGAACTCGTCGTAATCCTTCTGCTCAACGTCAGAGCTGCGCTTTTTCCAGATCGGCGTCATGGAGTTGATGGTCTCGAGCTCCTGATAGTCCTCGTACTCGGGCTTGTAGTCGTCGCCGGCGTCCTCAGGCTTGGGCTTCTGGCGGCTCTTGGTCACCATCATCTGAATCGGGTAGCGCACATAGTTGCTGTACTGCTGAATCAGGCTCTTGAGGCCCCACTCGGTCAGGAAGCGATCGTAGGTCTCGGCCTCGCCGTCGGCGTCGAGCTTCTCGTTCTCGCGCAGCGTCAGGATGACATCGGTACCGTGCTCAGCACGCTCGCCATCCTCGATGGTGTAGCCCTCAAGACCGTCGGACTCCCAAACGTGGGCGGTATCCTCGCCATAAGCGCGGCTGACGACCTTCACGTGGCTGGCAACCATAAAGGCGGAGTAGAAACCCACGCCAAACTGACCGATGATGTCGACATCGGAGCCCTGCTGCTCGGCGTTCTCGGTCTTAAACTCCTCGGAGCCGGAATGGGCGATGGTGCCCAG
>CABVBR010000048.1 GCA_902496645.1 uncultured Collinsella sp.
ATTCGTTCTACTTTGACAACTACGTCGCTTGCGCCGACCTCGCCGTCCAGGCCGCAGAGCTACTCACCAAGATTTTTGAGAACTTTGACCCCGCGCAGATCCACGACATGCTCGATAAGATGCATGCGATTGAGCATGCGGCAGACAAGAAGCACCACGAGCTCGAAGACGCCTTGCTCACCGCCTTTATCACCCCGCTCGAGCGCGAGGATCTGGATCTGATGAGCTGCTCACTCGACACCGTGCTCGACCGCATCGAGGGCGTCGTGCAGCGCGTCTACTTCACCAACATCCAGAGCATCCATCCCGATGCCATCGTCATCGCTCACAAGGTGACCGACGCCTGCTGCGCCATGAAGGACCTTATGGTCGAGCTTCCCAACTACCGCAAGTCCAAGACTCTGCGCGAACTCGTCATCCAGATCAACACCATCGAGTCCGAGGCCGACGAGCTCTATATCAACGCCATGCGTAACCTGCATGTCAACGGCAAGGACCCGCTCGAGGTCATCGCCTGGCGTGACGTGTACGCCTTCCTGGAGTACTGCGCCGACTGCTGCGAGAATGTGGCCGATGTCGTGGATTCGATTGTCATGAAGAACAGTTAATTGGGGGTACGTGTCCCGGCGGTCGCGGGCCCGGCCACTAATAACCTTTTTCACTCCGGCTGCAAGCAGAGTCGTTCAAAAGGTTATTAGTGGCCGGGCCCGCTCCCTTATGCACCACCATTGGGAACTTTGGCTGATAGATTTAGCGCGATGGGGGTTTGGCTGAAGGGACCTTTGGTATCCGTTCGGACACTTTGGCCCTTGATGAGCGTTTGGCTGATTGCTGCTTTGGGTACTCTTTGGGTTACTTTTGCTTTGTTTGATTTTTAATTTTAGGAGGGCTTGTATGTCTTATTTGGATCTGGCTCGTGGTCGGTATTCTTGTCGTTCTTTTGAGGACCGTTCTGTTGAGCAGGCTGTGGTGGATGCCATTGTTGAGGCTGGGCGTATTGCTCCTTCTGCTTGTAATAATCATCCAGCCCGTGTGATGGTGCTGGATACGCCTGAGCTGTTGGAGAAGGCTGCTGCTTGTCAGCCTCGGTTTGCTCGTGATGGGTCTATCTTTGGAGCTCCGCTTGCCTTCCTTATTTGCAGCGTTACCGATGATGCTTGGGTGCGCCCGTATGACCAGATGAATTCCAGTGAAATCGATACGTCCATCGTGTGCGACCAGATGATGATGGAGGCCACCGAGCAGGGCCTGGGAACGTGCTGGGTATGCCATTTTAAGCCTGAGGTGGCACAGGAGCAGTTCAATCTGCCCAAGGGCGTCTATCCCTATCACATGCTCGTCTGTGGCTATCCCGCCGACCACATCGCCGATCCCGAGCATCGCGAGGCCCGCACTATTCCCCTCTCCAACTTCCTCCTCAAGTAGTTTTTAGACATACCTTAAAATCTACCTTTTACCACGCGCCCTTCGCCGAGTTCTGTCCTATCGCATGCAGAGCTCGGCGTTTTGTTTCCCAACCCGTATGCAGCCACAAAAAAGGAGCCCGCAGGTGCGAGCTCCTCTTAAGGACACTAGATTGTAGCTCTGATGCTAGTCCAGGTCGTCGGCGGCAAAGTTGTCGATCGGGGCGAAGGGATCGGCCACGGGGACAACCGGGTCAGCGACGGGCAGCGGCTCGGCGGGAACAGTCACCGCAGGAGAAGCGGCAGAACCGACCGGCGTGGAGGCCATGAGGTCGGCCGGGAAGGAGTTCTGGGCATCGTCCATGAAGTGCTGGATGAGCTTGAGGTACTCGGCCTTGAACTCCTCGCGGGAAGCCTTGAGACGATCGATTTCCTCGAGCTCGGCCTGCTTCTCGGTCAGAGCCTGGCGGATAACCTCGCGTGCCTTAGCGTCAGCCTCGTTGCGGATACGCTCAGCGTTCTCGTTGGCATCGTTGACGATGGTCTCAGCGGTCTGCTGGGCAGCGATCAGGGCAGCGGAAATCTGGCGCTCCTGAGCGGAGAAGTCAGGGGCGGGAGCAGCCACGGGGGCGGCAGGAACGGCTTGGGCGGTGGCATCCTGAGCCTGGGCAAGCTGAGCCTGCGCATCGGCAAGCTGCTGCTCGGTAGCAGTCAGGCGACCCTTAAGGTCGACGATCTTAGCGAGCATAGCGTCAACCTCGGAGGACAGCGTCTCCAAGAAGACGTCGACCTCGGCGGGATCGTAGCCACGCTTGGCCTCAGAGAAAGTCTGAGCCTGGATGTCTGCAGGGGTAATAGCCATAACAAGTCTCCTTTTTCATCGCCTCGGCGCTACACGCCCGACGTAAGTTACTAAGTCAGTTCTATACGAGTATACCTATAAGAAGCTGCAGAACCAGCCTCTGCACCAACTGCAACGCAATAATCGCAACGACCGGCGAAAAATCGATACCGCCCATCGGCGGGATGAAACGACGGAACAGGTTGAGCCACGGACCGCACACGCTATCGAGCACCGCAGCAATATCCTGAAGCAAACCACCCTGCTTCATGGGAATCCACGTCATAAAGCAGTAGACGACAATGAGCGTGGAATAGAAGTTGAACAGCGTGTTGACCAGCTGGACGATAGTGTAGATGTTGATGGGAATCTCCTCGTCTTGTCTTTACTTAAGGTAGCCGTCGGCACGAAGCTTCTTGAGATCGGAATCTTTGACCTCGCAGCCGGCGGGCAGCACCATGAACACGCGGTCGCCCACCTCCTTGACCGTGGCACCCAGACCGCAGGCAAAGCCGTAAGAGAAGTCCAAGACGCGCTTAGCAACTTCGGTGCGTACGCCCACAAAAATCAGTGCGACAGGCTGCTTGGTGCGAACGCGGCGCACCACGGTCTCCACGTCGTCATAGCTCTCGGGGCGCAGGACATAGGCCGGCAGCTGCGGCGTGGCGTTGATGATATTGCTCGCATAGGCCGAGGCATCACTCGGTGCAGGCGCGGGCGCAGCGGCGGCACGGGCGCGGGTGTTCTCGGCGTAGCTCGACGGCGTGTCATAGGCACCAGGACGATAACCGCTCGCAACACTGTCCTGCGAGCGCGAAGGCGGGTTATACGTCGTGGCATGGCGGGAGTCATCGCCGACCAGCTGACCGGAGCGCGTATACACGGCAACCGACTCAGCTTCACCGCGGCGCGTCTGACCAAGCAGGCCGTTGCTCGGCTCGTCTTGGGTGTAGAAGCCCTCGCCCGAAGCACCGCCGTAGCCGTTGCCCTGATAACTATCGTCATAGCCGTCATCGTAGCCGTAGTCGTCGTCCTGGCCATAACCCTGGTCGTAACCCTGCTGGCCGCCCAGGTGCATCTTATTTTTAATCTCGTCAAGGAAGCCCATGGTTGTGTCCTCTCGCGGTTTAGTGCAGGCGCCCCGATAATCAGTGCGCACTTCAGAGCCTTATTTTACTGCAAACTCCGGGCTAAATACTACCCTGCCCAGGCGAACGAGCGTAGAGCCCTCCTCAAGGGCAGGCTCAAAGTCCTCGCTCATGCCGCAGGAAAGCTCAGGCAGGTTCAAATCGGGATGCGCAGCCTCCAGCTCATCCCTCAGCTCACGAAGCCCCGCAAAGGTGCGGCGTGCCACATCCTTATTCCCCCGGGGCGCCATAGTCATAAGCCCCTGTACGCAAATTCCCTCAAGTTCCGCAAGCTCACCCGCGGCGGCGCGAATCTCATCGGGCGAAAAGCCTCCCTTCGACTCCTCACCACTCACATTGACCTCGATGAGCACACGCTGGGGGCCGGCGAGCTCGCCTGCCTCAATCTTGCGGACAGCACGGCTCGAGATCGCCTGTGCCAGATGCAGCGAACCCACCGAGTGAATCAGCTCGGCTGAGCCCAGCACCGCATTGATCTTATTGGTCTGCAGGTTGCCGATCATATCGAAGCGCACCTCGGGCAGCTCCGGATGCTCCGCCAGACCCGTGAGCTTGCGAACCAGCTCCTGCGGGCGGTTCTCGGCAAAATGGCGATACCCCGCCTGGATGGCAGCAACAGTCTCATCGACACCAACGGTCTTGGACACGGCAATGAGGCGCGCGGCGTCGTGGGGGCGGCCCGCGCGATCGAGCGCCGCATAAAAACGTTCCAGAATCTGCTCGCGGCGAGCGCGCATCAAATCCAAATAGTTATCCATTGCCAATCGCCTCCGCTGACAGCCAAACAAGTAGTCCCATGCTAACGCAAGAGCGCGGCCCCGCATGTGCAAGGCCGCGCTCACTTAGGTATTTACAATCTTTCGACGAACGGGGCTACTTACTCCTCGTCGTCCTCGCCATCGTCCTCGTCCTCAAGATGATCGAGCAGGTAGCGAAGACCCTCGCTGACCTCGTTGGCGGGCACCTTGGCAACGTAGCGCGCGTCGACGGCGGGCCTCATGATAACACCCTCGCCCGAAGGCACGCGCATGCTCTCGAGCTCGTCCTCATCAGTGCGGGCGATATCGCCGGCGTTCATACGCTGACCAGTCAACAGGAAGGTCAGACGGCAAGCGGCATCGATGGAAATGGAAGCGATGCGATCGAGGTAGCGCGAAACCATGATGGCGCGGCGCAGGTCGTCATAGTTGCTGTCGTCGTCCATAAAGTCGCCCGTATCCATACGGTTAAAGGTGCGGAAGAACTTCTCGTAGGCGGCATGCACTGGCTCGTCCTCGACGGCCAAGTTGCAGATGATGGACATGTCGTTGGTGACGAGCGCGGAAAGCGAAGAGCCCAGCACCTGGTAGACGGCCTCAGCCTCGGCCTCGACCGTGCCGACGAGCTCCTGGGGCAGCGAGATGTCGGCCTTGATCATATGACGCGTGGCACGGCAGATCTGACGGACCTTATCGGTCATGCGCTGCAGGTTAAAGTCGACGTAGATGATCGTCTGAAGCAGGCGGAAGTCGGAGGCGACCGGTGACTGCGTGGCGATCAGGTTGTAGCAGACGGCCTCCAGGTTGGCGCAGCGCGCGTCAATCGAAAGCGTACGTTTCTTGGTCTTGGTGGCGAGCTTGCGGTCGTCGGTCACATAGGCCTTCACGGCATCGTGGAGAGCCAGATCGACGGCCTCATAGATGCTCAGCATCTCGTGACGGGCCTCGACGAGCTGACGGGAAAACAGTTTGCGCATGGTTCACTCCAATCAGTTGGGTGCGGTCATGCAGCCCGCACAGTGAATACGCACCGGACCAGGTCCGATCGGCTTGGGACTAGTCGCACCGATCAGCCAAAGCGGCCGGTGATATAGTCTTCCGTCCGCGAGTCCACCGGGCTGGTGAAGATCGCGTCGGTTTGACCATACTCGATGAGCGTGGCGGGCTCGCCGGCAACTTCCTGCAAGAAGAATGCGGTGTAGTCGCTGATACGAGCTGCCTGCTGCATTGAATGCGTGACGATGATGATCGTCATCTCGGGCGCCAGCTCGGCCATCAGATCCTCGACCTTAGAGACGGACGTGGGGTCGATGGCGGAGCAGGGCTCGTCCATCAGAAGGACATCGGGCTGCACCGCAAGCACACGCGCGATGCACAGACGCTGCTGCTGACCGCCCGAGAGCGCCAAACCATCCTTGTTGAGCTGATTGGATACCTCTTTCCAGAGGTTGGCGCGCTTGAGCGATTCTTCCACGATGTCATCGAGGTCGCTTTTGCTAGTCACGCCCTGCAGACGAGGGCCAAAGGCGACATTCTCGTAGATGGATTTGGGAAACGGGTTGGGCTGCTGAAAAATCATGCCCACGCGGCGACGGAGGTCGACCGGGTCGACGCCCTCGGCATAGATATCGTTGCCGTCGAGCGTCATGGTGCCCTCGACGCGCGTACCCTCGATCAGGTCATTCATGCGGTTGATGCAGCGCAAAAACGTCGACTTACCGCAGCCCGAAGGGCCAATGAAGGAGGTGATGGCGTTTTTGGCGATGTTGAGGTCGAGCCCCGTCAGCGCATGAAAGTCACCGTACCAAAAGTTGAAATCCTTGGCCGTAATGGCCGCTTGCTCCAGCGTGGGAGCGGACTGATAAACGGACATGGGACTCCTTAACTAGCGACGCTTGCGCGACAGGAAGCGCGCAAACAGGTTGAAGGCCAGAATGATCACCATCAGCAAGAGCGCGGTGCCGTAGGCTGCGTTCATGTTGATGCCGTCGTTGGCAAGCAGGTACAGGTGAACGGTCATGGGACGACCGGAATCGAGCGGCAAAATAGGCAGGTTGATGGCCTGGCCCATGGTGTAGAGCACCACGGCGGTCTCGCCGATGGCGCGGCCTATGGCAAGGACAATGCCGGTGGCGATGCGGCCGAAGGCAGAGGGAAGCACGATCTTGGAGACGACCTGCCACTTGGTGGCGCCCAGGCCATATGCACCCCAACGGATATAGCGTGGAACGGCGCGGATTGCCTCCTCGGTGGTGCGCATGACGATAGGCAGCATCAGAAGTGCCAGCGCCAGCGCGGCAGAGACCATCGAAAGACCTAGGCCCATGGCCTCGACAAACAAGGCATAGCCAAAGAGGCCCATAACAATGGAGGGCACCGAGGCCAGGGCATCGGCAGCATAGCGAATGATGTCGACGACCTTGCCCTGCTTGGCGTACTCGGCCAGATAGACCGCAGCCAGGACGGCAACCGGCGTGCAGATGAGCATGGCGAGTGCCGTCACGTAGATGGTCGAGACGATTGTGGGCCAAATGCCGCCTTCGGCGTTGACGCCCTGCGGCCAGCCGAAGATAAAGTCGAGCGAGATATGCGGCAGGCCGTTGATGACCACGTAGGCGATGATGGCGATCAGCACCAGCGTGGTGACATAGGCCGCGGCGCGAAACACGCCGAGCATGATCTTGTTGGAGAGGTCCTTGTTGATGCGGCCTTTCTTACCATGGGAAAGGGCACGCTTGATGCGCTCGCGCGACGAGGTCGTATCGACCGTCGTGTCAACGAAATCGGACATAGCCTACCCCCTCTTCTTCTTGGAAATCAGACGGACGACGCCCACCAGCGTGGCGGAGATGATAAACAGGACCACGCCCATGCCAAAGAGCGCCGAGCGGTGCAGGCCCGAGGAATAGCTCATGTCGAGCGCGATCTGGCTCGTGAGCGTCGAGATAGGGCTCGAGATGCTGTCCGGAATGACCGGAGCGTTACCCACGACCATAAGCACGGCCATGGTCTCGCCGATAGCGCGACCCATGCCCAGCACGATGGCGTCCACGATACCCAGCTTGGCGGCAGGTAGCACGACCTTATAGATGGT
Source organism: uncultured Collinsella sp. (assembly GCA_902496645.1). Classification (GTDB taxonomy): domain Bacteria; phylum Actinomycetota; class Coriobacteriia; order Coriobacteriales; family Coriobacteriaceae; genus Collinsella. The sequence goes on from CABVBR010000048.1 coordinate 7,245, forward strand.
CTGCCACTTAGTAGCACCCATGGCATACGATGCCTCGCGAATACCCATGGGAATAGAATTGAGGGCATCGATGGTGAGCGTTGTGATGGTGGGGACGATCATGATGGCGAGCACGAACCACGCCGTCAGGGCACCAAAGCCAAGACCGCCGGTCAGCTGCGCGATAAACGGGCGGATGATAATCATGCCGAAGAAGCCGTAGATGATGGAGGGGATGCCCGCCAGCAGGTCGACGGCAGGGCTGATGAGCTTGCGCACGCGCTTGCTGGCAATCTCGACCAGATACACAGCCGTGCCCACACCCAGGGGCACACCCATGGCAAGGGCACCGACGGTCACCAGACCCGAGCCGGCCAGCAGCGACATGATGCCGTAGTGGCCCTCGGAGGGCGCCCACGTAAAGCTAAAGAAGTCCGCCAGACCAATGTCGGTAAAGACGGGCAGCGCCGAGTACGTGGTAAAGACAAAGATCAGGATGACGGTGACGACCGCCAAGAATGCACAGGCAAAGAAGATCCACTGCAGCGCCTTCTCCTTAATATAAGTGCTGCGCGACACGAGCGCCAGCTCGCGCTTCTTGGGTGCCCGAGAAGTCTGCTCGGTCTGGGAGTTTTCCACTGCTTCCACGTTACTCACTCCCCTTTCCGTCGTTGGTGACGGGAATAAAGCCCGCCTCGCGAATCTGCTTGTCCATCTTTTCGGACGTCACGTAGTCGATGTAATCCTGCGCTTGCTGCGAAGGCGTTCCCTTCACAAAGAAGTAGAGGTCGCGGGAGATGGGATAACCACCGCTCGCGACTGTCTTCTCGGACGCCTCGACGTGATTGACCGAAACGGCCTTGACCGAAGTCTTGGCGTTGAGGCTCTCGACAAAACCCAGCGAGATGTAGCCAATAGCACCACGAGAGCGAGACACGACATCGCGTACCTGGCCCGTACCCGAAAGAACGGCCGAGCGACGATCGAACGGCGTGCCGTCCATCACGATAGTGCGGAAGGCCTCGCGCGTACCGGACGCCTCGTCGCGGTTGATAACCTGAATCTTCAGGTCCTCTCCGCCGACTTCTTTCCAGTTGGTGATCTTGCCGGCGTAAATATCGCGGAGCTGCTCGGTCGAGAGATTGTCGACCGGATTGTCGTCGTTCACGATGACTGCGATGCCGTCGTGCGCGATTACGATCGGGGTCAGGCCCAAATCCTGTTCGTCGGCATTGAGGCCACGAGAGGAGCTGGCGATATCGGCGGTGCCGGCGCTAACAGCTTCGATGCCAGCAGATGAGCCAAGGCCGGAGACGAGCACGTCGATGCCGGTCTCTTCCTTAAAGCCCTCGGCGGCAATCTCGGCAATGGGAAGGCAGGTGGTCGAGCCGGCCACGGTAATAGAAGACGTAGAAGATCCCGAGGAGCAGGCGCACAGCGTGAGCGTGAGCACTGCCGCACTCAGGACCGATGCGATCTTTCTCATAGCATCACGCCGATCGCAGCATGGCGCCCACAGGTGCCGCCCTCGTTGCGATAGGAATAAAAGCGGTCGTTCTGACGCACGGTGGAAAGTTTGGTGTCCACAATGCCATTCACATCGACACCGGCATCCACCAGCGCCTCGCGAATGGCGGCGGAAAGATCGAGCATACGGGAAGCGGTAGCATCGATGCACGTGAACTCGGCGGCAAAGCGATCCATAAGTTCTTGGGACACCTCATACTCGTCGCCCAGGATATGGGGCCCAATATAGGCAGAAATGTCCTCCGGCGTGCAGTCAGCCGCCTCGCAGAGTGCTTGGCTGGCCTTGGCGGAAATGCGCGCAATCGTGCCCTTCCAGCCAGAATGCACCACGGCAAAGCCGTTGGGAGCCACCAACACCACGGGAACGCAGTCGGCAAAGCAGAGCAGCACGGGTACCTCATGGGCCGTACAGACGATGGCATCGCAGCCCTCGGCAATCTGTTCGCGAATGTTCTCAAGATCATCGGCGCCGTTCGAGGTCACCGTCACGACATGGTCACCATGTACTTGATTGGGCACGAGCAGATTATGCTCGCACTCGGCGGCGCCCATGGCCTCGAGTACGCGGCGACGATTTTCTTGAACGGCAAAGGGGTCATCGCCTACATGCGAGCCCAGATTGAGCGAGGAGTACGCGTCTTCGGAAACGCCACCGGTGCGCTCGGTAAAGGCAAAGCGAACATCGTGCATCGCGCCCTCTACCAACGTAACTCCATCATGGTCGACACGCGAAACGTTGTCCGCACGTGCTGCCATACTAAAGCCTCCTAATAACACAAGTATCGCGGCAACGCCGCAGCAGTCCGCGTCATACGGCTGCCATACTTCATCAAAAGGATACCCGCAGCGGTAGGGACCAAACGTAAAGGGAACGTAAGGAGATTGGAGGCTTTCGTTTACAAATACGAAACACAACAAAAAGGGGTGCGCCCAATCGGACGCACCCCATGCAGGTCGTTGAGAAAAACGAACTAGAAGCTGCCGCGCTTGAGGAAGTCGGGAAGCTCAAACTGGTCGTTGCCAAAGTTGGGCAGCTCGGTACCGCCGACATTGCGAGTCGGGGCAGCCTGAGCGGGGCTGGCAGCCGGAGCGGTGCGCTGCGGCTCGGTAGAAGCAGCGGCCTTGCTCTGGGACTGCTGAGCAGCGAAGAGCTCGTCCTGACGGTTGACGTTGGAGTCGGAGAAGCCCGTGGCGATAACGGTGATGCGCACCTGGTCGCCCAGGGACTCGTCAACAACGGTACCGAAGATGATGTTGGCCTCGGGGTCGACGGCATTGGCGACAACGTCGGCGGCGTCGCTGATCTCCTGGATGCCCAGATCCTTGGAGCCGGCGATGGAAAGCAGTACGCGCGTGGCGCCATCGATGGAGCTCTCGAGCAGCGGACTGGAGATAGCCTGCTGGGCGGCGTCGACGGCACGGGTGTCCCCAGAAGCGGTACCGATACCCATCATGGCGGTACCGGCCTGCTTCATGATGGTCTTAACATCGGCGAAGTCCAGGTTGATGATACCCGGGACGGTGATGAGGTCGGTGATGCCCTGGGTGCCCTGGGAAAGGACGCCATCGGCAATCGCGAAGGCCTCGAGCATCGTGGTCTTCTTCTCGGCGATGTCGAGCAGCTTGTCGTTAGGGATAACAATCATGGTGTCGACGCAATCGGAGAGGGTCTTGATGCCCTCCTCGGCGCTCTTCTTGCGCTTGCGGCCCTCGAAGGTGAAGGGCTTGGTCACGACGGCGACGGTCAGCGCGCCGACCTCGTTCATTGCGATATCGGCAACGATGGGAGCGGCGCCGGTACCGGTACCACCGCCCTCGCCGCAGGTGATGAACACCATGTCGGCGCCAGCGAGCGCCTCGGCGATATCGTCGCGGGACTCATCGGCAGCCTTGCGGCCAACCTCGGGGTTGGCGCCGGCGCCCAGGCCGCGGGTAAGGTCGGTGCCGATGTGCACCTTGATATCGGCATCAGAGATCGCGAGCGCCTGAGCATCGGTGTTGATGGCAACAAACTCGACGCCGCGGATGCCCTCTTCGATCATTCGATTGACCGCGTTGGTACCGCCGCCGCCGACGCCGACCACCTTAATGACGGCAAGGTAGTTGTTGATCTCTGTCTCGTGCATGTCGGTCCTCCGAACAAAGGTTATAGCCATAGCATGGGTTGACCCCTGCGCACATTAACCTTCAGGTTGAAAGTAAATGCAAAGGTAAACCGTATTATGTTTGCACATTATGAGCGTTTCAGTCAAATAATTGACCATGAAAACCAAACAAACCAGATAAACGGCGTGGTATGGCCCCTCAACAAAGCCGTTTAGGATGCTAGGCGGTCGGTGCGTTCCTAAACGTGTAGTTGCCTGGAGAGCGCACATTGATATAGGTTACGCCCTCTACCTGCGAAAGCAGCTTGGTCACGATGCGTTCTTTCTTGGCGATATCGTCCGAATCGCCCAGCGACACCTCGACGCCGTTGTCGAGATTTGCCGAGATAGCCTCAACGGAAGGCGTGGAAATATCCTTCACCTGGCCCAAGAACTCGCTCGAAAAGCCGCGTGCGTAATCCAGGCCGGCCTTGACGGCCTTGGAGCTCACCGCCCGACCCGAAACCGGTGCGACATCGGCCGAGACATCAGTCAACAGCACGGCGCCGTAGTGCTTGGCAAGCGCCAGGGCCGCATCGATGCCGGTCAGGGTGTTGGCACCCTCCCCCGATGTAATGACGTTCCCCTGGTCGTCCACCTCGACAGACGTCGACAGCGGAGCGATCCAGGTGTCATCGTCTCCGATAGCCCAGGCAAGGTCGTCGGAGCTGATATACGCAATGGCGATAACTTTACGCTCCGTCGGCGTGATGATAAGCGTATGGGGAAACTGGCGCTGGACATCCACACCCGAGACCCACGGGTTTTGCTTGAGGCCCTCGGTAATCTGATCGGGATCCACGTTAAAGAGCGACGTGTTCTCGGGAAGACTGATGAGCTGCATGGCGTCGTGCTTGGTCACATGCTCGCTGCCATGAATCTGAATATCGGTGGCGGAGAACAGGCCAGAGTTGATGACGACGATGGCAATAATGGCAAGTACGACCACGACCGCCAGGATGCCGCCCGCGATCTTGCCCTTACCCTTAATGGCAGAAGCGGCGTCGGTCGCCTTGCTTGTCATAGCACCCAGCGATGACAGAGGATTGATGCCCTTTTTTGCCGAAGACGCCTTGGCGGCGGGTACCGATGTCAGTGAACGCGGCTTAGCGCCAGCCAACGTACGACTGGCATGCGGCGCACGAGCTCCCAGCGAAGGCTTGGGCGTCGCCATGGGTCGGGAGGTCTTGGTGCCCATCGTCGGCTTGGGCGTCACCGAAGGACGCGGAGCCGGACGACTCGTCTTTTTAGAAGCGGGGCGTCCTCCCAGCTGCGAGCCAACGACCGGGCGCTTGGCAGGACGAACGGACCCAACAGACTTGGAGGGCATGGTGGGCTTATGTTGAGGCTGGGCAGGTGCGCCGGAACGCCCTCCGGCGCGGCGGAAGGTTGGTTTCGATGCTCTAGAAGCCGAGGAATTTAACTTCCGGTCTGAGCTCGATGCCATACGCCTCCCTCACCTTTCCGTGCACATGCCTGATAACCGCGGCCACGTCATCGGCCGAGGCGGTTCCGTTATTAACGATAAAATTAGCGTGTACGGGCGAAACTTCCGCACCGCCAACCGAAAAACCCTTTAATCCACAATCCTCAATCAACTTGCCCACGCTTGCGTCGGGCGGGTTGCGAAAGACCGATCCGCAGGATGCACGGCCCATGGGCTGCGTGCGCTTGCGGCGCGTCAGGTACCGCTCCATACGCTCACGAATGTCTGCCTTGGGCGCGGGCTTGAGTTTAAGCACGCACTCGAGAATGATCTCGTTACGCGGCAGGCTGCACTCGCGATACCCCCAAGCGATCTCGGACCCTGCATAGTGCTTAATACCGGACGCCGGATCAAACGTGACCACGTCCTCGATAAGGGAGCCGATCCACTCGGTCCGCGTACCTGCGTTCATGGACACGGCGCCGCCGACCGAACCGGGAATACCGACCGCGAACTCAAGGCCCGAAAGCCCGCGCGACAAGGCATCGTTGACCAAACGCGCGAACATCACGCCCGCACCAACGGTCAGCGTGCAGCCGTCCTCGGCAACAACCGTGCGCTGAAACTCACGTCCGAGCGAAATGACGGCACCGCGATAACCGCCATCGGCAACCAGCAGATTGGAGCCCTTGCCGATGATGACCCACGGCACCTGCTCGCGATCGAGCACCGCCACGGCGCGGCGGAGGGCATGATAGCTATGGCACGTCACAAAGAGGTCGGCCTTGC
>CABVBR010000049.1 GCA_902496645.1 uncultured Collinsella sp.
CGGCGAGGTGCTCGAGATCTGCGTGGCCGACGGCGACCTCGTGGAGTTTGGCAGCTGCCTCATGAGGATCGGATAGGTGATATCCATGAACAAAGAAGACCTCAAGAAGCTGTTGCCGCATCGCGAGCCGATGCTTTTGCTCGACGAGGCCGAGCTGGTGGGCGACGAGGCCCACGGCAAGATTATGATCACGGGCGACGAGTACTTTTTGCAGGGGCATTTTCCGGGAAACCCGGTCGTCCCCGGCGTGATTCAGTGCGAGATGCTCGCCCAGAACTGCTGCGTGCTGCTGATGGGCGATGAGGAGGCGCGTGGCGCGACGCCGTTCTACACGAGTCTGGACAAGGTGCGCTTTAAGCGTCCGGTGCGCCCGGGCGACACGGTGGATCTGGTGTGTTCCATCACGCGTGCGCGCGGGCCGTTCCGCTTTGCGACGGGTGCTGCGAGCGTCAACGGTGAGGTTTGCTGCCGCGCCGATATGTCTTTTGCACTCATGCACGAAAGTTAAGGAAGGCTTCATGTTCGACAAAGTGCTCATCGCCAACCGCGGCGAAGTCGCGGTCCGTGTTATCCGCGCGTGCCGCGATATGGGCATCAAGACCGTCGCCGTTTATTCCACGGCCGACGCGGACGCGCTGCACGTGCAGCTTGCCGACGAGGCATATTGCATCGGTGGCCCGCGTCTTGCCGAGAGCTACCTCAACGACGATGCCGTGCTCACCTGTGCCGTAAAGTCGGGAGCTAAGGCAATTCATCCCGGCTATGGCTTCTTTTCCGAGAAGGCGAGCTTTGTGCGCGACTGCGACAAGTATGGTCTGGCGTTTGTCGGCCCTTCGGCCGAGGTGATCGACAGCATGGGCGACAAGGACGCCGCACGTCGAACGGCTGCCGCGGCGGGCGTGCCCATCGTGCCGGGCTGCGATTTGCTCAAAAGCCCCGAGGAGGCAACGGCCGAGGCCGAGCGCATTGGCTGCCCCGTGCTTATTAAGGCGCGTGCAGGCGGTGGCGGTCGCGGCATTCGCAAGGTCGACCGCGTGGAAGATGCGGCAAAGGCATTCATCGAGGCGCGTGCCGAGGGCGAGGCCGTTTTTGGCGACGGTGAGTGCTACATGGAGAAGTTCGTCGCGCCGGCGCACCACGTTGAGGTGCAGATTATGGCCGATAAGCAGGGCCATGTGTTTTCGCTCGGCGAGCGCGAGTGCTCGGTGCAGCGTCGCAACCAAAAGCTGATCGAGGAGAGCCCCGCGCCGTGCCTCGACGGACACGACGACATTCGTGCTCGCATGCACAAGGCGGCGCGTGACCTGGCTCGTGCCGTCGGCTACGAAGGAGCCGGTACCATCGAGTTCCTGTATTCGGACGACGGCAATTTCTACTTTATGGAAATGAACACGCGCTTGCAGGTGGAGCACCCGGTTACAGAGTTTGTGACCGATACCGACTTGGTCAAGTGGCAACTGCGCGTGGCAGCCGGCCAGCCTCTGCCCTTTGAGCAGGAGGACATGCCGGTCCACAACCACGCCATGGAGTGCCGCATCAATGCCGAAACGCCGGACTTTCTGCCGTCATGCGGAACGGTCACCGCGTTGCGCGTGCCGGGTGGTCCGCGCGTGCGCTGGGATTCCGCCATGTTTACCGGGGCCGCCGTTCCGCCGTACTACGACTCCATGCTCGGCAAGCTCATCGTGTGCGCGCCCACGCGTGACGGCGCCATTCGCAAGATGCGCTCGGCCCTGGGCGAGCTCGTGATTGAGGGCGTGAGCGAAAACAGCGAGCTTCAGCTCGACGTGCTGGCAAACGACGAGTTCTTGTCGGGCATGTATCACACCGATCTGATGGGGCATCTCTATGCTGATGAATAGAAAAGCGAAGACGGTCAATGTCCTTGAGGGGCCGATAACCGAGTCGTGCGCCGAGTTTCCCGCGCGCCACGTGTTTATCAAGTGCCCGGAGTGCCGCCGTGTGATCGATGAGGCACGTCTGCACGACAATCTCGAGGTCTGCCCTCGTTGCGGTAAACACTTTCGCGTGAGCGGTCGCGCGCGCATGCGCATGACGGTCGATGAGGGCGCGTTTGAGGAATGGGGTGCCAATCTGGCGTCGGAGGATTTCCTCTCGTTTCCTGGCTATGCCGACAAGCTCAAGAGCGTGAGCGAGCGTTCGGGCGAGCGCGATGCCGTTGTGTGCGGCAGGGGCAAAATCTGCGGTTGCGATACGGCGATCTTCTTTATGGACGCCAACTTTATGATGGGCTCGATGGGCTCTGTGGTGGGCGAGAAGATCTGTCGCACATTTGAGCGTGCGACCGAGCTGGGATTGCCAGTTGTCGGCTTTACCGTTTCGGGCGGCGCGCGCATGCAAGAGGGCGTGACATCGCTTATGCAGATGGCCAAGATTTCCGCGGCGGTTAGGCGCCACAGCGAGGCGGGCGGCCTGTATATCACGGTGCTCACCGACCCCACGACCGGAGGCGTAACCGCGAGCTTTGCCATGGAGGGCGACATTATCCTGGCCGAGCCCGATGCCTTGACGGCATTTGCCGGCCCGCGCGTGATCGAGCAAAACATGCACAAGCGCCTGCCCAAGGGGTTCCAGCGCTCCGAGTTTTTGCTGGAGCACGGTTTTTGCGATGCCGTTGTTCCGCGTGGCGAGATTGCGCTCACGGTAGGCGAGCTGCTGGCGCTGCACGAAGGGCACGCGCCCGGCCTGGGGGCACCGCATGAGATCGTGCATACGGGTCGCCGCGGCAAAAAGTTGGGACACTTGTTTAAGCGCTCGGCGGCACCAAAAACCGCGCTCGAGATTGTCAAGCAGACCCGCTCGGCAGATCGCGCCACGGCGGGCGAGATGATCTCGCTGGGCCTGGATGGATTTGTGGAGCTGCACGGCGACCGCTACTTTGGTGACGACGCCGCTGTGGTGGCTGGCATTGGCTGGAAAGACGGACGCCCCGTAACGGTCATCGCCATCGAGCGCGGCACCACGACCAAAGAGCGTATGCGCCGCAACTTTGGCATGGCGCATCCCGAGGGCTACCGCAAAGCACGTCGCCTGATGCGCCAGGCCGAAAAGTTTGGTCGACCGGTCCTATGCCTGGTCGATACCTCGGGCGCGTTTTGCGGCATCGGTGCCGAGGAGCGCGGCCAGGGCGAGGCGATTGCCCAGAATCTCATGGAGATGAGCGGCCTTAAGACGCCGATTGTCTCGGTGGTGACAGGCGAGGGCGGCTCTGGTGGCGCGCTGGCGCTGTCCGTGGCCGACCGCATCCTGATGCTCTCGAGCTCGGCCTATTCGGTCGTGAGCCCCGAAGCCTGTGCGTCGATCCTGTGGAAGGATACCGAGCGCGCGAATGAGGCCGCCGAGGCGCTGAAGCTCACGGCCCCCGATCTGTTGGCGCTCGGCATCATCGACGGCATCGTCGACGATAGGGGCCTGTCGCATGAGGAGATCGCCGGTGCCGTCATGTCCTCGGCATTCGATGCCTTCGATACGCTTGGGCAGCTCGACGACGCGACCCTTACAAACCTCCGCTACGAAAAGTACCGCGCAATCGGTCGGTACCGCACGATGTGACAAAGGGACAGCCCGCATGTCACATTGGGAAAGGCGTTCCATGTCACAAGGTTCTAACACCTCGTTTACAACGACGGTTTCATCAAACGCTATGGCCGTGGTGGACTATCTGTCCAAAAGCATGATGTCGGCGCTGCCCTTTATTGTCTGCGCGGCGTTGTTCCGCACCGTCGCCGTCATTATGGGCGAAGGCATGCTGGGCCTGTGGTCTGCCGATTCCGAAATCTATCGCCTGTTCTACAGTTGGCTCTATAACGCCGGCTACTACTTTTTGCCCATTTATCTTGGTTGGGCGGCCGCCCGCCAGCTCGGTTGCTCGGAGCAGCTGGGCATGATGCTGGGCGGCGTATTGATTGCGCCCGACCTGCTTAAGCTCGTCGATGCCGCATCGACGACGGGGGCATCGATGACTTCCGTGTATGGTCTGCTTCCCGCGCCGGTCAATGATTACACGACGACTGTTATTCCGGTTCTCATCTCGGTGCCCGTGCTATGGCGAGTGGAGTGTTTCTTTTCGCGCGTTATCCCTAAGGCCGTGGCGTTTTCGTTCGTTCCGTTTGCGACCATGCTTGTCATGGTTCCGGTTTCGCTGTGTATCACGGCGCCGGCGGGCAGCTATCTGGGCATGCTGTTGGGCCAGCTTATGTTTATGCTTGGCAATTCCGGTGGCATCGTGTCGCTGCTCACGCTCATGGGGCTTGCCGCGGGCTGGGAGTTCCTTAAGATCGCGGGTGTCAGCAACGTTGTCCTATCGCTCGCCTATGCGCAGTTTATGAGTGTGGGAACGGATTCGTGCATTCTGATCGCCGCGACGATGGCAACGTTCGCCGTTTGGGGCATGCCCTTTGGCGCGTCGCTTCGCGTTGCGGATAAGGACGAGAAGGCGCTCATGCTGGGCTATTCAATCTCGGGCGTGCTTGGCGGCGTAAGCGAGCCGGCGCTGTACGGTTGCGGCTTTAAATATGGCAGGTGCCTGACGTGCATGGCCATTGGCGGTGCCGTCGGAGGCCTTGTTGCGGCCGTGGGCCACGTTACGGCCTATACCATCGGCATGACGAATGTCCTCATGGTCATTGGCTTTGCCACAGGTGGTTTTTCGAACCTGCTGTGGTGCTGCGTTGCCGGCGGCACGGCTTTTGTGGTGTCTGCGGCGCTGAGCTACTGCTTTGGCGTGGTGCCGGCGAAGGGGCAGGCGACGGGGGACGGAGCCGATTCGCCCGAAACAGTGGCGAGCGCTGCTGAAGTAAGCGCATAAACCTGTGCGACAAAAGGACGATCCCTTTGTCGTGTTCCAAGGCCGTGGCTCGTGTGGGCTGCGGCCTTTTTGTATCTGGGGGACAAAGTGGCTACACTACAATCCGGTCAAGCAATAGATATATAAGTAGTACCGTGGGGGCGGATGCAGATGGTCGAGTGGATTGTTAGGCGCGCGCAGGGTGATCGTGCGCGTGTGGGCACGTTAGCGGGCATGGTGTGTATTGTCGCCAATGTGGCGCTTTGTGCTGCAAAGGGTGCCATTGGTGTGGTTTCGGGATCGGTTTCGATTGTGGCGGATGCCATGAACAACCTGTCCGATGCCAGCTCGAATATCGTGAGCGTGCTGGGCTTTAAGCTGGCGAGCAAGCCGGCCGACCCCGAGCATCCTTACGGCCACGGTCGCTACGAGTATCTCTCGGGTCTGGTCGTGGCGGCACTCGTGCTGCTGATTGGCGTTGAACTGGTGAAGTCCTCGGTCGAGCGCGTCATCCACCCCGAACCTGTCGAGTTCTCGCTTGCCCTCGTGGCAGTTCTAGTGCTTTCGATGGTCGTAAAGCTCTGGATGGCGGCCCTCAACCAAAAGCTCGGCGATCGCATTGAGTCCGAGACGCTGCATGCGACCGCGCAGGATTCCAAGAACGATGTTCTTGCCACGGGCGCCGTACTGGCGTGCGCAATTGTTTCGCAGGTGACGGGCATCAACCTTGACGCTTGGGTCGGCCTTGCCGTTGGTGCCTATATTGGCTGGAGCGGTTTTGAACTCATCCAGGATACGGTGAGCCCGCTTTTGGGCCAGACGCCCGATCCTAAGCTGGTCAAGCACATTCGAGACAAGATCATGAGCTATCCCGGCGTTTTAGGCGTTCACGATCTGATGGTTCACGATTACGGCCCGGGCAGGAAGTTCGCAAGCGCTCACGCCGAGATGGCAGCCGAGGCCAGCCCGCTGGAAAGTCACGACACGCTCGATAACATCGAGCAGTCGTTTAGGAACGAAGACGGCATGATTGTCACGCTCCATTACGACCCCATCGTGACCGACGATCCCAAGGTGGCGAGCATGCGTTTGCGCATTAACGCAATGGCTCAGGAGATCGATAGTCGCCTCTCGATTCATGACCTGCGCTGTGTGTCGGGTCCTACGCACACCAATGTGATTTTCGACTGCGTGCGTCCCTCAGATCTGCAGATGAGTGCCGAAGACGTAAAGCACGCGCTGGCACAACGAGTCGAATCGGAATACCCCAAGTCGATTGCCAAGATCACGATCGACGAAGACTACGTAGGCCATACCCACGAGTAGGGTTGCACCGGCAAAGCAAGTTATACAGAAGGGGAGAGCATGAAGCGTCTATATCTACTTCGTCATGGCCAGACGGAATTCAACGTTAAAAAGCTCGTCCAGGGTCGCTGTGATTCATCGCTCACCGACTTAGGCCGTCAGCAAGCCGGGATGGCAGCCGCATGGCTCAAAGCCCACAACGTCGTTCCCGACAAAGTGGCCTCATCACCCTTAGGCCGAGCCATGGACACAGCTCAGCGCGTCGCATGCGAGCTCCTCGGCCCGGACGCAGCAGTCGAGCCCTGCGAAGGCATCATCGAGCGCTGCTATGGAACCTTCGAGGAAGGCCCGCACGACGCGCTGCCCACCGACGTCTGGGATCCAGGCGAAGATCTGGTCCCCTTTGGAGGAGAGGGAAGCAAAGCGTTGCAAGAACGCATGGTAGCCACCCTCACCAATCTCATGAGCGCCGATGGTATCGAAACCCTCCTAGCAGTAAGCCACGGCAGCGCCAGCCGCCAATTCATCAAGGCTGCAGCCCCAGAGGGCTTCGAGCTCCCAACAAAACTCCCCAACTGCGCCATCATGATCTTCGATTTCGATGAGGCAAAGCCACAAGCAGAAGGCGAGTCTCATCAATGCAAGTTCACCCTCCAGCAAATTGTGGATCCCCAACAAAGTAATTAGCTGAGCGAGCAGAGTTAAGCAGACATCAACGTGTTGTCTCCCGAGCTTGGCAGAGGGGCGGCGAAATATATTAAGTTTGTCGCGAGTTCCGCACGCAAAGGAAAGCACTTAATGTGCTTTCCGTCTTGCGCAGGACTGTAGAGCAGCAAACTTAATATATTTCGCCGCCCCTCTGCCAAGCCCAGGCGACTCCACGCACTTTACCTGCGTAAACAATGTGAGTGAAATATGAATCTCGATGGATACGCCCGCAGCCGTGTATACTAAACAGCTGTGTGTAACCAGGGGAGTATTCTGGCTGGACAAAATGCCTGCTTAATAGGGTTGTCAGGTAGTCCAGGCGAAATACAAGGCTGGGGAGCACGTCGTGTAAGTAGTGGTCCTCTAGGGGCGTACGCTCGGTGGTGTACGCATTGTCCCAAGACCACGCGAGAGTTGGGATCATATCTTGATCAGCATGATTCTCGGCCGCAAGATTGGCATGACCCAGGTTTGGGACGAGGACGACAACGTCGTTCCCGTCACGGTCATCCAGGCTGGCCCCTGCGCTGTCTCGCAGGTTAAAACTCAGGCAACCGACGGCTATGACGCCGTCCAGATCGGTTTCGGCGACATCAAGGCCAAGAACGTGAACAAGCCCATGGCTGGTCACTTCGCCAAGGCTGGCGTCGAGCCTGTCCGCTTCCTTCGTGAGGTCCGCGTCGAGAACGGCGAGGAGCACAAGGTCGGCGAGGTCGTCACCGTCGCTGATTTCGCTGATGTCGAGAAGGTCGACGTCATCGGTACCTCCAAGGGTAAGGGCTTCCAGGGTCGCATCAAGCGCTGGGGTCAGCGCCGCGGTCCTATGACGCATGGTTCTCACTTCCAGCGTCACCCCGGTTCTATCGGTCAGTGCGCCTATCCTGCGCGCGTCCTCAAGGGCGTCAAGATGGCCGGTCACATGGGTAACGAGCGCGTTACCGTCAAGAACCTTTCCGTTGTCCGCATCGATGCCGAGCAGAACCTCATCTTGGTCAAGGGCGCTGTCCCGGGTGCCAAGAATGGTCTCGTCGCCATCCGTATGGCCTAAGGGCCCAGCCCATTTAGCCCAGCGTCATACCAAGGAGAACACTTAAATGGCAAAGTTTGAAGTAAAGAACAGCGAGGGCAAGAAGGTCGCCGAGGCCGAGCTCGCCGCTGAGGTGTACGGCATCGAGCCGAACATCCACGTTATGCACCACATCGTCAAGTGCCAGATGGCCTCTTGGCGTCAGGGCACCCAGTCCGCTAAGGGCCGCTCTGAGGTTTCCGGTGGCGGCAAGAAGCCTTGGCGTCAGAAGGGCACCGGCCGTGCCCGCCAGGGTTCCATCCGTGCTGCCCAGTGGCGTCACGGTGGCGTCGTCTTCGCCCCCAAGCCCCGTTCTTACGCTAAGCGTATGAACAACAAGGAGGTCAAGCTGGCTATGCGCTCCGCGCTGTCCGCCAAGCTGGCCGATGGCGAGCTCGTGCTCGTCGACGACTACGGCTTCGAGAAGCCTTCCACCAAGGCTGCCGTCGCCATGCTCAAGGCTCTCGGCCTTGAGGGCAAGCGTCTGACCATCATCGTTCGCGATGAGGACGTCAACGCCTACCTGTCGTTCCGCAACATTCCCAAGACGTTCATCATCACCGCTGACGAGGCCAACACCTACGATCTCGTTAACAACAACGCTGTGCTGATGCCCGCCGACATCGCCGCTCACTTCGGGGAGGTGCTTGCATAAATGACCGCCCACGAGATCATCATCCGTCCGATCGTGTCCGAGCGTTCCTTCTCCGGCATGGAGCTGAACAAGTACACGTTCGAGGTCGCCAAGGATGCTAACAAGTATCAGATCAAGGACGCTGTCGAGGAGATCTTCGGCGTCAAGGTCGTTCGCGTGAACACCCTGACGGTCAAGCCCAAGACCAAGCGCGTGCGCTATGTCGCCGGCAAGACCCGTTCTTGGAAGAAGGCCATCGTCACGCTGGCCGAGGGCGACACCATCGAGGTCTTTGGCAACCAGGCCTAAGACTCGCTGCTGTTGAGTGAGCTCATGCCTCCCAAATAGGGGAGGCGAGAGCTCAAGGTTTTGGGCGTATAAAATGGACACGCCCGGAACCGTGTATACGTCCGGTGTCATCGCACCCGAGGCAGAACCTCGAATCCCTGTCTGCGATGGCTAACGGATTCCTATTGAAAGGGATTGTAATGGCTGTAAAGCACCTTAAGCCGACCTCCGCTGGTAGGCGTTGGCAGACGATCTCCGATTTCTCCGAGATCACCTGCACCAAGCCCGAGAAGTCTCTTCTCGAGCCCCTGCCCAAGAAGGCCGGTCGTAACAACAACGGCCGCATCACCACCCGCCACCAGGGCGGCGGCGTGAAGCGTCGTTACCGCGTGATCGACTTCAAGCGCAACAAGGACGGCGTGCCCGCCAAGGTTGCCACGATCGAGTACGATCCGAACCGTTCCGCTCGCATCGCTCTGCTGCACTACGCTGACGGTGAGAAGCGCTACATCCTGGCCCCCAAGGGCCTCGAGGTCGGTCAGACCATCATGTCCGGTTCTGACGCCGACATCAAGCCGGGCAACGCTCTGCCCCTCGCCGACATTCCCGTCGGTACGCTCATCCACGCCGTCGAGTTCCAGCCGGGCAAGGGCGCTGCTATCGCCCGTTCCGCCGGTAACTCCTGCCAGCTGATGGGTAAGGAGGGCAAGTACGCTATCGTTCGTATGCCTTCCTCCGAGATGCGCCGCATCCTCGTTACCTGCCGCGCCACCGTCGGTGAGGTCGGCAACGCCGATCACTCCAACATCGTCATCGGCAAGGCCGGCCGTAAGCGTCACATGAACGTGCGCCCGACCGTCCGCGGTACCGTCATGAACCCTGTCGACCACCCGCACGGCGGTGGCGAGGGCAAGAACCACACCTCTGGTCGTCCCTCTGTTACCCCCTGGGGTAAGCCGACGAAGGGCCTTCGTACGCGCAAGAAGAAGAAGGTCTCGAACCAGCACATCATTCGTCGCCGTAAGAAGTAATTTCGGATACCGAGTTTTAGGAGAAAGCACTTATGAGCAGAAGTCTCAAAAAGGGCCCGTTCGTGGAGACTCGCCTTCTCTCGCGTATCACCGCGATGAACGAGGCTGGCAAGAAGGACGTCGTGAAGACCTGGTCCCGCGCGTCCACCATCTTCCCCGAGATGGTTGGTCACACCATCGCCGTCCACGACGGCCGCAAGCATGTGCCCGTGTATGTTACCGAGTCCATGGTTGGTCACAAGCTCGGCGAGTTCGCGCCGACTCGTACGTTCCGTGGCCACAAGGCCAAATAGGGGGTTAACCGTAAATGGCAACTAAGTCTATTGAAACTGAGGCCACCGAGGTTCGCGCCGTCGCCAAGTACGTGCGTGTTTCCCCCAGCAAGGCCCGCCTGGTGGTCGATCTGATCCGCCGCAAGCCTGTCGCTCAGGCCTTCGACATCCTCCACTTCTGCGACCGCGCCGTCGCCGTGGATGTCGAGAAGGTTCTCCGTTCCGCCGTTGCGAACGCCGAGAACAACAACGGTCTGCGTGCCGACAACCTGGTTGTCGCCGCTGCCTATGTTGACGAGGGTCCGACGCTTAAGCGCATCCGTCCCCGCGCCAAGGGTTCCGCTTCTCGCATTCTGAAGCGTACTTCCCACATCACCGTCGTCGTTGCTCCTCGAAAGGAGGCGTAAAGCTGTATGGGTCAGAAAGTCTACCCCACCGGCTTCCGTCTTGGCATCACCGAGAACTGGCGCTCCCGCTGGTTCGCAGAGAAGGATTACGCTAAGACCCTCGGTAACGATCTCGAGATCCGCAAGTACCTCGAGAAGCGTCTTTCCCGCGCAGCTGTCTCCCGCGTCGAGATCGAGCGCGCTGGCGACAAGGTGAAGGTCATCATCCTCACCGCTCGCCCCGGCGTTGTCATCGGTAAGAAGGGTGCCGAGATCGATACCCTCCGCACCGAGCTCGAGAAGGTCGCTGGCGTCTCCAAGGGCCAGCTCTCCGTCGACGTTGTCGAGATCAAGCGCCCCGAGCTCGACGCTAACCTCGTTGCTCAGTCTATCGCCGAGCAGCTCGAGGGCCGCGTTGCCTTCCGTCGCGCTATGCGCAAGGCTGTCCAGTCCGCCCGCAAGGCCGGCGCTAAGGGCATCCGTATCCAGTGCTCCGGTCGTCTCGGCGGTGCCGAGATGGGCCGTCGTGAGTGGTACCGTGAGGGTCGCGTGCCTCTGCACACCCTCCGTGCCAAGATCGACTACGGCACGGCTGTCGCCAGCACCACCATGGGCGCTTGCGGCGTGAAGGTCTGGATCTACCTGGGCGAGAAGCTCCCGGGCCAGCCTGTTCCCAACCCTGCACTCGAGGGCTCTTCCCGTCCTCGTCGTCGTAACTCCGAGAGGAGGGGTCAGTAGTGCTTGCCCCTAAGCGTATTCTTCACCGCAAGGTGCAGCGTGGCTCCATGAAGGGCCAGGCCAAGGGTAATACCGAGCTGCATTTCGGCGAGTTTGGTATCCAGGCTCTCGAGGCCCATTGGATCACCAACCGTCAGATCGAGGCCGCTCGTATTGCCATGACCCGCTACATGAAGCGTGGCGGTCGTGTCTACATCACGATCTTCCCCGATAAGCCCATCACCAAGAAGCCTGCCGAGACTCGCATGGGTTCTGGCAAGGGTAACCCCGAGGAGTGGGTGGCCGTCGTCAAGCCCGGCCGCATCATGTTCGAGGTCAAGGGCGTGCCCGAGGAGGTCGCTCGCGAGGCTCTGCGTCTTGCACAGCACAAGCTTCCCATCAAGACCAAGATTGTTGCTGCTAAGAACGCTGAGCAGCGCATCGAGAAGGAGATGGCTGAGGAGGCCGCTCTCGAGGCCAAGTGGGCTGCTGAGGACGCCGCCGCCGCCAAGGAGGAGAACTAATGAAGCCCGCAGAGATTCGTGAGCTCTCGGACGCTCAGCTCGTTGAGAAGCTGAAGGAAATGCGCGCCGAGCTCTTTAACCTTCGTTTCCAGATGGCCACCAGCCAGCTGGACAACACCGCTCGCGTCAACACCGTGAAGAAGGACATCGCTCGCGTCCTCACGGAGCAGCGCGCTCGCGAGATCGCAGCGGAGAAGTCCGCTGTCGCCGAGTAGGACCTAAGGAGAGAACATGACTGATTCGCGTAACTCGCGTAAGGTCCGTACGGGTGTCGTTACCTCCGTCTCCGGTGCCAAGACCATTGTTGTCACCATCACCGAGCGCAAGCGTCACCCCAAGTACGGCAAGATGATGACCAGCTCCAAGAAGCTGCACGCTCACGACGAGGAGTGCACGGCTGGCGTGGGCGACACCGTCCGCGTTATGGAGACCCGTCCTATGTCCAAGATGAAGCGTTGGCGCCTCATCGAGGTCGTCGAGCGCGCTAAATAAGCAGTCGCTCTTACGACTTGTACGTTTCCGAAGATGTGCGTATGCCTGGCTTGCATACCACGGGTCGTCTAAAGGCTGCGCACCTCTCTTCGGTTCTTAGTTCGGAGGAACATCTACCATGATTCAGATGCAAACCATGCTGAACGTCGCCGACAACTCCGGCGCTCGCAAGATTCGCTGCATCAAGGTGCTTGGCGGTTCCAAGCGTCGTTATGCAGGCATCGGCGATGTGTTCATCGGTGCTGTCCAGGAGGCTACCCCTGGCGCCAACGTCAAGAAGAAGGACGTTGTCCGTTGCGTCGTCGTTCGCACCGTTAAGGAGATCCGCCGCAAGGATGGCTCCTACATTCGCTTTGATGAGAACGCCTGCGTTGTCATCAACAACGATGGTTCGCCCGTCGGCACCCGTATCTTCGGGCCCGTCGCTCGCGAGCTTCGTGACAAGAAGTACATGAAGATCGTCTCGCTCGCTCCCGAGACCCTGTAGTTAGGGGAGATATATGTATATCAAGAAGGGCGATAAGGTCCAGGTTCTCTCTGGTAAGGATCGCGGCAAGCAGGGCGTTGTCCTGCGTGCTCTCCCCGCCGAGAACAAGGTCGTTGTCGAGGGCGTTTCGGTCGTCAAGAAGGCCGTCAAGCCCAACGCTGCCAACCAGCAGGGCGGCATCGTTTCGCAGGAGGCTCCCATCGACGCCTCCAACGTCAATCTCGTTTGCCCCGAGTGCGGTAAGGTTACCCGCGTCGGTCACGAGAAGGACGGCAAGAACAAGCTGCGCGTCTGCAAGAAGTGCGGCCACAAGTTCTAAGCTGCCCGCAACATCAAGTTGCTAGCAAAGGCCCGGATGCCCCACGGCACCCGGGCCTTTTTCTAT
>CABVBR010000050.1 GCA_902496645.1 uncultured Collinsella sp.
GCGGCATAGACCTCGCTCACGTGGCCGTTGTCGTCCAGGATGACCACATGCGTGACAAAGCCGTAGCAAATGTGGCTCTTGGGGTTGGGCACGTCGGCACCCAGCTTGTCGGTCGGCTCCAGGTACACATAGCTAAACTCGCAGCCCTCGAGCGCCTTGATGGCAGTCGCGGGGTCCTGAGGATGCATGCCCTGGCCGGCGACGAGCTCTTGCGAGCGCAGCTGATAGGCGCGGCCGTCGTCGTACTCGATCTTGACGCCGTCGCCATGGGCGGCGACCGGAGCGGTGGGCGCGGGCTTGCCGGCCTCGATGCCAAACATGGCGTCGCGCAGCAGGAAGGCGGCACCGCGTACGGCCTCGCCGGTTACGACCGTCTGACGCGAGCCGGACGTGGTACCGGAGTCGGGCGCGTTCTCGGTGGAGCACTCGCCGTTGGCGATACAGCGAAGCGGCAGGCCGCAGGCCTCGGCAACGTCCTGCAAAAAGACGGTGTTGCAGCCCTGACCGATGTCGGACGTGGCGGCGTAGACCACGGCACGGCCATCTTCGATGCGAATCTTGCAGCGGCCGGCATCGGGCAGGCCAACGCCCACGCCGGCGTTCTTCATAGCGCAGGCAATACCGGCATGGCCAGGATGCGCATAGTAGGCATCCTTGACCTCAAGCAGCGTCTCCTTCAGCGCCGTGGAGCAGTCGGCAATCTGACCGTTGGGCAAAACCTCGCCCGGCTCGATGGCGTTACGGTAGCGAATCTCCCACGGATCCAAGCCGACCTTCTCGGCCAGCAGGTCGATGAGGCTCTCGAGCGCAAACTCGGACTGGCACACGCCAAAGCCACGGTACGCACCGGCCGGCGGATTGTTGGTGTAGTAGCCAAAGCCGCGAATGTCGGTGTTCTGGTACTTGTAGGGGCCGACGGCATGCGTGCAGGCGCGCTCGAGCACCGGGCCGCACAGCGAAGCGTAGGCGCCGGTATCGAAGTTGATCTCGCAGTCCAGGCCGGTAAAGTTGCCCTCGACGTCGCAACCCAGTGTAAAGGTGCCGTCCATGGCGTGGCGCTTGGGATGGAACGCGAGCGACTCGGCGCGCGTGAGTTTGCATTTCACGGGACGCTGGAACTTATATGCGGCGAGCGCGGCCAGGTGCTGGATGGACACGTCCTCCTTGCCGCCAAAGCCGCCGCCCACAAGCATGGTCTCGACGACCACGCGCTCGGGCTCGTTGTCCCAGCCAAACATGTGGGCACACTCTTTGCGCGTGTCGTAGGCACCCTGGTCGGTCGACTGCACCTTGACGCCGTTCTTGTACGGGAAGGCAACGGCGCACTCGGGCTCCAAGAAGGCATGCTCGGTAAAGGGCGTGGTAAAGCGCTGCGTCACAGTAAACGCGCTCTCGGCCAGCGCCTTGGCGGCGTCGCCGCGCGTCACGTGACGGCTCTGGCACACGTTGTCCTTGAGCTCCACGGTGTTACCAAAGGCAAAGAAGCTGTCGTGCAGGCGCGGGGCGTCTTCGGCCCTGGCCTCGACAATGTTGCGCACGGGCTCCAACGGCTCATACTCGATCTTTACGAGCTTCTTGGCCTTCTCGAGCGTCGCCTCGTCCTCGGCAACAACCAGCACGATGGCGTCGCCCACACAGCGGGTGATATCGCCCTGGCCGATCATGACGTCCCAGTCCTGGATAAGGTGGCCGACCTGGTTGACCGGCACGTCCTCGGCGCGCAGGATGCCCACCACGCCGGGCAGGGCCTCGGCCTTGGAGGTGTCGATGGAGAGCACGCGGGCGCGCGGGTACTTGGAGCGCACGGCGCTGGCATAGGTCAGGCCCGGCTGATCGAGCTCGTCGATGTCGTCGGGGTACTTGCCCTCGCCGAGCACCTTCTTGCGCACGTCGATACGGAAGGCGCGCTTGCCCACGCCGTAGTCGTCGCCGCGCTCCAGGTCCTCATCGATCTGCTTTTCGCCGCGGAGCACCGCAGCTGCCAGCGAAATGCCCTCGATGATCTTCTTGTAGCCGGTGCAGCGGCACACATTGCCGCGGATGGCGTACTTAATCTGCTCCTCGGTGGGCTCGGGGTCCCCGGCGATGAGCGCCGCGCCCGCCATGACCATGCCGGGGATGCAAAAGCCGCACTGCACGGCGCCCACGGCGCCAAAGGCGTACACAAAGGCCTCGCGCACGTCCTCGGGCAGGCCCTCGACGGTCACGATGTCGCGACCGGCGGCGAGGGCGGTGGTCAGCACGCATGCCTTCACGGCCGCACCGTCCACGTGGATGGTGCAGGTGCCGCAGGCGCCCTCGGAGCAGCCGTCCTTGGCGGAGTGAATGCGCAGGTCGTCGCGCAGATAGCGCAGCAGCGGCTTGTTCTGAGTCGTCGTGCGCTCCACGCCGTTAACGGTAAAAGTGAATTCCTGTGCCATGACGATTCCCTTCTACACGCCGGCGGCGATGCCGGTGCGGTCGTGGATGGCGCCATGCGGGCAGACGACGGCGCACATGCCGCACGACAGGCAGTCCGCGCCGTCGATATGGGCGCAGTTGTCCTCGATGCGGATAGCGCCGGCAGGGCACTTTTTGGCGCACATGCCGCAACCGATGCAGCTGGTGTCGCAGATCTTGCGCGCAATGGCGCCCTTATCGGTGTTGTTGCAGCGCACCAGGATGTTCTGGTAGCCGGGAACGAAGGCAATCACGCGCTGCGGGCACGCCATGCCGCACAGGCCACAGCCCGTGCACTTGGAGCGGTCCACACGGGCGACGCCGTCGACCAGCGCGATGGCACCGTGGGGGCAAGCCGTGACGCAGGCGCCACAGCCAATGCAGCCTTCGCTGCAGCGGGCGTCGCCGCCTGCGGAGGCGCAACCACTTCCGCAGGCAACGTAAGCCACGTGATGTTGAATGGATTTGGCCATAAGAGACTCGCCTATTTCTTAAGAAGGTACGAATAGTTGTCGCGCACGGCCCTGATGGTCAGGCGGACGGCCTCGGGCAGACCGGTGTTGACGGCATCGACCGAGACGGTGCGGACCGTACCGGCGACGCGGACCTTAAAGTGGTCCTCGTCCACGGCCAGGAAGCCCTCGTTCTCGGAGTTCTCCATGTCCTGCTCGCTCCAGAACAGGGTGAGCTTGTCCTTATAGGGACGACCCTCCTGGTAGGGGCAGAACACGGCGCAGTTGCCGCACTCGTTGCACATGCCGTCGACATGGACGACCTGATGCTTGGCCAGGCCTGGCACCTTAATTGCCACGTTGGCGCGGTTGGGGCACACGTCGCAGCAGACCTCGCACACCGAGCCGCAGCCCAGGCAACGGGTCTTGGTGCAGTTGCGCTTGTCGCGGCAGAGCGTACCCTTGCGCTCGTAGCAGGTGTCCTCGCGGCCGGCCTGCTCGTTGCAGTCGGCGTACTTGTTAAAGTCCACGCCGGCGATGGCGCGAGCGACCTCGGCGGCGTCGGAAATAGCCTCGACCACGGTGGCAGGACCGCGACGGCAGTCGCCCGCAGCCCAGACGCCCTCGACACCGGTGGAGGTGGCGGCAAGACGGCCACGACGGTCGCGCTCGACGCCCGCGGCATCATACAGGCTGGCATCGATACCCTCACCCACGGCGCAGATCACCGTGGTGGCGGGAAGCTCAACGGTCTCGCCCGTGGCAACGGGGCTGCGACGGCCGCTTGCATCCGGCTCGCCAAGCTCCATAACATCGCAGGTCAGCACGGCGCCGTTGAGTGCCTTGGGAGCCAGCAGCTCGCAGAACTCAACGCCGTCGGCAAGAGCAAGATCAAGCTCTTCCTCGTCGGCGGGCATCTGCTTCTTGGTGCGGCGATACACCAGGCGCACGTTCTTCACACCAGCCAGGCGCTTGGCCACGCGGGCCGCATCCATGGCGGTGTTGCCGGCGCCGATGACCACGACGTCCTCGCCCAGCTCGAGCTTCTCGCCCTTCTTGGCGGCCTCGAGGAACTCCAGCACGTCGAGCTCGGCGCCCTCGCCCAAGCCCGCAGAACCAGGCATCCAGGCGCCGGTGGCCACGACAACATCGGTAAAGCCCTGAGCCTTGAGTTCGTCGATGGACTCCACACGGGCGTTGAGCTGTACCTTGGCGCCAAAGGCCAGGCAGAGCTCGGCATCGTGGGAGATATCGTCGCTGGCGATACGGAACTCGGGGATGACGTGACGGACCACGCCGCCGAGCGAATCGCGGGCCTCAAAGATGGTGACGGGCACGCCGGCACGCGTCAGGAAGAACGCGGTCGCCAGACCGGCCGGGCCGCCGCCGATAACGGCAACGTTGTGCTCGCCGTCGTTGGCGATAGCCTGGGCACGCAGCTTGGGCAGCACGGCGGTCATGGCCTCGCGGGCGGCCTTGAGCTTGCTGGCGCGGATCTGGGCACCCTCGAGCTCGTAGAACGCACGCTCGCAGGCACGGCCGCAGGGATGCGGGCAGATGGTGCCGGTGATGAACGGCAGGGCGTTGCGCTCGATGATGATGTTGAGCGCGTCCTCGTAGCGGCCCTCGTCAACAGCCGCCAGGTAGGCGGGAATGTCCTGCTGGATGGGGCAGCTCGTGCGGCACGGCGTGGTAAAGCAATCGTCAAGCGGGCTCTTGCCGGCGACTTTGCGGTCGGGCAGCGGGCGCAGCGGCTTCTTGTAGAGCGGGTTGGTGAGCGAATCGGTCTGAATCGCGGTCACGGCCTCGAGCGAGACACCCGCGAACGGCTTGCCATCCAGGTCGGCAAACTCGCCAGCCATCTGGCTAAAGCGCTCGTAGCCGCCGGGCTTGAGCACGTCGGTCGCCAGGGTAACGGGCCAAATGCCGGCATCGTACAGGGCGCGGATGTTGTAGACCGTAGCACCGCCGGAGTAGCTGATGCGCAGCTTGCCATCGAACTGCTCGGTAATGCGGCGAGCGGCCTCGATGGTCAGCGAGAACAGCGAACGGCCGGACATGTACATCTCGGTGGAGGGCAGCTCGTTCCTCGTCACGTCGACGGGGAAGGTGTTGGTGAGCTTGACGCCAAACTCCAAGCCTCGCTCGGCGCACAGGGCAATCAGGCGCTCGAACATGGGCACGGCGTCGGCCCACTGCAGGTCCTCGCGGAAGTGCGTGTCATCGAAAACGATGTAGTCAAAGCCCAGCTCGTTGAGGCGCTGACGGGCAAACTCATAGCCCAGCAGCGTGGGGTTGCACTTGATGTAGGTGTTGAGGCCCTTCTCGGTGATGAGGTAGGTCGCGATGCGCTCGATCTCCGCCGGCGGGCAGCCATGCAGCGTGGACTCGGTTATGGAGTTAGAGACGCGCGCCGGGATGGACTCGACAAACGCGGCGTCGACATGCTCAAACTTGTCCAGGTTGGCGAGTGCCCATGCGCGGCACTCGTTCCAGACGTCGGAGCTGCTGGCGTCCTTCATGCCCTCGATGTACGCGTCGACCTTGGGGCTCTTAATGCCCTCCAGGTCATAGCCCACCGACATGTTGAAGACAAAGCCGTCCGGGCTGCCCAGACCGTACTCGCGAGCGATCAGGTGGCAGGCAAACCATGCCTTCACGTACTCGGCAAAGGCCTGCGGAACCTCGAGCTCGGTCGACCACTCGCAGTTGTAGCACTCGTCCTGCGCCACAATGCAGGGCTTGTTGACGCAACGGGAAAGCTCCTCGCCGTCCATAACCTGAACGGTCTTGAGCTCAAAGAAGCGAGAACCGGCCACATAAGAGGCCACGATGTTCTGGGCCAGCTGCGTATTGGGACCGGCAGCCGGGCCAAACGGAGTCTCGATGCGCTCGTCAAAAATGGGAAGCGCACCCTCCTGGTTGGTCGTGACCATCTTACGCACGCCAAAGATGGCGTCCTGGGTCTTGTGCTCCTCGATGATCCAGTTCATCAGCTGCGAAAACGGGATCGGCCTCATGATGTCGCTCATAATGAGCTCCTCTCTGTAACGCCCGGCGAGACCGCGCGACGGGCGCAAATACGGTGTAGCGCTAGCACAGCGCCGGCGACCCCGCGGAGGCCGCCTATGCGCGCGTCGAATGCGGCGAAACATCCGACGTGCGCGAATCTACTTGTTAATTAGTAGGTGCGACCGTTGAGCGTGCTCCAGAGCTTCTTGGACTCAGCCATGGTCCACGCGTTGATCTTTTCTTCATCGATACCGACAAACTCGCGATCCTTGTACAGGACGCGGCCGTTGATGACGGTGGTGCGGCAGTTTTTGCCCATCATGCCAAAGAGCATGTGGCCGTCGATGTTCTCCTCGCCCAGCGGCGTAAAGGGCTTGTAGTCCATGACGATGACGTCGGCGGCAGCGCCAGCCTCGAGCACACCGAGCTTGCGATCGAAGTACTTGCTCGCCATCTTGGCGTTGTTCTCGAACAGCATGGTCATGGCCTCGCACCAGCCCACGTTGGGCATGGCGGCGTTGTGTCGCTGAATGATCAGGAAGACCTTAAGGCTCTCGAGCATATCGTGGGTGTAGGCGTCGGTGCCCATGCACACGGGGATGCCGCGGCGGAAGAACTCGAGCACGGGAGCGCAGCCCACGGCGTTGCCCATATTGGATTCGGGGTTGTTGACGAGCCAGGTGCCGGACTCTTTGACGATATCCATCTCGGCGGGCGTCACGTGGATGCAGTGGCCGAGCATGGTGTCGGGACCCAGCAGGTTGTGCTGCAGCAGGCGCTCGACGGGGCTGATGCCGCCGCGGTTGAGGCGGGAATCCCACACGTCATTCATGCCCTCGCACACATGGATGTGGAAGCCGGTCAGACCGTTGTTGGCCTCGGCCATCTTGTCCATGGTCTCGTCCGACAGCGTAAAGGTGGCGTGACCGCCAAACATGGCGGCGATCATGTGGTTGTCGTTATCGCGACGCTCCTTGGCGGCCCACTGGGCAAACTCGGCGTTCTCGGCAATGGCCTGGTCGCATTTTTCCTGGCCGCGGCGGTCGGAGACCTCGTAGCACAGGCACGAACGCATGCCCAGCTCCTGAGCTGCATCCTTAATGGTAAAGAGGCTTCCCGGGATTTCGCAGAAGCTCGCATGGTGATCGAAGATCGTGGTGACGCCATCGCGGATGGAGTCAAGAATCGTGGCATAGGCGCTGGCCTTGGTGCCGTCGAGCGTCAGGTTGTCGTCGATCTTCCACCACTGCTGCTCAAGATTCTCCAGGAAGTTGGTGGGGTTGCAGCCCTTAATGGCAAGGCCGCGGGCCAGACCCGAGTAGATGTGGGTGTGGCAATTGATGAGTCCGGGCATGATGAGGTTGCCCTGGGCGTCGACGTACTCGGCATCCGGGTACTTGGCCTTGAGCTCGCACTCGGGGCCCACTTCGACGATCGTATCTCCGTCAATGGCGACCGCACCGTTGGGAATGAACGGGGTCTGAGCGTTGCGAGTAAAGACGGAACCGTTAGCGACCAGAAGCATGAATGCTCCCTTCAACATCAGGGGCGGGGTTTGACACCTCTGACATGGCGGAGTGCGAAGCGCCGGCCTACACCGGAAACGGGCCCTCTCCCGTCAACGCTTCACCAAAGGGACAAACCCTTTGAAGTGCGGCTTGGCGCCGCATGGCGTCGGCGGACGAGGCGATGCGCCCGCCGACGAATAGCACCGAATTGGTTACTTCTTGCTCTCGGGCAAGACCAGATCCACGGCAGCGTCCTTGGCAGCATCGATGTGCTGAGCCACGACCGGCGTCTGCGGAAGGATCAGGTTAAGGACAATGGCCATGATGGCGGTGGGGGTTACGGCATTGGAGCCGATGACGGTGGACACCCAGGCGGGCATACCCTCGCCGGCAAGGCAACCGCTAGCCATCCAGATACCCAGGCCAAAGACGACGGAGGTGCCGACGATGGTGGTAGTGCGCTGCGTGAGGCCCTCGCGGGTGAACATGCGCACGCCATTCATGGTGATGGTGCCAAAGACGCCGACGGTCGCGCCGCCGATGACGGGCTGCGGGATAGCGGAAAGGACGGCAGAGAGCTGCGGGAACAGACCGGCAATGGCAAAGACGGCCGCGATGATCACAAAGACCCACTTGTTGACGACCTTGTTGGAGCAGATGATGCCCACGTTCTGGCCAAGGGCGCTGGTGGGAAGACCGCCCAGCAGGCCGCCGACCATAGAGGTGAGACCCTGGGACACGATAGCGCCGGAGAGCTCGCGCTCGGTGGGCATACGGTCGATGGAGCCCAGGCAGGCGGCGGAGACGTCACCGATAACCTGGATGGCAACCATGGGGAACACGACGGCGAGGGTAATGCAGACCTCGGGATCAAACTCGAGCGCGTAGGGCATGAGCTTGGGAAGAGCGAAGACCTGAGCGGTGGCGACGCTGGAGAAGTCGATCATGCCAAAGGGGATCGAAACGATCATGCCAACGATCATGCCAAAGAACACGGATCCCAGCTTGAGCGTGCCCTTGCCAAAGTTGGCGAGCGCAAAGACCACGGCGAAGGTGATAAGAGCGACGCACCAGGCCTGCGGAGTGCCCCACAGCGGCGTACCCATACCGCCGGCCATATACTTGACGGCCGTGGGATACAGCGAAACGCCGATGGAGAAGATGACCGTACCGGTCACGACGGGCGGGAACAGCCACTTGATCTTGCTGTAGGCCAGACCAAAGAGGACCGCGACGGCGCCGCCGACGATCTCGCCGCCCAGCAGCGCACCAAAGCTAAAGCCCGAGGCACCCATGGCCTGCAGAGCCGGCAGGAACGCGAACGAAACGCCCATGACGATGGGCAGGCCGCCGCCGATGCGACGGAAGGGAGCGAAGGCCTGAAGGGCCGTATCGATCGCCGAAAGAATGAGCGCGACCTGGATGATGTCGGTACTCTGCTGGCTATTAAAGCCGTAGACGCCGGCCATAATGACAGCCGGGGTGATGATACCGGCAAACGAAGCCAGTACGTGCTGAAGGGCACACGGGATCATTTCTTTAACGGGAGGCATGCCTTCACGAGTGAACAGGGCTTCAGTGCCGTTCTTAACCGTCTCCTGGGTCATTTGACCACCAATCCTCGAAATAGTTGTTTTCGCATCTAACGCTCTATTGTGACGCAGTGCGGGGTTGAGGTTGTGCCTTCGTTGCATATCGTATTAAAGATGATTCTCATTCTCAATAATAATTTTTTGTTATCAGACTATTCTTCAGCTGAGATAACGCATTTCCGCAGGTCAGGAAAGTGTCTGGTCAAAATAACATCTTACTTTTCTTTTGGTCAACCGTTTACCGCTAAATTCCTACCGTTCGTCTGTATTACGCAATGTACCTGCGGATATACGAGATGATGAGCAGCGTGTTACCATGATAAAAAATTGTTATGAACATTTCCGATTTCACCCCAAGGAGTTGCCCGTGAACGAGACCGTAAGTCGCTTTTTGCCGATGGTCGATTTCCTGGAGCAGATACTCGGCAAAAACAGCGAAATCGTGCTGCACGATTTCTCGGATCCCGACCACGCCATCGTCGATATTCGCAACGGCATCGTGAGCGGCCGCAAGGTCGGCGGTCCCGCCACCGACCTGGCACTCAAGATCATGCACGACGCCAAGTATCGTGACCTGCCGTTTATTACGGGCTACGAGGGGCGCGGTGCCGGTGGCAAGACGTTGGAGTCGGCGACGTACTTTATCCGCGAGAATGACGAGATTGTCGGTATGCTCTGCGTCAACACTGACCTCTCGACCGTGCGCTCCATCAACGCCATGGCGCAGCAGCTCATGGCGTGCTTCGACGCGGCGCCTAGACAGGCAGAGCCCGCGTCTATCGAGGTCGAAAGCCTTTCGGAGTCTACACAGGAGCTCATCGACCGCAGCATTGCCGAGTTGCTGAGCGCGCGCGGGCTGGATGTAGCATCGCTTGGTCAAAGCGACCGCGTGGACGTCATTCGCCACCTCAACGGCAACGGGGTGTTCATGCTCAAGGGTGCCGTGGCCTGCGCCGCCACCGCGCTGGGCATCTCGGAGCCCAGCGTCTACCGCTACCTGCAAAAAGTCCGCAAGGAAGGCTAACCCGCTGATCCCTTGGGGACGGAGGAAAAAGGATCATTTTGCCGCATCGCCTGACAAAAGACCCTGCAGCTCACACGCGCTGCAGGGTCTTTTTGCATGTCATGTTTAGTTGTTGCCAACGCCTTAGAGAGCGGCGACGACCTCGATCTCAACCAGACCGCCGGCCGGAAGGGCGGCAACCTGGAAAGCGCTGCGCGCGGGGAACGGAGCCTCGAACTTGGAGGCGTAGATCTCGTTCACGGCAGCGAAGTCGGCGATGTCGGCCAGGTAGACCGTGGTCTTGACGACATCGGCAAAGGTGGCGCCGGCAGCGGTCAGCAGCGCCTCGACGTTAGCAAGGGACTGCTTAGCCTGGGCCTCGACGCCCTCGGGCATCTTGCCGGTTGCGGGGTCGATGCCCAGCTGGCCGGACAGGAACACCATGTTGCCGGTCTTGATGCCGGGGGAATACGGGCCGATGGCTGCGGGTGCGTTATCGGAAGACACGACGGTCTTGCTCATTTTTTTCTCCTTACGATCAGATAGAGAGCGTGAGCGCGGCGTTCGCACCGGGAGGCACAATTCGGTCTGAACACCGCGCTTGATTTGGGATAGTACTCAAGGTTTCCGCGCGATGCAAGATTATTATCACGTTGCGAGAATAATTTATCGCCCAACGGCGCCTGTCGGCCGCTGAACGGCACGACCGGACGGTGAAGCTCAAAATGATCCGTTTCCCTCCGTCCCCATCGGATCAGGCAATCCATAGGGGACGGAGGGAAACGGATCATTTTTGCTGCAAGGGCTGCTGAAGACTTTATCCTGCTTAGGCTGCGGGCATCGCCCATCGCGACGGCGCCACTATACTTTTGAGTATCTGAGCATTTTGAAAGGCAGGATATGACCGCAACCGCCAGTCGAACCACCAACCGCAGACCCGAGCTTTTGGCGCCCGCCGGAGGGCCCGAGCCCTTTGCCGCCGCACTCGCCGCCGGGGCAGACGCCATCTACTGCGGCATGGGCAGCTTCAACGCCCGCCGCAAGGCCACCAACTTTACCGACAAGGCCTTTGAGCAAGCCTGCCGCGCCGCACACCTAGCCGGGTCGCGCGTCTACGTCACGGTCAACATCGTCATCAAGCAGTCCGAGATGGGCGATGCGCTGCAACTCGTCCATCGCTGCTCCACGCTGGGCGCCGATGCCTTCATTATCCAAGACTGGGGCCTGTTCTTTGAGGTCAAGCGCACGATGCCCGGCATCGAGACGCACATCTCGACCCAAGCAAACATCCATGACGACCGCGGAACCCTTTGGTGCCGCGAGCAGGGCGCCGACCGCGTGACCCTCTCGCGCGAGCTTTCCATCGACGAGATTGCCGCCATTCACGATGTCGCGCCCGATGTGGACCTTGAGGTCTTCAGCCATGGCGCCATCTGCTTTTGCTACTCGGGCCTGTGCCTGCTTTCGAGCTTTGCCATGGCGGGACGATCGGCCAACCGTGGCATGTGCGCCCAGCCCTGCCGCCTGCCCTACGAGCTGATCGACGAGAACGGTCGCGCGCTCTCCCCCGCCGGCCGCGAGCGTGCGCTATGCCCGCGTGATACCAACACCTCACAGCTTGTTCGCCGTCTGTATGACGCCGGCGCCGCGTCGCTCAAGCTCGAGGGCCGCATGAAGGCGCCCGATTACGTGTACTCCATCGTTGATGTGTATCGTCACGAAATTGACGACATGCTATCCGGAGCCACCGTTGCCAAGGACGAGGAAGCCGCCCGCCAGCGCCAGCTCAAGCGCTGCTTCAACCGCGACTTTACGCACGCCTATCAGGACGGCACCTCGGGCGACGAGATGATGAGCTACGAGCGTTCCAACAACCGCGGCCAGATCGTGGGCACGGTGCTGGGCAGCCGCCCGGCCAACCGCGATGTGCGCGGCCTCAAGCCCGACGACCGCCGTCGCCGCGCCGCCATCGCCCGCATTGAGCTGTTTGAGCCCGTGGGCAAGGGCGACCTGCTGGAGCTTCGCCACGATAACGAGTTTGACCAGTTCCTGACCACCATTGCCGCCGATGATGCCGCCGCGGGCGACATCATCGAATGTCGCGTGCCCCGCAGCATGCCCGAGGGCTGCCGCGTCCGCGTGATTCGCAGTCAGCGTGCCATCGACGCCGCCGGCGCCGCGCTCAAGCGCGATGTGCTGCGCCGCCGAGCCGTAGATGTGTCTATCGTGGCGCGTCTGGGCGAGCCGTTTACCGTTACGCTCACCTGCTGCGACGACCCTTCGCTTACGGCAACGGCCACGGGCTTTACCGTCGAGGCCGCCAAGACCCGTGCGGTCGAGGCGTCCGATCTGGTGGAGCACGTCGGTCGCATGGGCTCCTCGCCCTTTGAGGCTGCGAGCTTTGATGTGACGCTCGATGAGGGCTGCGGCATGGGCTTCTCCGCTGTGCACAAGGTGCGCGCTGCCGCCTGCAAGGCGCTCGAGGAGGCCATTCTGGCGCCGTACGAGGAGCGCGCGAAAACGCTCGAGATTCCGTTGCTCGACAAATGTACGCGCGCCATGCCCGAGCATTACCGCGATGAGCCGCAGATCTGCGCCGCCGTCACCACGCTCGAAGCCGCCGA
>CABVBR010000051.1 GCA_902496645.1 uncultured Collinsella sp.
TTCCTCCGGCATTGCAACGCCAAAAGCCCGCCGAGGCAAGCTCGGCGGGTCGTTCGTCAAATTCGTTGCCTGTCATGGTAGCGCATGAAGAGGACTCCAGCTCAAGCGTACGCCCAGCCCCGCAACAAAAACGCCAGATAGAACTGGACTCACCGGATTCGCCAAAATCTCCCCGTCACGTCGAACGCCGCAACCACGGAAGGTGCCCCAAGAAACGGTTATTCCTCAAAAAAGCTCGCAACGTTCAAGCGGCTCGTCCACTCACCTATGGTGTTGGCAAAACCGACGCGTGTGTACACGCCCGCAAAACGGCCGCGATACAGGTACAGGCCTTCCATATTAGATGCGGGCGCAAAACCAAGATCATCCACAAGTCCTTTGGGCGCCTCTCCTCGATGCGGCCCATCGACAAGCGTTCCGCGCAAGCAGGGAGTCTGATACTGCTGAGCATACTCCTGTACAATCGCTCCAGCTGCCGCAGCGCGAGCAAGCACCTGGGACCATTCCCGTTCCGTGGCATCCAAACCGGCGACAACGCCAACCGCGTTGTAGCCGCCGCACGGCTTGACAATCCATCGATCCTTTTCGGCAAATCTCGACAACTGGGCGCTTTCGTCCAAAATCTCGGTATAGGGCACATGCTCCCGTACAAACGATTGCTCCTCCGGGCTCAACAAGGACTGACCGGCCCGAGACCACAGAAATGCAAATACGGTCTTAGTCGCACACGGCCACGTTCTAAAACCACCAACGATGCACGCGAGCCCTTCTTGAGCCGCCTCGATTAAGGTCGAGCGTCCGTCGCACGGCTTATCCCACAGCTCGCCGGTCACCGCGCGCCGCCAAACGCAATCAATAGGACCGGCGGCATCGCACAGCCGCCTAGCACCGCTCTCGTCTTCGCCAATCCGCAGGTCGCGCACATCCGCAAAGCGCGCCACCACACCCCGTCGCCTCATAAGGTCGACAAAATGAGCCGCATCTTCCAAGTCGATGCTTTCCGAATAGTCGACGATTGCCACCGAAGCGGGATATATCTTTGATTGCGGTGCATAGAGCCCCTCGTCAACGCGGGCCCCGTCGTCCGATCGTGCACTATCCTCGGTGCGGCGAGGATGGGCCAGCTTCCACTCTGCATAGGTCTCAAACAATGCGTCTATCCAGCTACCGCACAAATCGTACTGCCGAAAGCCGGGGTGGTCGGATGCAAACTCCTCAAAGGAAGGCGTCATTCGCACTGCCTGACAGACCGCATCGGTCACCACCATTCCGGCACTGCCGTCGGTATTGAGCTCGCAAAACGTATACGAACCGGCATCTTCGTCAAGAAAGATATCGACACGCGCAAGAGGAATCTGGCAATCATAGCCGGCATCCATAGCGCACAGGTCAGCAAAAGCCGGATCCATGCGAAACCACGCACGCACGGAGGCATCGGAACAAAACGCCCGCGTCACCTTGTCCATAATGCCGTACATGCGCTCGGCGGCCTCCTTAAGAAGCGCCGTCATATCCTTATCGAATATCTTTGGCGTCAGAGCCCAGGGCGCAGGATCTCCGTGGTAGAGTGCATGGGTTTGAGACAAGTATTCGTCGCCTTTGCGACGACCAGGTAGGTCACCTTCGTGCGCGCGCACGATGCGCTCAAAATAATCTTCGAACTCTCGCGTCTTCGATGTTGCCACATTACCCTCCATTGCTTGATTTTTTGCTCATGCTACGCCAGCACGCCACGACTTCGGCGCGCTTGAATAGGCTTCTAAATTAGCAACACATTTTTGCATGGGGCGGCAGGCGGCGACATATACTCCTGCTCAAGCGCATGCACAGCCCCGCAAAAAACGCCAGACGGGCAAGCCGCCTGGCGCTATCAGAGTGAGCTATACGCCGAGTCTAATCGTAGACGCCCATTTTAAGCAGCATGAAGGTCGGGATGCCGTCACCCTGCGCGACGCGGACCGTGCAAGTCTCGGTACGGCCCATGGATGCATCCGCTTGAATTGCGGCGATGAACTGGTTCTTTGGCAGGCCGTAGGTGCTCTCGGGGATGTCGGAAGGAAGTAACATGCCGCCAGCACTGTAGACCTCATAGGTGAGCTCGTAAATGTTGTCGCCAAGGTCAGTCGTGCCCGTAACGATGGCACACGGTGGGTTGTAATTTCCCTGGCCATATTCCTGCTTCAGATACAAGTACCCGTCATGCGCTTCGGCCGAATCGGCAAGCATCTGCCCACCCGACCCTTTATCAAAGGTCATGTCAGCATCCGAGAGCGTCAGACCCGTCAGGCGATTGAGTTCCCTATTGATCACATCGGTCGCCATGCGCTGATAGTGACCGTTGTCATAGTCGCCTTTCTCGATTCGATACGGCGCGTTGTCAATAAAATGGCACCAGATAAACTTGACCAGCTTGTATTTCTCGTCATCAGAAAGCCCGTCAGTCGAATCGAAGCCGCCCGCCTGATACCAGTCCCGATCGAAGTGCTCCTCCGTAAAGTTCGACAGGAACAGGTTCGCCGCGGCATAAGTTGCCTGGTCGTTGAGGTCGACCTTTACGCTGCTGCCCGTCTGCCCGGGCTCTTCCGGCTCCTCTTGCTCTTCGGCAGGCTTCTCCTTGGCGCTTCCCTGGTCCTTAAGCTCGGCCGAACCCTCGTCAGACCCCAGCACCGTGATCTGCGATGAATTGCCCTGCCCAAGCGGACCCAGCACGCCGGTCAGCGCCAGAGCGGCACCGCCGGCAACGAGCACGCCCACCACGCACATGCCGACAATCACCGCGCGCTTATGTGACTTCTTCTGCACGGAAGGCATCCCTGCCGCCGGCATCGGTGCGGGCTCAGCAGGCGCGGCCGCCGGAGAGGCAGCGCCCATGCGTGCCCCGCAGTTCGTGCAAAAATCGGTTCCGTCGGGCATCTCGGAGCCACACTTGGTGCAAAACATATTCGGGCATCCCCTCACAACAAACAGCATCTGTCGCCATCATATTGAGCCCTCAAAACGCAACTGTGTTGCGCAACATTGGCCGCCGTCTCCGAGTGCCGACTAAACGCGTCGGGCCCCTACCCCATCACACTCACACTGGGGCACAAATCCGCCAGCGGGCACTCGTCGCACTTGGGTTTGCGGGCGTCACGCAAACTGCACGGCGGTCATCAGCACTCGGTCCGCTCACCCAAAACGCGCATGCTCAAACGCCCTCGGCACAAAACAGCCTGATCGGACAGGATCGATTATCAGCTTTACCTGCGTTATTTTGCAATTATGGCAATTGCTACTTTATAGTTGTGGTAACTTCTAGTTAGTAATTATGGTTTTTTGCCTTAACAATGTGGCAAATCCCAAAGGCCTGCCACGAAACCCGGCGGATACCGACAAACTCGGCACGAGACTTTCAAACCAAAAGCATGCCTGCGAGCATGCGATGCAAGACGCGAAGGGCGTTAAAAATGATTGAGCGAACCATGGCCCAAAAGCTACGCGGCATGTCAGAATGGTTTCCCGTCGTCTCGCTTACGGGGCCACGCCAAAGCGGCAAGTCAACTCTCATCAAGGCCGTCTTTCCTGAATATGAATATCTCAACCTCGAGAACCCGGAAGTCCGTCGCGCCGCACTCGATGACCCCGTCGGCTTTATCAGCAGGCGCCCTGATCATCTGATCATCGACGAGACCCAATATGCACCGGAGCTGTTCAGCATGATTCAGGTCGCTTCCGACGAGCGCGGAAGGACCGGCCAGTATGTATTGTCCGGCTCGCAAAACTTTTTGCTTATGCGCAACATCCAGCAATCGCTTGCTGGGCGCGTCGGCATGCTCAAACTCCTCCCTCTCTCCTACCAGGAGCTCAGCGAGACGCAAATCTCGCTTGACACCTACCTGATTCGCGGGGGATACCCGCGCATATATGATGCGGGCATCCCCACCGATATGTTCTACCAAAATTACCTTATGACCTATGTGGAGCGCGACGCGGGCGGCCTTCTCGACGTGCGTAACCTGAGCTCCTTTAGAAAAATGATCGGGCTGTGCGCGGCCTGCGTGGGAGGACTGCTCAACCTATCAAGACTCGCCGCCGATGTGGGAGTCGCCACGGCGACGATCAGCTCGTGGCTTTCGATCCTGCAATCAAGCTATTTGGTATTCCTGCTTCAGCCATATGCTGGAAACATGCGCAAGCGGCTTACCAAAGCGCCAAAACTGTACTTCTACGACACGGGACTACTTTGTCATCTGCTTGGCATTCACGACGAGCGCAGTCTCATGAGCCACCCCCTAAGCGGGGAAATATTCGAAAACCTCGTTGTCTCGGAACGCCAGAAGGCATATCTCAACAGAGGCATCGAGCCCACGCTTGTCTTTTATCGCGACGATAGCAAACGAGAGATCGACCTTATCGATCTAACAGAGCAGGCTCGCCCACAGGCGTTCGAAATCAAATCGGGCGCTACCTACCGAGACACATTCGCTCGACACCTACGCTCTGTTGGTTCTGAACTTGGCATTCCCGCAAAGGACCGAGCCGTCGTATATCACGGCTCCGAGCGCTACGATACCGAGGGCGCATCGGTTGTGCCGGCAGAAGAGTTCTTGCTTCGGGAGTCGTAGCGAGCGCCATGGTCACCGACCGCGTCCCGATTTGTGCCGCCCGGAGATACGCAAGAGCGGCGGCACCCTGCCCTTGCAACCTAGCCCACCCGTACACTGGGGCATAAATCCGCCAGCGGGCACTCGTCGCACTTGGGTTTGCGGGCGTCGCAGATCTCGCGGCCAAAGGTGATCCACTGGTGATTGACCGACCCCCAGTACTCGTGCGGCAAAATCTTGAGCAGATCCTGCTCAGTCTTGAGCGGCTCTTTGGCGTGTGTCTTAGGGCTTAGCATCAAGCGATGCGCAATGCGGTTGACGTGCGTGTCCACCGCGATGCCCTCCACGATGCCAAACCCCACGTTGAGCACGATGTTCGCCGTCTTGCGCCCCACGCCCGGCAGCTTGACGAGCTCCTTCATGTCGGCCGGCACCTCGCCGCCGTAGTCGGCCACGATCATCTGCGCGGCCTCCACGGCGTGCTTGGCCTTACTCTTATAAAAGCCGAGCGACTTAATGGTCTCCGCCACATCCGTCACGCTCGCCCCAGCCATAGCCTCGGGCGTGGGCCATTGGGCAAACAGCTGCGGCGTCACCTTGTTGACCTGCGCGTCAGTTGTTTGTGCCGAGAGCAGCACCGCGATCAGCAGGCGGAACGGATTCTTGTGGTCCAAGAAGCACTCGACCGGGCCATAGCGACGGTTAAGGCGCTCGCACACCTCAACGGCGCGCTCGCGTTTGGCGGCATTGGTCTCGCGTGGCATAACGGCTCCTCGGCTCGGCAGAAACATAACTTCACGGAAATGATTGTCCCACGTACGGAGCGTTTACGCCTCCAAGAATGCGCCAGTCTGACGGCTCCACAGGCCCGCGTACTCGCCACCCGCCTCGACGAGCCGCGCATGCGTACCGTCCTCGACGATCTCGCCGTCGGCCAGCACCACGATGCGATCGAGCGCCGCCACGGTGGACAGGCGGTGCGCCACCACAATGGAGGTGCGGCCGCGCATCAGGTTCTCGAGCGCTTCCTGCACCAGCGCCTCGGACTCGCTGTCGAGGGCGGACGTCGCCTCGTCGAGCACCAGGATCGGTGCGTCGGTGAGAATGGCACGGGCGATGGCCACGCGCTGACGCTGGCCACCCGAGAGCTTGACGCCGCGCTCGCCCACCATGGTGTCAAAGCCCTGGGGCAGGCGGTCGATAAACTCCAGGGCATTGGCCAGGCGCGCAGCCTCGCGAATCTGCTCGTCGGTGGCGTCGGGGCGGCCGTAGGCGATATTCTCGCGAATGGAGCGGTGGAACAGCAGCGCCTCCTGCGACACGTAGGCAACCTGGCGGCGTAGGCTCTGCTGCGTGCAGCGCGAGACGTCCTGGCCGTCCACGAGCACGCGGCCGCCCTGCACGTCGTCCAGGCGCAGCAACAGCTTGGTGAGCGTCGTCTTGCCCGAGCCCGATTTGCCCACCAGGCCCACGCGCTGGCCCGCCGCCACATGGAGCGTCAGGTCGTGAAACACGCTCTCGCCCGCCGCGGCGTCACGGTATGCAAAGCTCAGGTGCTCAAAATCAATCGCGCCCTCGCGCACCTTGAGCTCGGGGGCATTCTCGTCGTCTGCCACCAGACGCGGCTCGTCCAGCACGCGCGTCATCTCGGCCGCATCGCCCAGCGCGCGGTTGATGCGCTGCATCATGGAGCTCACGTAGTTCAGACGCATAGTGAGGTTGTACGTATAGGTAAAGATCATGACGAGCGCGCCGGCCGAAATGCCAAACCACACGTTGCCGCCCGCCACAAACACGCTCACCACGGCCATGGTAATGACGATAAGGCCCGAGGTCGTAAAGTTGCGCTGCATCATGGCGTGCATCGAAACCGTTTCGGCATCGCGCGCGGCGCGGTCGGCGGTATCGAACAGGTCGCGCTCAAAGTCCTCGCGCCCACAGGTCTTGACGGCCAGAATGTTCGTGACCGCGTCGGAAAGCACGCCCGAGAGCTTGTTCTGCGCGGCGGACGTCGCGGCCGAAAGCGGCATGATGCGTTTGTACATAAGCCAGACAAACGCGATGTAGACGACCATGATGCCCACCAGGATCACGGTAAACGTCGGCACCACCGGAGCGAGCGCCGCCACCGTGCAGACAACCGAGGTGATAGTGGGGATAAGCGAATACACCGTCACGTCCACCAGACCCGTGTAGCCGCTCATGAAACGGCTCGTCTGGCTCACGAGCGATCCGCCGAATCGGCTGGTGTGGAACGTCATGGACTGGTTGGAGAGCGTGTCAAAGCACAGGCGCGCCAGGTGGTAGTTACCCGCGATCTCGAGCTTGTAGACGGTGTAGTCCTGCAGTTTGGAGAGGATCTGGCCTACCAGATTAACGAGCACGAGCGCCAGAATGTAAGGACCAAAGACCTCAAACACCTGGTCGCCTGCCACGGAGCCGACCTGGACGCGGTCGACGATAAGCGCCATCACGTAGGTGTTGGCAAACGTAAGCAAAAAGATATAGCCCGCCGACGAGAACACCGAGAGAAAGACAATCAGCGGCTGCGTGCGCGTGACGTCCCAAAAACGCCGCAGCGTGCGGCGCACGGTAGAGCGCTTGAGCGGACTGGTGCTTCTCTGAGACATGGGCTTCCTTTCGCGTCTGATAGGGCGAGAGGCCATTGTTGCACATTGAAGCGCGCTTCAGTCAAGCGCGACGCGAAAAGCGGCGGGGCGCCCGCGTCCGCGCTGGTGCCCCGCCGTCCATTTCGGCTAGTCCTCGTCCTCTTGGTCTGCGGGCAGGCCTGCGGACGTGAGCCCCAAGATCGCGTCGGCCTGTTCGGTATCCTCCAGCGCGTCGATGTCCTTGAGCTTGCGTTCCATAACGTTAGTGCGCGTGGTGATGATGCCCTCGACCGTTTTGCCCGCGGTCTCGATCTGCTGCTGGGCACGGCGCAGCGCCGCCTGATAGCGCGGCAGCTCGGCCTTGACGGCGGAGAGCACGCGCAGCACGTCGTCGGTGCGCTTTTGCAGCTTAAACGTCTGGTAGCTCATCTGCAGGCTGTTGAGGATGGCGGCCATGGTGCTGGGGCCGGCAACGTTGACGTGATAGTCGCGGCCCAGGGTCTCGATAAGCCCGGGGCGGCTGACGACCTCGGCGTACAGCCCCTCAAACGGCACAAACAGAATGCCGAAGTTGGTGGTCACGGGCACGCTCAGGTACTTTTCGCAGATGTCCTTGGCCTCGCGTTTGACCATCATATCGAGCGTCTTGCGCGCAGCGGCGACGGCCTCAGCGTCACCCGACTCCTGGGCGTCGAGCAGATGCTCGTACGCATCGCCCGGGAATTTGGAGTCGATCGGCAGCAGCACGGGATCGCCCTCGTCTACCGGCAGCTTGACGGCAAACTCAACACGTTCCGAGGCGCCAGGCTTGGTGGCGACGTTTTCCAGATACTGGTCGGGCGTAAGGATGTCCGCAAGGATCGCACCCAGCTGCACCTCACCCAAAATGCCACGCGCTTTGACGTTGCCCAGCACGCGCTTAAGGTCGCCCACGCCGGTGGCGATGGATTGCATATCGCCCAAGCCCTTGTACACGGCCTCGAGCTGGTCGCTCACCTGCTTAAACGATGCGGACAGACGATCATTGAGCGTACGGGAAAGTTTCTCGTCCACTGTCGCGCGCATCTGATCGAGCTGCACATTGTTGTCCTTGCGGATGGCGCCCAGCTGGGCATCGACCGTCTCACGCACCTTGTCCAGGCGCTGCTCGATTCCCTCGCGGTTGGCGCCGAGCTGTTGGGTCGTCTCGCGGCGCAGGTCATCCATACGGTCGCCGGCCTGCGAGAATTCGCGCGCGATGGTCAGGTAGCGTTGCTGCTCTACGGCGGCGTCGGTCGTCTGCTGCTGCGCGATGGCGTTTGCCGTGCGTCGGGTTTCTGCCAGCGCGACGTTGAGGACATCGAGCGTACTGTTGGCCTGCTCGAGCGCAGCCAGCATCTCCGCCCCGCTATCGCCGCGCTTTCGTAACTCGGCACGAAGGCCTTTAAGCTGCAGGGCGCAAACCACAGCAACTCCCACTGCCACCAAGGCAATCACAACAAGCGCAATATCAATAGCAGACATAGACTCCGCCCAACAAACCCAATCGATTATCAATCAAAACCGCGATCAATCTTACCCCGCCACACGCACTGGACGCCCGGCCCCTTCTTGGGTGCTTCTCTCTTCCGCATATTCCATAATGCGGCGCGCCGTCTCCCTGCTCACCTTTGAGTCATCGCCGGCTAAGTATGCGTACACGTTTCCCTTATTCAGATTCAAATCGCGGCAGAGACCGTAGCGCGTTACGCCCGACTTCCCTAGCGCTCCCAATGTTCTTTTTCGCATCAGGGCGTTGATCCTCCTGTCCGCCACTGGCTTTTCCTTCACCGCTCTATACGCGCGCCAGACGTTGGCATAACGGTTAGGGAGCTCACTTTTGGCGCATAGAGACGCCATGCTACCCGCTTGATCGTACAAGGACAAAACGCCTCGGTAATCCTCTTCCATCCACGAGCCCTCAGATAAACCCAGAACGTATTCGGCCTTACCCTGCGCCAAAGCGAGCAAAAACAGAGGCTCCGCCACACGTGGCTCAACCGTTGTTGCCTGCTTTACAAGCTTCCTAAAACTCAGCGACTGCTGTCCGGACAGCTCTCGGCAATAGCCTTTCAAAAATCCCTCAAAAGTCAGATTCAACCGAGCACCTCCTTTTTGTATTGCCTGTATGCGCAGACCATCTCTTGATAACTCCGCTCCGAAGGCGAAGACGCCAGCGCCTCGCCCTCGTCGAATATAAGCCGTTCGAGCAGATCCCAATCAAGTCGGTCGATAAACGCTCGACTATGGAGGTCGACGATGTCGTTCGGACGATAGGCATAAAGCTTCATCACCGCCAGGTCCTCCAAGGATGGCGTAAAGTACCTGATAAAACGCGCGCCAATATCCAAGGGAATCAAACGATCTTCGTAATTGAATGGCATCTGATTACAATATGCCACCGCCATACCATTCACCTCGGGGTATCGAACTATGATCTCGCGGAGGCAGCTGTCTGCCTCAAACACATCAATATCATGTGTAACCGACCGATTCGTCACATCGTTTAGCATGAAGGCGCTTCCTCCCACCAATACAACGCTCGGCCTGTCGTCTCTTGGACCTATTTCCAGCTCCGCCTCTTCGTCAATGTCCAAAAGAGTCCGCTCTAAATCCTGCTTATACATAGCAAATCCTATTATTATTTATCTTCAATAATACTATTCAGTTGCACGACAGGACCCACAGGTTGCAAGAATTCTACTCGTGGCGATAATCCCTACACCCTAGAAGTCCTAATGTGACAAACGCTAACTCTCCCAGCCGGCGCGGATGGTTGTTATGACATCGCCTAGGCGCTGGCCGAGGGCTGACAGATGTTGGAGCACTTCGCTGGGCGAGGCACCGTTGAGGATGCAGGTGAGCGCATACGAGACCAAGAAAATCGCCGCAAGTCCTAACGGAATGAGCACAATCATCGCTAACGTGCGCAGGCGCTGGCCCACGCGACGGTGACGCGTGCGGCGCTTGTCAAACGCAAGCTCCTGTGCATACGAATCTTGTTGTACGGAATAGTTCTCTGGCGCCGATCCGCCCGCAAGCGAAACCGCGGGCGTGGCATTTTGCGCAGGGGGCTGGGCGACTACCCCTTGCATTTGCATCTCCATGAGCCGCTGCTGTTGGCGCAACATGCGCTCGGCTTGCTGCTGCGGGGTCTCAAGAAACAGGTCCATGCTGGCCTCCTCAATCGGAGCATTCGACGCTTGCGCCCAGCATCCCGCACCGCCAAGGCCACGGCAACGCAATCCGTAGCAATAGCCGCAAAGTTTCTTGCTGACAAAAGCTGTCGAAAACCTCAACAACTCCCCTACCAGCACTTTCTTTGAGCTTTTTTATCGGATGATCTTTTGCCCTTCCGCTAGCCCGCCAACTAACCAAAAGCTGACCAAAAGCTTGACGAAAAGTGTGGAGACAGGGACCCCACGCAAAACGCGCCGCCCCCATAAGGGGCGGCGCGCAAACCAATCTATGAGCCAAAACTCGCTGGCAAGCCCGCGCCGTCAGACCCGCGGCGTATGCCTTTGCCTCGCGCGACTCTGCGAAGCCGTGAGCGAGAGGGAAAGGGATGCGCCGCGGGTCTGACGCCCGGAGCGGCAAGGCCAGCAGTTGCCCCGCGCTCCGCAGTCGGCAAAGACAGATTACATGCCCGCGAGACCTCGGGCGGCGGTGGCACACATAAACGCCAGTGCCAGGATCACGAGCGAGCCCGCGATATCGACCAGCACGCCCATTGCGCGGCGCTCAAACAGCCAGCTCTCGAAGTGCGGGGCAACGTTGCGCCAAACACGCCACAACAAGATGCCCATGCCGATGACACCGGGAATATTGAGCAGCAAAATCTCGGAGCACAAGAGGCCGATCAGGTTGCCGGCGGCAAAGCCCGCATCGCCCTCGCAGTACTTGCGATAAATCATGTACAGCATGTACGCCACAAACGGCTGCAGGCACGCAGAGATAAACGTGACCACCATCGAGGGGTCCTGAGAAAAGACGTCGGTGAGCTTATCCACGCTCGCGGCATCCTTAGAGGCCAAGAACAGACCGATGACCACCACAGGCACCACGCCCA
Organism: uncultured Collinsella sp.; assembly: GCA_902496645.1. Taxonomy (GTDB): domain Bacteria; phylum Actinomycetota; class Coriobacteriia; order Coriobacteriales; family Coriobacteriaceae; genus Collinsella. Next base: position 11,280 of record CABVBR010000051.1, read on the forward strand.
AGATGACCTCGACCATCGTAAACAGCTTGGCAGTCAGGTCTTCGCTCGCCGTATTCAAATGAGGTGCCCACTCAGGATGAGCATGCGCGCCGACCTTCTTGTCCTTCTCGGCACGATCGGCCTTTTTGCCCTCAGGAACCCGACGACCAGGATCCTTGCGAGTCCCCGCCGCAGCCACCCGAGCCCGAGACTTCTTACCCATACAAAAACACCCCATCAGGTAGTAGATAAACTAAAAGTCGCTACCCAGTGTACCCCACCCATGAACGGTGCCGTCCCAACCAGTCCCCACACAAAACGTGCCGCCCCAAAAGGGGCGGCACACAAACTTTTAATATCAGCTTTTCTGTAGCGAGCCCGCAACGACCCAAAGCGGGCCGGGAGGGCGGGATTACCTTCCCTCAACGCGACCCTGCGAAGCCGTGAGCGGGGAGGGAAGGCAATCCCGCCCTCCCGGCCCAGCTCATGTCAGCGCCACGCGCTAGTAGTTCACCACCTGCTCCTCAAAGTACGCCTTCGGGTGGTTACAAACCGGGCACACCTCGGGCGCCTCGGCGCCCACATGCAGGTGCCCGCAGTTCAGGCACTTCCATACCTTCACGCCCTCACGCTCAAACACCTCGCCCGACTCAATGCGCTCGACAAGCTTGTTGTAGCGCTCCTCGTGAGCCTGCTCGACAGCACCGACGCCACGGAACTTTGCGGCGATCTCGGTAAAGCCCTCCTCCTCGGCGGTCTTGGCGAACTCGTCGTACATCGTGGTCCACTCGTAGTTCTCGCCCGCAGCGGCATCACGCAAGTTGTCCAGGGTGTCGGGAACGGCGCCGTCATGCAGATACTTAAACCACAGCTTGGCGTGCTCGGACTCGTTGCCTGCGGTCTCGGCAAAGATATTCGAGATCTGAACGTAGCCATCCTTCTTGGCCTTAGATGCGTAGTAGCGATACTTGGTATGCGCCTGGGACTCACCGGCAAAAGCGGTCTCGAGGTTCTTCTTGGTTTGAGAGTTCTCAAAATCCATAGGTGTACTTCCCTTCAACATATGCCGCCCGTAGGCTTCGAGCGGCCTTGTCTTTAGGATGCCCTCATGTCGAAAATCTAAACCTTGCAATCCTGTTTTTCAGATTCGGGTGGGCTACACGCTTAGCCAGCGGTTGCCCTCCACGCGGCAAAAGCCCTCACGCTCCAAGTCGGCCAAAATGCCTGCGACAAGATCACGATCGACCGGCTCGCGG
>CABVBR010000052.1 GCA_902496645.1 uncultured Collinsella sp.
CCCGCCGGTAATGCCCAGCAGGATCGTTTTTCCCTCAAGTTGCATTGAATTGTTGGGTGCCGCCGTCATCGCTAGGCTTCCTTGCTCGGGAGCACCAGGAGGCGGTGGCAGTACGGACAGTGCGTAATCTCGCTACCGTCGTGGTTGAGGTCGCTCATGGACGATGCCTGCAGCGCGGTGTGGCAGACCGTGGGGATGTTGCCCTGGATGGTCTCGACGGCCAAGCCGCGGAACTGCTTGAGCAGACGCTCGTAGTCGGTGAGCACGTCGGCCGGCAGCGTGGCGGCAAGAGCGGTGCGCTCCTTAGTGGCGGCTTCGATCTGAGCCTGCAGGTCGGCAGCCTTGGCGCGGGCGGCCTTGGTATCGGCCTTCACGCCCTCCTCGAACTTGGCGATGATGGCCTGCGCGCGGGTCTCGCGGTCGAGCGCCTCTTTGTGGGCGACAACGACATCCTTGCGGGTGTGCTCAATCTTGTCCAGGCGCTTGGCCAGGGTGGCGAGCTCGTTTTCCAGGTCCTGTACCTCGCGGTAGTCGGAGCCGTCAACGTGGCGCTTCTTAGCGGCCTCGATGGCGTTATTGGTCTGGATCTCGGTGGTGTTGAGATCGTCCAGCTCAATGTCCAGGTCCTTGCGCTGAGCATAGAGTTTGGTCATCTCGGACTTAAGCTTTACATAGGTTTTGCGCTTTGAGGCGAGCTCCTTGAGCTCCGGCATATTGGCAAGTTCGCTCTTGTTGCGGGCGAGCTCCAAATCGATCTGTTGCAGCTTGAGTAGCGTAGCGCCGGCGCTCATAAGTTCTCTCCTTTTGTCACAGTCCACCATTGGCAAGGGTTCAGTATTTTAATCGCATGACGGGGGTCGGCCCCGGCGTCAACCGCAGAGTTCATCAAGATATCCACGAACGGCTCCTCGGAGCGATCGTGGCCGAGCAAGATGACGCCCAGACTGCGCAGAGCGAGGTCCTGCGCCACGTGATAGCCCGCCTCGCCCGTCACGACAACATCCGCACCGGCGGCGATGGCAAGCTCGCCAAAGTCGCCGAGGGAGCCACCCAGAATGGCGACGGTGCGGCACGGGCGCTCGGCATCGCCCCATACGCGCGGGTCGCTTTCGAAGGCCGTGGCAGCGCGGGTGGCGAGATCGCGCAGCGTGCACGGGTCGTTGAGCGTTGCAAGGGCGCCCAGACCGGTCGTCTCGGGGTCGCCCACGTGCTCCAGCGAGCTCACGGGCGCGGCGCCCAGAAGCTCACTTAGGCAGGCGCGCGCCTCGTGCGAGCGGTCCAGATTGGTATGGAGCGAAATAATGCTCACGCCGCAGCGGGCGGCCTCAAACAGTGCTGCGCTGCACTGGGGGCGCGACGCATCCGCCGGGCAAAACGCCTCGGGTGCCTTGATGTAGATAGGATGATGCGTCAACAACACGTTGGTACCGGCCTCCTGGGCGCGGTGCACGTTGGCTTCGGTCGCGTCGAGCGCGCAGGCCACGCCGGTAATCTCGGCGGCAGGGTCGCCCACGGATAAGCCTACGTGGTCCCAGGGTTCGGCGTCCATCTTAGGAAAGCGTGCCACCAAGGCACGCTCGAGATCGGCAACAATCATGCGGCACCCACGATCGACAGAAGCGCCTGGGCAAAGTCCTCCAGGTCAGCCGGGTTCACGCGGTCATCGAACGAGATGCGAAGGGAGCCGAGAGCCTGCTCGCGACCGATGCCCATCGCGCTCAAAACGTGGCTGGGATCCATGCTGCCGCTCGAGCAGGCAGAGCCGGCCGAAACCTCAAAGCCGGCGGCGTCGAGCTTAATGATGAGCTCTTCGGAGTCCATGCCGTCAACGTAGATCGAAACCATACCCGGCAGACGATCGGCCTGCGCGTAGTCGCCCATTGTGGCATGAATGCGCGGATGGGCCGTGAGCGTGGCGTAGAGTTTGTCGGACAAGGTCTGCAGCGTCGCGCGCTCCTGGGCCACGGTCGGCAACAGCGCTGAGGCGGCAGCGGCAAAAGCCAGCTGCGTGCGCAGGTCCTGCGTGCCGGCACGACGACCGGCCTCCTGTCCGCCGCCAAAGATGCGGGGGCGCAACGGCGTGCGGCTCTTAAGGTAGAGCGCACCGGAGGCCACGGGGCCGCCAATCTTGTGCGCGGCAACGGTCATGGCGTCAACGCCCAGCTCGTGCACATCGAGCGGAATATGCAGATAACCCTGGATGGCGTCGGTATGGAATAGGGCGCCCGTGGCGTGCGCGGTGGCGGCAAGCTCGCGGATAGGCTGCACCACACCGGTCTCGTTATTGGCGACCATAACGCTCACGAGCGCGACGTCGTCGCCGAGCAAGTCGCTCAGCGCGGCAGGCTCAATGTGGCCCGCGCGGCAGGGCTGCACCAGGTCGACGGTAAAGCCGGCGGCACGCAGCAGCGGCAGGTTGTCCAGAATCGAATCGTGCTCGATGGCCGAAACGATTACACGACCGCGCTTGCGATCGCGCTGACGAGCGCCCTCGGCAAGACCGAGCAGCGCCAGCTGGTTGGCCTCGGTACCGCCGTTGGTAAGGATGATCTCGGACGGGCGAACGCGTGCGCCAAAGCTGCGCGCGATCTCGCGACGGGCAACTTCTAGGCGTGCGGCGGCCTTGCGTCCGAGCGAATGTAGCGAGTTGGGGTTGACGCCGGCAAGCTCGCTGTCGTCGTACTCGCGCTGCGCAAGGAGCGCCTCGGCGCGCATGGGCGTCGAGGCGGCATAGTCAAGATTCACGGGTATGCGGTTTTGACCTGCGGTCATAAGGGTTTATGCCTCCTGTGCGGCCTCGTTGCCCAGCTTCTGCAGCAGCGCAACCTCGGCAGCGGGATCTTCGGACTTAAATACGGCAGAACCGGCCACGAGCACGTTGGCGCCGGCCTTGACGACCTCGGCGATGTTCTTGGAAGAGATACCGCCATCGACCTCGATCAGGGGCGACACGCCGTGGCGCTCGCACATGGCCGTAAGCTCGTGAAGTTTGGCGATGGTACCGGGGATAAAGCTCTGGCCTCCAAAGCCAGGGTTCACGCTCATCAGCAGCACCATATCGACGACGTCGATGATGCTTTCGAGCACGCAGACGGGGGTGGCGGGGTTGAGCACCACGCCGGCCTTGACGCCGCGCTGCTGCAGATGGGTGAGCGTGCGGTGCAGGTGCGTGGAAGCCTCGTAGTGGACGGTGATCATGTCGGCACCGGCGTCGGCGTACCAATCGACCGTCTCGTCGGGGTTCGACACCATCAGGTGAGCGTCGACCGGAACATCGGTGGAGCGCTTGACGGCCTTAAGAATGTCAACGCCAAAGGTGAGGTTACCGGTAAAGTGACCGTCCATGACGTCGAAGTGCACGTAGTCGGCGCCGGCAATCTTGTCGAGCTCACCCTTCAGGTTGGCCATGTCGGCCGAAAGGATGGACGGAGCGATTTTGATGGAACCCATGGTAGAAGCCTTTCTGCGCTAGTCGGTGAGTCCGTAGAACTCTTGTGAAGGGACGCGGTCGGTAAGAATCTCGAGCGCCCTGTCCAAAGTAACACCGTTGTAGAGTGTTTGCTCCACGGCAAAGGTGAGCGGAATGTCTACGCCCAGTGAGCGGGCAAGTTCGCTGACGCTGCGAGCCGCGACGGCGCCCTCGACCACCATATGCGTGCGCGTCTGGTACTCTTCGAGCGACACGCCGTGGGCAAACTCGTAGCCAAAGGTGCGGTTGCGCGAATGCTCCGAGGTGCAGGTGGCGATGAGGTCGCCCATGCCGGCAAGCCCCATGCAGGTCATAGCCTGCCCGCCGCGGGCATGTACCAGGCGGCTGATCTCGGCCAGACCGCGCGTCATGATGAGAGCGAGCGTGTTGTCGCCCGCGCCTGAGCCGGCGGAAATGCCGCACACGATGGCGATGACGTTTTTCATGGCGCCGCAGACCTCAACACCGGTCATGTCCTGCGACAGGTAGATGCGGAAGGCCGTGGACAGGAGCAGCTCCTTAAAGGTCTCCCCCACCTGCTGGTCTTCGCTGGCGATGACGGCGGCCGAAAGCCCGCCGCGGCAGATCTCCTCGGCATGGTTGGGGCCCGAGAGCGCCGCCACGCGCGACTCGTTACCAATCTCGCTGGCGATGACCTCGCTCATGAGCAGGCCGGACTCGGGCTCGATGCCCTTGGTGAGGCACAGAACTGGTGTCTCGCTGGCAATAAACGGCGCCGCCTGGTGGCAGACGTCGCGCAGGTGCGTGGAAGGCACGGCAAAGATAATAGCCTCGGCGCCGTCGAGCGTCTGGGCCAAATCCGTCGTGGCGAAAACGTTTTCTGGCAGCTTGTAGCCCACCAGATAGCGCGGGTTACAGTGCACGGCGTTAATGCCGGCGGCCGTTTGCTCGCTATGGGCCCACATGGTCACGCACTCGGCTCGCGCGGCGGCAAGGCCGGCGACGGCAGTTCCCCAGGAGCCGGAGCCAATCAGCGCAACATTCATGACTCTCTCCTACTTATCGTCGGGCTCGGTGACGCGCTTGGTAAACGAGAGCTTGGACTCCTTACCGGCCATGAGCTTTTGGATATTCGAGCGATGGGCCCACACCACGGTGATGCCGATCATCGCCATGCAAAACTTGAGGCCCAGGCTGCTGTACGGAAAGACCGCGCAGGCAGCGATGGGAAGACCGATAGCGGCAGCAAGTGAACCCACCGACACATACTTGGTGATGGCGACGGCCACGATGAACATGCCCAGCAGCGACAGGCCAATGGGCCAGTACCAGGCAAGAATCACGCCCAGGCCCACGGCGATACCCTTGCCTCCGTGGAAGTTAAGGTAAGGCGAGAAGATGTGACCCCACACGGCCGCCAGGCAAATGACGCCGAGCATCCAGTCGCCGGCGGCACCGGGAACCATGATGCTCACGGGGAAGCCATAGCCAACGCTCGCGATGAGCGGGCGCGCGATGATCACGCAGATAGCGCCCTTAAGGCAATCGCACAGCAGCGTAAGCGCGGCCACCTTGGGGCCGGCCACGCGCAGCGCGTTGGTGGTGCCGATGTTGCCGGAGCCCGCCTTGCGAATGTCCGTGTGGTTGAACACGCGGCCCAGGATCAGGCCAAACGGAATCGCTCCGATAAAGAACGAGACCACGGCGCAGATGGCGGTCAGCAGAATCGGATTAAGCATCCTTTTGCTCCTTTTTCCTAAAGAAGAGTCGAATGGGCGTACCGGCGAAGTCGAAGGTCGAGCGCATGCGGTTCTCCACGTAGCGCTGGTAGGTGTCGTTGACTAGGTCGCTGTGGTTGACGAAGAACGTGAACGTTGGCGGGTTGACGCCCGTCTGGGTCACGTAGTGCATGCGCAGGCGGCGCTTGCCGTCCACCACGGTGTGACCGAACTCGCGCAGGTCGGTGAGGAACGTGTTGAGGCGCGAGGTGGTGATCTTTTGCGAGCGCGTCTTCTCGGCGGCGTCGACCATCGCCCAGATCTTCTCGATGCTGCGGCCGGTCAGGGCCGAGATGCGCAGGTACTGGGCCCAGGGAGCCATGACGCCCAGACGGCGGTCGACGGTCTCCATGCAGGCCTCGCGCTTGCGGTCGTCGTCGAGCAGGTCCCACTTGTTAAGCAGCACCACGATGGCACAGCCGCGCTCGATGGCAAGGCCCATGACCTTCTGGTCCTGCTCGGTAACGCCCACGGAGGCGTCGACGACGAGCAGCGCCACGTCGGCGCGGTCGATGGCGCGCAGGCCGCGGACCATGGAGTAGTACTCGATGTTCTCGTAGACGGTGCTCTTCTTGCGGATACCCGCGGTATCGACCATGCGGTAGTGCTTGCCGTTGCGCTCGACGACGGTGTCGATGGCGTCGCGCGTAGTTCCGGCGATGTTGGACACGATGGAGCGGTCGGCGCCCAGGATGCGGTTGAACAGCGACGACTTGCCGGCGTTGGGGCGGCCAATGATGGCGACGTTCAGCGCATCGGGGAACTCGTCGGCGACCTCGTCCTCCTCCTCGGGGAGCAGGGCGACGATGTCGTCGAGCAGGTCGCCCGTGCCGTGGCCGTGCAGGGCCGAAAGCGGCGTGGGCTCGCCGATGCCGAGCGAATAGAACTCCCAGATGCTGTCGTTCTCGCGATCGGGGTTGTCGAGCTTGTTCACCAGCAGAAAGACCGGCTTGTCGCAGCGCTTGAGCATGCGAGCGACCGACTCGTCCTCCTCGGTGACGCCGGTGCGGCCGTCGACCACAAACAGGATGACGGCGGCTTCCTCAGCGGCAGCGAGCGCCTGGTCGCGGATGGACGTGGCAAAGACGTCGTCGCTCTTGAGCGGCTCGATACCGCCCGTGTCGACGATGGTGAACTCGCGGCCGTTCCAATCGGCCGTGTGATACGAGCGGTCGCGCGTGACGCCGCGGGACTCGTGGACGATGGCGTCCGAGGTCTGGGCCAGGCGGTTAACGAGCGTGGACTTGCCCACGTTGGGGCGTCCGACGACGGCGACGATAGGTTTCATCTGCTCTCCTTTAATGGTTAGGGTCAGCGGTATTAGTAGAGTCGGCAAGCGTTATGCCAAGGATGTGCTCCAGGGTATCGAGCAGCTCATGCGGCATGGTCGATACCACATGTACCTCGGCGCCGCGAGCTTCAAGGCTTGCGAGTAAATCGTCACGATGATACTCGTCAAGCGTCATGCCGTCAGCGTTGAACATGAGCTTAGGCACAAAGAGCATAACCCCCGACAGATCTTGCGGCAGCTGCTCCAGGATATCGCTCGCGACGATGAGGCCGGTTACGTCCACGTTGCCGCCAAAGTAGCGGTTCTTGATGGCTGTGACGGTGCCGTCGAGCCCCTGCGGAGACTCCACGAAGCGCGCCACGGTGTCGCGTGCGCTGGCGCCCGAGAGGCACAGCAGGCGCTGGCCACGGGCGGCGATGGCCTCGCGAACGTGGGCCAAGCGCTCGGCATCTGCGGCAAGCACGTCGTCCGTCTCGTCCAGATACGAGCGGATCATGCCGATGCCGTCGTAGTACTGCGGGTAGCCGTCGTAAAAGTCCGCCTCGGGCGGCTCGATGCCGGCGTCCAGATAGAACTCATCGCTCATCTGGAAGGTGTGGCGGCCAAAGCGCTCGTAGGCGCGGTCCTGATAGGGCCGGATCATGGCGATGGTTTCGCGCGCGAGCTCGGGCTTGTCGCTGTAGGACCAGCTAAAGCGGTTCTGGTGCTTGGTAAAGCCGAGCGGAACAATGCCCAGACTCGTGATCTGCTCATGCTCCTCGCAGTAGCGAAGCGTTTTCTCCAGCTCCTCACCGTCGTTCATGCCGGGGCACAGGACGATCTGCGCATGGATCTCGATGCCGGCGGCCATGATGGCCTCGAGCACGTCCATGCCGCGCTGGGCGTTGCGGCCCATCATGCGGCGGCGGACGTCGGGGCTCACGGCGTGGACCGAGACGTTCATCGGGCTCATATTGCGGTCGATGACGTTTTGCACGTCCTCGTCGGTAAGGTTTGTGAGCGTAACGAAGTTGCCCTGCAAAAAGCTCAGGCGGTAGTCGTCGTCGCGGATATAGAGCGTGGAGCGGCCGCCCTTGGGCAGCATCGTCATAAAGCAGAACACGCAGGCGTTAACGCAGGTACGCATGCCATCGAAGATGGGGCCGTCGAACTCCAGGCCCCAGTCCTCGCCGGGAAAGCGATCGAGTTCAACCGGGGTGACGGTGCCATCGCGCGGGTCGAAAACCTCAAGCTCGACGGTGTCGTCGTCGGCCTCCCAGAGCCACACGATCATGTCGGTGAGCTGTTCGCCGTTGACCGTGAGCACGCGCATGCCCGGCTCGATACCCACATCCCATGCGGGCGATTCGGGACGCACGTTCTTGACGAGCGCGCCCTCACCCGGCTCGGGGTCGCGGCTGCGCCCGTAATCGGCCACCTCGGCGGCGTATGCGGGTACGGTCTGGTCCATGATTAGCGGCAAAGCTCCTTGATGCGCGCGACGGCGCGTTCGATGTGTTCTTGCGGGGTGGAAGCGCCGGCGGTGATGCCGATGTGGCGCGCGTCGGCAAACCACTCGGCCTCGAGCTCAGATGCTTCCTCGATATGGTGCGTGCGCTCGCAGGCGTCGGCGCAAATCTGCGCCAGACGGCGCGTGTTGCCCGAATTCTTGCCGCCCACGATGACCATGCATTCGCAACGGTTGGCCAGCGCGGCAGCTGCCTGCTGGCGCTCGCTCGTGGCGGCGCAGATGGTGTTGATCACGCGCAGCTCCTGCACGCGCGGGGTGATGGCAGCTACGACCTCTGAAAGGTTCTGAGCGGTCTGGGTGGTCTGCACGACCAGGCCCACCTTGCCCTTGAGCGTCAGCGCGTCGGCGTCGGCAGCGCAGCTCACGACCTGTGCGTCATCGCCGGCGTGGCCCAGGATGCCCTCGACTTCGGGGTGGCCCGGCTCGCCCACGACGATCACGCGGTAGCCCTCGCGCACCAGGTGCTCGGCCGCCACGTGGACCTTCTTCACGTAGGGGCAGGTGGCGTCGACGACGTTAAGGCCACGCTCGCGAGCGGCATCAATGACCTGCGGCACCACGCCGTGGGCGCGGATGATCACAGTGCCCGACGTGGCGTCGTCCAAGGTGTCGGCCAGACCGACGCCTGCCTCGGCGAGCTCGCGTACCACGATCGGGTTATGGATGAGCGGACCCAAGGTATGGACCTGAGTGCACTCCCCTGCCTGCGGCGCAGCGGCCAGCGCCATATCGAGCGCACGCTGTACGCCGTAGCAGGTGCCGGCGTGGGCAGCGATTTCGATAGTGGGGGCGTCTGCCTTGCCGGGCACAGCCTCGGCGGTGTTCATGACTTCCTCGTCCATGGCTAGAACCTGCCCGGGTGCTCGGCGCACAGGTCATCACGCATGGCGTAGACGCGACTCATGGCTTCGGACTCAAACCAGGCTAGGCGCTCCTTGCGCTTGAGCTCGGCAGGCGCGTCGGAAAGCGAAATTGACTTGCCGGCGCGGATCCAGCACTTTTTGGGGCGCATGATCTTTTTGCCCGCAGGCGTAATATCGGACCAGCCGCAGATGGCGAGCGGGTTGACGGGTGCCTTACCCATCTGGGCGATGAGCGCAAAGCCGCCGTGGACCTCGGGCTTGATCTCGCGCGAGCGGATGCGCGTACCCTCGGGGAAGATCAGGACGTCCTCACCGCGCTGCAGCGCATGCTGGGCGGCACGCAGGCACTTCATGTCGGCGGTGCCGCGCTCGACGGGAATGCCGCCCACGCGGCTAAAGGCCCAGCGCACGATCTTGCTCTTCGCAAACTCGGACTTAAAAATGGGGCGAATGCGGCGGCCGCCAAAGAACAGCGCCGTCTCCACAGCCAGGAGCTCGGCCATCGATGTGTGGTTGCAGATGACCACGCTGCCGCGGCCTTCCTGGCGCTCAAACAGCAGGTCGCTGTCCTCGACCTTCCAACGCCACATGAGCTTGGAGAAGACCCACAGGATGCCCATAACCACGGCGACGGTGCCGCGGATGAGCGCCGGGAACTCGGCGTAGGGGGCGTTGTAGTAATCCTCGGGCGTCTGCTTAAACAGGCGCATGGGCTACCTCCTTTGGTTGATGAGGTCCTCGATGATCGAGACGACCTCGTCGATGGTGTGGGCGGTGGAGTCGACATGTACCGCGTCCTCGGCGGGAACGAGCGGCGCGACCTCGCGGCTGCTGTCGAGCTTATCGCGCTGCTTGAGGGCGTCGAGGGTCTCGTCGACCTCGGCCTCAAGCTGCTCTTCGGTGAGCGGCTGGGCGTCGTTTTGGTGGCGCTGCAGCACACGGCGACGGGCACGCTCGCGCGGGTCGGCAGTCAGGAAGACCTTGACCTGTGCGTTGGGGAACACGACGGTTCCGATGTCGCGACCCTCGGCGACGATATCGCGGTCCTCGGCGGCGCGGCGCTGGTGGATGAGCATGGCGGCGCGCACGCCCGGGTAGGCCGAGACCTTGGACACGTTGGCGTCGACCTGCGGGGTGCGAATGGCGGCCGATGCGTCCTTGCCGTCGATGGTCAGGCGCGTGTCCTCGCCGGTGCCGTTGGTAAAGCGGATCTCGATTTGCTCGGCGAGGGTGTCAATGGCCGCCTCGTCGTCCAGGTCGATGCCGCGGTCGAGCGCGGCGAAGGTGACGGCGCGATACATGGCGCCCGTGTCGAGCTTGTTAAAGCCCAGCTGGCGGGCAATCTCCTTGGCGATGGTGGACTTGCCGGAACCGGCGGGGCCGTCGATGGCGACGATCATGCAATGCTTCCTTTCGGTGGTTGACGTGCTGGTATGGGACGCGGGCGCTGGGGCTTTGCGATTGCCTAGCTCGTGTAGTGCTCGCGGTAGGTGTTGCGCTTGGGCGCGGAGCCGTGGCTGCCGTGGTGACGCGTGCGACTCGCGGTGTTGGTCGCCGGCGCGGCGCTGCGCTTGGAGCTGGCCTGCTTGGGCGGGATACCGCCGTCTTTGAGGATCTGCACCTCGCGGTCGGTGAGCTTGCGCCACGAGCCCTTGGCCACATCCTTGAGCTCCAGGCCGGCAAAGTTGCAGCGGTGCAGGCGGATCACCGGGTGGTGAATCTTGCTCAGCATGCGCTTGACCTGGTTCTTGCGGCCTTCGCGGATGATGACCTCCACGGCGGTGGTGCCGGGCTTAACGCCTTGCGGAGCTACGGCCTCGGCCTCGCGCGCGTTAATGACGCGGCAGATCGCCGGCTGGCACAGGCCGTCATCGAGCTCGATGCCGCGGCGGAGTGGTTCTAAGTCGCGATCGGTCAGGTTGCCGTCCACGAGCGCCTGGTAGGTCTTGTAAACATGCTTGCTGGGGTGCAGCAGATCCTGCGACAGGTCGCCGTCGGTGGTAAAGAGCAAAAGGCCCGTGGTGTCGCGGTCCAGGCGGCCCACAGGGAACAGGCCCGGAAAGCGGTCGCGCGGGACCAGGTCGGCCACGCAAGGGCGCTCCTGCGGATCGCTCATGGTGGTGAGGTAGCCGGTCGGCTTGTAGAGCATCAGGTACACGGCGCCCTGGTTGAGCTTGACGGGCATGCCGTCGACCTCGATATGGTCGTGGTCGACGTCGACCTTGGTGCCCAGTTCGGTCGCGATCTGGCCGTTGACGGTCACGCGGCCGGCGGTCATCAGGTCCTCCGAGCCGCGGCGGCTCGCCACGCCCGCGCGCGCCAAAAAGCGCTGCAGGCGCATGGTGTGCGGATAGACGGGCTGGACGTCGCCTGCGGGCGTTGTGGCGCCCGTGGCGCTTGTGATGCGCGTCTCCCCTGCTTCGTTAGTTCTCGTCATGCATATCCTCCGAGGTATCACCGGTGGGCAGAAGCTCCTCGCCATCGGTGTCCTCAACATCGGTATCGATCAGTTCGCGCTCTTCGTCCAGGTCCTCGGCCTGCTCCTCGAGCGTGGACTGAATGCTGCGGCCGCTCAGGCGCTCGCGGATAAACTGGCGCGACTGCTCGTCGGGCGCAAACTGCTCCAAGTCGGGCAGGTCGTGGGTGGAACGCAGGCCGAACTTCTCAAGGAAGGCGTTGGTCGTGCCGTAGATGATGGCCTGACCGCGTTCGGGGTCGCGGCCGAGTTCGCGCACCAGGCCCTTGTCCACGAGCGACGCGATGACGCCGTCGGAGTTGACGCCCCGGATGCCCTTGACCATCTCGCGCGTGACGGGCTGGTGGTAGGCGATGACGGCCAGGGTCTCGAGCGCCGCCTGTGACAGCTTTTGCGTGTCCCAGCTCAACACATAGGCCTCGACCACATCGTGGTAGGCGGGATGCGTAAACAAGCGCCAGCCGCCGGCGACCTCGCGCAGCTGAAAGCCGCGGTTGGCCTCCTCGTACTCAACCTTGAGCTCGGCGAGCAGCGACGCGCAC
>CABVBR010000053.1 GCA_902496645.1 uncultured Collinsella sp.
CCGGCGATAACGGCGACGATGATGCCGATGAGCAGCGAGCCCGGCACGTTGCGGGAAGCCAGGGCAACCGTCACGACGATGGAGATGATGCCGACGATAAAGGTGGGGGAGGTGATGTCACCCAAACCGACGAGCGTGCCGGCGCCAGCGGTGATGATGCCGGCGTCGCACAGGCCGATCATGGCGATAAACAGGCCCAGACCCACCGAGATGGCGTGGCGCAGGACCACGGGGATGGCGTCCATGATGGCCTCGCGCAGGCCGCACAGGACGAGCAGCAAGATGACGATGCCCTCGAGGAAGATAACGCTCATGGCCACGTGCCAGTCGCCGCCGCACATGGTGGTGGCGATGCCCGCGATCATGGCGTTGATGCCCAGGCCCGACGCGCAGGCGAGCGGGCGGTTTGCGAAGATGCCCATGCAGATGGTCATGATGCCGGCGCCCAGGCAGGTGGCGCAGGCGAGCGCTCCCGCATCGATGCCAGCGCCCGAGAGTACCGCGGGGTTGACGGCGATGATGTAGGCCATCGCCAGGAATGTTGTCAGTCCAGCGCGAAGTTCGGTCCCGATTGTGGACTTGCGCTCGCTGACGTGAAATAGTTCGTCCATGCATACCCTTTCCTTGTTCGGCCCCGAGTTTAGGCCGATTGACACGAACTCACCCACTATATCGCCTTTGTGAAGTTGGTGTTCCTCACATGTTGATGTTCGGCGGTTTGTAACGGACGGGCGGTATCTTTCGCATGAAATTGTGTAGGTACCGTATACTTAAGCGGTTACAACGACCCCTATGGAGGAACGTATGATTAAAGAGCTTTGCCACGACGAGGCTATCCTGTCCCAGCGTTGCGAGGTTGCGACCGTCGAGGACGAGTCGGTTGCTCAGGATCTGATCGATACCATCAAGTCGCTCGACGATGCCGGCTGCCTTGCCGCTAACCAGATTGGCGTCACCAAGAAGGTTTGCGTCTACCTGGACGATGCCGGCGAGCCCCACGTGCTCTACAACCCCCGTCTGGTGTTTGGCCTGGGCGCCAGCAAGATGGAGGAGAGCTGCCTGACGCACGAGGAGGTCACCAAGTCCACGCGCTACATCAAGTGCAAGGTTGCCTTTGACCAGATCGTCGACGGCAAGATGCGCGAGCGCAAGCAGGACTTTGTGGGCTTCGAGGCGCAAATGATTCAACACATGATTGACCACTGTCTAGGAAAGTTGGTCTAAGGGGACCAAAGCACCGCACCTTGCCGCTCAATCGTCGCTCGCGTACCTTAAGTACGCTTCGCTCCTCTTTCGTGGCAATCTGCGGCACTTTGACCCCTTAGACGACCTGCGGGGTCAACTTGGTTGAGTTTATCCTGCTTGAATAGCCCGGGTATGACGTTGTTGTCATGTCCGGGCTTTTGTGTTTAGCGCCTTTTTGTTTGGTGACAATGAACTTAGCAAGAACGTAAAGCTAGGAGGCGCTATGTGTACGAGCATTCGATTTACCGATAATTCCGGCAACATGTATCTGGGCCGCAACCTCGACTGGAGCTTTGACTACGGCCAACAGGTTCGCGTGATGCCGCGCGGGTTTCACATTCCGTATTCGTTTATCGACGACACGACAGCGGCACACGCGGTGATCGGTATGTGCATCGATTACAAGAACTACCCTATGTTCTTCGATTGCGGCAACGATGCGGGCCTCGCCGTGGCGGGCCTCAATTTCCCGGGTTATGCCGAGTATGCCGAGGACCCTGTCGACGGCAAGACCAATATCGCGGCCTATGAGTTTCCCCTGTGGGTGGCAGCGACGTTCTCGACGGTCGACGAGGTCGAGGCCGCGCTGCACGACACGGTGATTATCGCCAAATCTGCCGGAGAGGGGCTGGGTGTGTCGCTGCTGCATTGGATTATCGGCGACAGCCAACGCAGCATCGTGGTCGAGATGATGGCTGACGGCCTGCATGTATACGACGATCCGGTCGACACCCTTGCCAACCAGCCGACCTTCCCGTGGCACATGGAAAACCTGCGCACCTATATCACTGCCACAAGCGATTTTCCGCAGACGGCGACATGGCGTGGCGCCGAGCTCAAGCCCTATGGCGCGGGTGCCGGCATGCGCGGTATTCCGGGTGACTGCTATTCGCCGAGCCGTTTTGTAAAGGCGGCGTACCTCAATGCCAATTACCCGCAAAAGGAGAGCGAGACCGAAAACGTCGTCCGCATGTTCCGCTCGCTCGAGGGCGTGGTGATGATTGAGGGGGCGTCCAGGATGGGCGATGGCAAGTTCGAGAAGACTATCTACACCGGATGCTTTAGCGCGCGCACGGGCAATTATTACTACGCGATGTATGAGGATCCGTCGATTCGCTACGTGAGCCTGACAGATGCCGAGGGCGCGAGCCCCGATAGGCTCGTGGTTCCCGAGCCGCGTCGTTCGTAGCCGTTAGCTTTACTGCAATGCAAAGCGACCCTACGTCTCTCGTGAGGTGCAGGGCCGCTGTCGTTGATTTGTGACGTCACTAGAAGTTGACGTCGTTGAGTTGTTCGCTCTCGAGTCCGTCGAGTTGCTGTTGCTCGGGCGTATCGGCGACGCTCTCGAGCAACTCGGTGGGATCGACGTTCATGTCCTTACCGGCTTCGTTGCCGTTGACCAGGTCGTCCGAGAAGATGTCGACTTCCATTTCCTCGGCCTCTTCGATCAGGATCTCGAGCGGCACCTGGGTGCGTACGAGCTTGACTGCCGGACGCATGCGGGCAAAGAGCGGTACGTACTCAATGATGATGGCCGAGTTCTCGAGACCATACCAACGTGCCGGGCTTCCGCAGGCGCGGCGGACGGCGTACTTGATGGCCATCACACGGTGGTCGTTGCGGTTGATGTCCGTTTCGGGGGCAAGCATCTTGCGCAGCATGCAAAAACGGAAGTCGCCCACGTTGCCGCGTGTCTCGTAGATAGAGTAGGTGTGATGCTGCGGCGGCAACTCACCCGATGCCATCAGGTCGCCAACGATCTGGCGCAGGTAGGCATTAACGCGCTGGTTGACCTTAAAGCCCAGGTCCAGGCGCACGCGGAACAAAAAGTCCGTGCCAAAGGTCTCAACGGAATACTCGTGCGTATAGGGCTCATCGGTGACATGCACGTTGATGAACCAATATGCCTTGGCGCGCTTGGGGTGCTTGTCCAGGATGGAATAGAGCACGTCGCGGTCGAGCGTGAGCGGGTCGGGGCTGTTGGTGAGGAACACCAGATTGTCGGCGAGCACGGGGTAGGTCTCGTCATTGCGCAGGCGGCCGAGCTGGTCGATGTACTTGGAGACGGGCAACAGGATCGTTTGCGTGCGCTCGATGGCGGTGCCGCGGCGCCACACATACATAAGGCCAAACAGCAGCGCGGCCAGGAAGATCATGACGTAGCCGCCGTCAAAGAACATAGTGAGGCACGAAGCGAAGAAGCACAGCTCAATGGCACCAAAGAGCAGGGCGAAGACGCAGGCACCCAGCTTGTGCTTGAGGATGCCGGCGATATAGCTCGTCAGCAGTGTGGTGGTCATGAGCATGGTCACGGTAATGGCGAGGCCGTAGGCGCTCTCCATGCGCTCGGAGTTTTGGAACAGCAGCACGATGAAGATACAGCCGACCCACATGATGTTGTTGACGAGCGGAATATAGAGCTGGCCCTTGGTGTCGCTGGGGTAGTGGATGCGCAGGTGCGGCATAAGGTTGAGGCGCGTGGCCTCGGATACCAGCGAGAACGAGCCGGTGATGAGCGCCTGCGAGGCGATGATGGCCGCCACGGCCGAAAGCACGATGGCAAAGGGGCGCAGGGGCTCGGGAAGCATCATGTAGAACGGGTTGACGATGTCCATCGCGAGCATCTGGGGATTGGAGTTGTTGGCGAGCAGCCAAGCGCCCTGACCCAGATAGTTAAGGATGAGCGCTGCCTTTACGAACGGCCAGGATGCGTAAATGTTAGCCTTGCCCACGTGACCCATGTCCGAGTAGAGCGCCTCGGCGCCGGTCGTCGACAGGAAGACAAAGCCGAGCACCATGATGCCCGAATGGTTGATGGGCGAGAACAGGAACATGATGCCGCGGATGGGGTTGAGCGCGCGCAGGATGGACAGGTTGCCGAGCGTGTTGAACAGGCCGGCGCCCGCCAGGAACAGGAACCATAGCGTCATAAGCGGGCCGAACAGTTTGCCGATTGACGAGGTGCCGGCGCGCTGCATGGCAAACAGACCGCAGATAATGATGATGGTAATGATGATGACGTTGGTCTGGCCGTCGCCCAGCAGCGCATGGCCCCATTCGATGGTGCGCAGACCCTCGATGGCTGTGGTGACCGTGACGGCGGGGGTGAGGATGCCGTCGGCAAGCAGTGCCGCACCGCCGATCATGGCGGGCAGAATCAGCCACGGTGCCACCTTGCGTACGAGGCTGAACAGGGCGAAGATACCGCCTTCGTTGTGGTTGTCGGCCTTCATGGCGATTACCACGTACTTGACCGTGGTCACGAGCGTCATGGTCCAGATGACGAGCGAAAGCGCTCCTAAGATCATGTCCTCGCTGACGGTATCGATGCCGCCGTTGTTGGCGACGATTGATTTCATGGTGTACATGGGGCTCGTGCCGATGTCGCCGTAGACGACGCCGAGCGTAACGAGCAGCATGCCAGCGGAGAGGGGAATGGCTCCATGCCCGCCTTGACCACGCTGATCTTGGGGGCTTGCCTCCAGTTTGTTGTGTGCCACGTGGACTCCCTTGGACATCTGGCCCCTGCAAAGGGCAGCAGACCTTTATGCCATCTTTATACATATAAGAGCAGTTTGGCACATCGGGGTGTTTTAGACAATAATCCCCATCTGGGGATTATTCATGTACGCAGGTGGCATTTCAAAGCAGGGGCTGTTAGGCGCGTGCTGCCTGAGCGATGCCGGTCTTGGCACCTGCGCGTTTGCCGGCGAGTTCGCAAAAGATCGCGCCGCCGATGATAAGTGCGGCACCCATCAGACGGACCGGCGTTATGGCTTCGCCTAAAAGGACGGCCGAGAACACGACGGCCGAAAGCGGCTCGAGGTAGCCGACGACCGCGACAGTCTGGACGGGCAGCTTAGCGACAGCACTAAAGTAGAGCAGGCAGCCAATGCCGGTGTTGACGACGCCGAGCATGACGACGGCGCGCCAATCAATACTGGCGGCGACGCCGACGGACAGGAATGAGGGGGCGCCCTGCGTGATGAGCGTGAGGACCAGCGCGGTCACAAAGGCGGCGCTCACCTGGAGCGTGGAGTTTTCGAGGCCTTCGATGTGTGATGCACCCTTGCTGGCGATGACCATCAGCGCATAGCAAAATGCCGAGGCGATGCCGCAGGCGATACCCGCAATGGGCATATTGCCGCCTAGACCTTGCGCTGCAATGAGAAAAGCGCCGCAGGCGACGGCGATAAACCCGGCGATTTTGCCGCCGGTCAGCTTTTCGCCAAAGATGAGCGGGGAGAGCGCCATGACGATGATGGGGCCGCAGTAGTACAGCAGCGAGGATACGCCGACGCCGATCGTCTGATAGGCGCGGAACAGAAAAATCCAGCTGGCGCCCAGTGCGGTTCCCGAGAGGAGGAGGGCTGCGGCTTCGCGGGGGCGAGATGGCGCCTGCAACTTATGGCGTTGGGTGATGGCGAGGACGGTGACAAGCGAGAGTGCGCCCAAAAACGTGCGTAGTAGCACGATATCGGAGCTCGGCAGCGCGATGGCAGCGGCGATGATGCCGTTGGAACCAAACAATAGCAATGCTGCTAAGTACGTAAACAGTCCGTTGTTCATGCGCTGACATCCCCTCTATATCCGAGCATGTTCACTATGGGTGAACTGGCTTTAGAAGAAAAGCGAATATAATGCATGGATAGCATGAGAAAAACTCATGAAAAGGTGGAGGGGTGCCGTGGAAACGAATATTCAAAAGATGCAGGTGCTGCTCGAGACCGTACGCGCCGGCAGTTTTACGCGCGCCGCCGAGCGGCTAAGCTATTCGCAGTCGGGCGTGAGCCGTATGGTGGCCGATCTCGAGGCCGACTGGGGCTTTAAAGTGCTCGATAGAAGCCGCGAGGGCGTAGTGCTTTCTGCCGACGGGCGGCAGGTCATGCCGGCGGTCGAGGCGTTATGCGAAGAGTTTGGCCGTCTGCAGCGACGCGTGGACGAGATGCGAGGGCTCATGCGTGGCAAGATCTGTATCGGTACGTTTTCGAGTGTGGCGACCCATGTGTTGCCGCCGGTGATCGCGCGGTTTCGCGCCGATCACCCGGATGTCGATTACGAGCTGCTGATGGGTGATTACTCAGAGATTGAGCAATGGGTGGCGGAAGGCCGCTGCGACCTGGGCTTTATCCCGCGCGAGCCACGCGGCACCGGCATGGCGTCGCGGCCGTTGGTGCAAGACGAGCTGATGGCCGTGGTGCCAGCGGACTCCTCGCTTGCCGCGGCGGAGGTCGTCTCTCTTGCCGATTTGGCCAACGAGCAGTTTATTCTGCTGGAACGCGGTAGCGACGACGAGATTACGCCGCTGTTTCGCCGCGCGGGGCTGACGGCGCGCTCCAAGCTGTCGACCTGGGATGATTATGCGATTATGGCCATGGTCGAGGACGGTCTGGGTGTGAGCATTCTTCCCGCGCTCATCTTGCGCCGCTGTCAGTTCGATGTTGCCGTGCGTCCGCTCGAGGGGCATCCCCATCGGCAGATCAATGCGATATATCGCATCGCTGACGTTTCGCTTGCGGCGGCTCGTTTCCTTGAATATCTCTAAAAGCGCGTACCTGTTGTCCACTTTGGACAAATCTCGAAGTTCGGTACGTTTTCTTATGAAATTGAACTTCCGAATGAGGCGCGGCGCTATACTGCTTGCTAAATTGAACTCTGGTTCAATTCGTGTTCTATAAATTGAACTTTGCCAGCAAGGAGGTTCCTGTGGTCCAAGAGACGTTTTGCGATCGCTTGCGACAGATTATGTCCGATCGCGACGTTCGACAGTCGGACGTGATTCGTGCATCGGAGATGCTCGGCAAAAAACTCGGCAAGAGTCAGATGAGCCAATATGTGAGCGGCAAGACGATCCCGCGGCGCGATGTGGCAGAGCTGCTCGCTCGCATTTTGGAGGTCGATGTTACCTGGCTGCTTGCCGGTGACGCCGATCAAGGCGAGGCGTCCTCGTCCCATAACGTTGCCAAATCCGAACCTAGTCCCACGGCTCAAATTACAAGGAGCACCACCATGCGTACTTTTTCTAAATCCACCAAGCTCGATAACGTCCTGTATGACGTGCGCGGTCCCGTCGTCGACGAGGCTGCCCGCATGGAGGACGAGGGCGAGCGCATCCTCAAGCTCAATATCGGCAACCCGGCGCCCTTTGGTTTCCGCACGCCCGACGAGGTCATCAAGGACATGCGCCAGCAGCTGCCCGACTGCGAAGGCTACTCCAACTCGCGCGGCCTGTTCTCTGCGCGCAAAGCAATCATGCAGTACTCGCAGATCAAGGGCCTGCCCAACGTTCAGATGGAGCACATCTACACGGGCAACGGCGTGTCCGAACTCATTCAGCTTTCGATGAACGCGCTGCTCGACAATGGCGACGAGATTCTGATCCCCAGCCCCGACTACCCGCTGTGGACGGCGTGCGCGACCCTTGCCGGCGGCCATCCTGTGCACTATCTGTGCGACGAACAGGCCGATTGGTATCCCGATCTGGAGGATATGGAGTCCAAGATCACGAGCGCGACCAAGGCCCTCGTCATCATCAACCCCAACAACCCTACGGGCTCGGTCTACCCGCGCGAGGTGCTCGAGGGCATCGTTGAGGTTGCGCGCAGGCACCAGCTCATGATTTTTGCAGACGAGATCTACGACCGTCTGTGCATGGACGGCTACGAGCACGTCTCCATTGCCTCGCTCGCTCCCGATCTGCCCTGCGTCACCTTTAGCGGCCTTTCCAAGTCGCACATGATCGCGGGCTATCGTATTGGCTGGATGGTGCTTTCGGGCAACCAGCGCTGCATGAGTGACTTCATCATGGGCATCAACATGCTCTCGAACATGCGCCTGTGCTCCAACGTGCCGGCTCAGTCGATCGTCCAGACGGCGCTCGGCGGCCATCAGTCGGTCAATGACTACATCCGCCCCGGCGGTCGTGTCTACGAGCAGCGTAACTTTGTGTATGAGGCACTCAGCAAGATCGATGGCATCTCGGTGGTCAAGCCGCGCGCGGCGTTCTACATCTTCCCCAAGATGGATGTTAAAAAGTTCAACATCACCGATGACGAGCAGTTCGCCCTCGACCTGCTGCACGAGAAGAAGATCCTGATCACGC
The DNA here is from genome assembly GCA_902496645.1 of uncultured Collinsella sp. Lineage (GTDB taxonomy): Bacteria > Actinomycetota > Coriobacteriia > Coriobacteriales > Coriobacteriaceae > Collinsella. The sequence continues at coordinate 8,348 of CABVBR010000053.1, forward strand.
GCGGCGGCGGCTTTAACTGGGCCGAGCCCGACCACTTCCGCATCGTGTACCTGCCGCGCATGGAAGTGCTCAAAGAGTCGCTCGAGGACCTGGCAGACTTCTTTGACCATTATCGTCAGAACTAGTGGGATAGAAGCTCCGCACTATGAAAAGCTCCCTGCAGTTGTTTTGCTGCAGGGAGCTTTCTTGAATCGGCGGAACTATATAACGATTCCTCGGCAGTGGTCGATTTCGTGTTGGATGATCTCGGCGGTGTAGCCCGAGAAGTTTTTGATGCGGTGGACGAAGTTCTCGTCCAAATACTCAACCTTAATGCGGCGATAGCGGGTACAGGGACGCTCGCCGATCAGCGAGAGGCATCCTTCGCTCGTCTGATAGGCATTGACCTGCTCAAGAATTTGAGGGTTGTACATCAGGAGTGTCCTGTTGCCGTCCTTTACGCAGATGATGCGTTTGCGCACGCCGATCATGTTGGCGGCGAGGCCCACGCACTCGTGCTCATGCTCGTGGAGCGTATCCAGGAGGTCTTGCCCGATCACGGCGTCGTCGGGTCCCGCGTCTTCGGAAGGCAGGCGTAAAAAGAACTCGGATTTCATGATGGGCTTAATCATGGCGGGCTCCTCATGTCTTATGCTTTCGTGGACTTTTAATAATAGCGCGGAAGGAAAGCTGCGCGTCCGCGTTACAATCTTTCGACGTTGGACCATGTTGTCAGATTCGTCGTGTACGGCGTCTGGCGTAAGTCTAGGGCTCATTTTCGCCCTGGACCGTTCCTCTGGGGCGATGCGATTGTCGTTCTAAGAGGAAGGAATTTCATGGGGACCAAATCCCAAAAGCAAACTCAATCACCGTCGACAGCCTCGGCGATTCTCGTCGTAATGTATGTTGCAGCCTTTGTTGCCGCGTTTAACGAGAACATCATTAACGTGGCGCTGCACGACATTATGGCGGCCTTTTCGGTGAGTGCCACCACGGCGCAGTGGCTCGTTTCGGGCTACATGATCGTGACGTCGATCTTTACGGCCATTATGGCCTTTCTGTCCGGCCGTTTCTCGACGCGCAAGCTGCTGTTTTTCGCATGCGGATGCCTGGTCGCCGGAGAAGTCCTGTGCCTGGTCGCCCCAACGTTTACCGTCTTGCTGCCAAGCCGTATTTTGCAGGCTGCGGGATCGGGCATCTTGTTCCCGCTCATGATGAACGTGGTGCTGTCTTGCGCCCCGCGCGAGAAGCTCGGTCTGTATCTGAGCCTGGGCGGTGCCTGCATTACGCTAGGGCCGGCATTTGGTCCCGTGATCAGCGGTCTTATGTGCACGTTGTTTGGCTGGAGGGCGGTGTTCGTAGTGCCGCTGGTGGGCGGTGTCGTGGTCGCCGCGGCGGCAGCAAAGCTCGTTCGGAATGTTGGAGAGCGCTCGAACACTACGCTTGATATTCTGTCGGTTGCTTTGCTAGCGGCCGGAATCACGGCGTTTGTATATTCCGTAGGCGAGTTCTCGACCAATGTGATGACCGGTATCGTGACGCTTTTCGCCGCTGTGGTGCTGCTTGGCCTGTTTGCGGTCCGCCAGCTCAAGCTCGAACATCCGGTGCTCAACGTGCGCCCCATGGCGAGCGTTCGTTTTTGGCCTGCGTGCCTGCTTGTGGTGGTGTCGATGATGACGACGTTCTCGATGAGCGTTTTGCTGCCGCTCTATTTTGAGGGCGCATACGGCATGACCGCTCTTGTTGCGGGCCTGCTCATTTTGCCGGCGATTGCCTGCAACGCCGTGACCTCGATTGTGGGCGGACGCGTGATGGACGCCCGTGGCGCATGGCCGCTGCTGCCGGTCGGTTTTGCCCTGATTGCCGTGGGGCAGACTGCCATCTCGATGACGGCGGCAAGCATGAACATCGGCGTCGTCGTGGCACTGACCATTGTGGTGTATGCTGGCGTCGGTTTAGTGCTGAGCCCCTCGCAGACGGCCGGCTTGGAGACGCTGCCTGCCGCTGAGCATCCTCACGGAACGGCATTGCTCAACACGTGGAACATGATTGCCGCGTCGTTTGGTCCATCGCTGTTTATCGGTCTGCTTTCGAGTTCTGCGGCGGTTGCCGGCGCCACTGGCGTTGCGGCAGACGTTGCCCAGGCGATCGGATTTGCGGCTGCCGTGCGCGTGGCGGCCGTGATTGCCGTGGCTGGGTTCGCGGTGTCGCTGGTGTACGCCCGCCGCGAGTCGCACATGTCGCATTAATGTGTGCACATAGATTCTGCAGCTAGATTGGATGGCGACACCATAAACTAATGGACGTTTTGCCGAGAGGCATGAATGTTTAAAGCGCAAAGAGTGCGCGACGGGCCCCGCGAATGGGGCGATGATGCCCGAGAGGGCCAAGAAGGAGTCTCATGTCTGAGAACGAAGAGATCATGAACGAGACCGAGAACGAGACCATGGCTGCCGAGGTTGAGGCAGTCGAGACCGTGGAGACCGAAGCTGCCGAGGTTGAGGCTGCTGACGAGGTTTCCGCCGAGGAGGAGGCCGAGGTTGTCGAGGCCGCCGTTGATTACGATGACGAAGAGCTGATGGACAAGATGCAGAAGGCCGCCCGTCTGCTGCGTAGCCGTCGCTTTGCTATTTCCAAGGAGGAGGAGGCCAAGGCCGAGCGCATGGCGAACATCGAGCGCGCCATCAAGCTTCTTGACCTCAAGCCCAAGATGGAGCAGAAGGAAATGTCCGACCTGCTCGGCATGCGCCTCCGCGAGCTCGATGGTCTGATGGCCGAGGCCGAGGCTGCCGATCTGGTCGGCCGCATCGACGACGCCGAGGGCGATATGCGCAAGATCGTCGTCTTCGCTGCCGAGGATGCCGCTGAGGGCCTGGTCGAGCTTGCCAACAAGAAGGAGAAGCTCCTGCCCGAGCTTTCTTACGAGGAGGCCACCGAGCTGATGGTCGCTCTCGATAAGGTTATTGCTCCGCTCGTCGCCATGGGCCTGGACGAGGACCGCGGTCCTCGCGGCGGCCGTGACGATCGCGGCGGCCGTGGCGGCGACCGTGGCGGTCGCGGCGGCTTTGGCGATCGCGGTGGCCGTGGCGGCGACCGTGGCGGTCGCGGTGGCCGCGGCGGCTTTGGTGACCGTGGCGGCGACCGTGGCGGCCGCGGCGGCTTTGGCGGCAACCGTGGTGGCTATGGCGACCGCGGCGGCAACCG
>CABVBR010000054.1 GCA_902496645.1 uncultured Collinsella sp.
CGTGCGCCACGCTCGAGTTGTAGTAGTAATCGTTTTGGTTGGTCAGGTTGGAGACGTAGCCCGTGTTGACCACGATATCGAGTGCGATCTGCTTGACGGCCTCGCTTGACAGGTCCTGGCGCACGTCCTCAAGACCCTGCACGCCGTAGGTAAACAGCGGCTCGGAGCAGGTGTGGGCGAGTGCCAGACCAAGGCCTGCCGTGTGCTCCAAATTACCGGCGCTCGTGGCGTACTCGACCTCGGGCTGCTTAGACAGGGCATCGCCTACGCCGGCCCAGAAATACTCTGCCGGTGCCTCGGCGATGATCTTGGGGTTGATGAAGATGTGCGCCGGTCGGTTGGGGTACGAATAGCCCTCGAGCGAGCCGTCGTCGTTGTACACGACGGCAATGGCGGTCGCGGCGGAGCAGTTGGAACAGATCGTCGGGACCGTAAAGACGATCTTCTTGAGCTCGATAGCTGCGGTCTTCACGGTGTCGAGCGCCTTGCCGCCGCCGCATGCGATAAGCACGTCAGCTTCCTGGCAGGCAGGGGAGTTCACGACCTTGGCGATATTGGCACGCGTACTGTTGGTGCCGTAGACGCGCGTCTCTAGAATCTCGACGTCGGTACCCGCTAGCGCAGCTTCGATACCGGGAAGTGCTGCGGCCAGTGCCCGCTTGCCACCGATGATCGCGACCTTGGTCGCTCCGTACTCCGCCAGTGCGGTGGGCAGCTCGTCAAAGCAATCCTCGCCAACGGTGTAGTCGCTCATTCCAATCGTGCGCATAGCAACCTTCTTTCGTTCGATAAAGTGCTTTCAGGTATTTTGCTCCAAGAGAAGGTCCACAGCCGCGAGAAATTTCGAACGTATAAAACCAGTGTTGAGGGTTTTTCGCCGGCACGGAACGTGCTAGCATACTCCGCATAAGCGTTGATGGGGACGAGTAGTCGGCCATCCGCATGCCACAGAGAGCGGGGAGCGCTGAGAACCCGTGCGTGCGACCGATGAAAATCACCCCGGAGCTGCGGTCCCAACGGATGTGCCGTGCAGGTTCGTCTTAGTAGACATCGCCGAGATGGTCGTCGATACAGACCAGCCGAGTAACGGATGCGAGCGCGCGGCGACGCGGGCGAGGGCATCTAAGCTGGGTGGTTAAGCGAAGAGCTTTTACGGGCAGTCAGCCCGTTTTGTGGCGCTTCGTCCCAGCTTGCAGGGACGGGCGCTTTTTTTGGTGCCCAACGGGCGTGCGCGCCCACGACATGAAAGGGGTACCGTGGCAAACGAGTACAAGCAGACGATGAATCTGCCCAAAACCGGTTTTCCCATGCGTGCCGGTCTTTCCAAGTCCGAGCCCAAGCGACTCAAGGACTGGCAGGACAACAAGGTCTACGAGCAAGTTCTGAAGAAGAACGAGGGTCACAAGAAGTTCGTGCTGCACGACGGCCCTCCGTACGCCAACGGCCCGATCCACATCGGCCACGCCATGAACAAGATCTCCAAGGACATGATCAACCGTTACTGGATGATGCAGGGCTATGAGGTTCCCTATGTCCCCGGTTGGGACTGCCACGGTCAGCCGATTGAGCACAAGGTCGAGGAGAAGCTCGGCACCGAGAAGTTCAACCAGACCTCCACGGCTAAGATCCGCGAGCTCTGCAACAAGTTCGCTGTCGAGAACATCGAGCTGCAGAAGGCCGGCTTCCGTCGCCTGGGCGTGCTCGGCGACTGGGACAACCCCTATCTGACGCTCTATCACCAGCATGACGCCGCCGACATCGAGGTCTTCAAGGCCATGTTCGATAAGGGCATGATCTATCGCGGCCACAAGCCGGTTCACTGGTGCAAGCACTGTCACACCGCACTCGCCGAGGCCGAGATCGAGTACTCCGACGAGACGAGCCCCTCTATCTTCGTTCGCTTTGAGATGACCTCCAAGCCTGCCGGCCTCGAGAACTTCGACGGCCCGGTCGACTTCATCATCTGGACGACTACCCCGTGGACCATCCCCTCCGACCAGGCCGTTTCCCTCAAGCCCGGCGCCGCTTACGTCGCCGTTGAGCACGACGGTCGCGCCGAGGTCATGCTCGAGGACCTGGCTCCCAAGTGCTGCGAGGAGTTTGGCTGGGAGTACACCCCGGTCATGGTCGACGGCAAGCCCTACGTGGTTCCTGCCGAGACCTTCCACCACATCCACTACAAGCAGCCGATCTTTGACGGCGTTGAGGGCGTGGCGCTGCTGGCCGATTACGTCGGTGTCGATGACGGTACCGGTATCGTCCACAACTCGCCCGGTCACGGCGTCGATGACTACTTTGCCTGCCTCAAGGAGGGCATCACCGACATCTGCATGCCGGTCGATGACGACGGCAAGTTCTACACCGGCGAGGAGTTTGGTACCGGTGGCCCCTTCAGTGGCATGGATACCGACGAGGCCAACCCGCACATCATCGAGTTCCTGCGCGAGCGCGGCACCCTGGTCCTCGAGAAGAAGATCACGCACAGCTATCCGCACTGCTGGCGCTGCAAGCACCCGGTGCTCTTCCGTGCTACCGACCAGTGGTTTGTCTCGATGGACAAGACCGGTTTGCGCGAGCAGGCTGGCAAGGAGGTCCGCGAGAACGTCAAGTGGTATCCGGCTCACGCCGCCAACCGCATCGGCGCCATGGTCGAGCAGCGTCCCGACTGGTGCATTAGCCGTCAGCGCAACTGGGGCGTGCCCATCCCGAGCTATACCTGCGCCGACTGCGGCGAGAAGGTCATGAACGACGCCACGCTCGACGCCGTCATCAAGCTCTTCCACGAGAAGGGCTCCGACGCCTGGTTCACTGACGCTCCCGAGAGCTACCTGGGCGAGGCCTGCGTCTGCCCCAAGTGCGGCGGCCATCACCTCAAGGCCGATAAGGACATTCTCGACGTATGGTGGGACTCCGGCGTTTCCTGGAAGGCCGTCTGCGAGTACCGTCCCGAGCTGGAGTATCCGGCGGACGTGTACCTCGAGGGCTCCGACCAGCACCGTGGTTGGTTCCAGAGCTCGCTGCTCACCTCGGTGGGTGCCAACGGTCACGCCCCGTACAAGGCGGTCGTCTCGCAGGGCTTCACCCTCGACGGCCAGGGCCGCAAGATGTCCAAGTCGCTCGGCAACGTCATCGACCCCAACAAGGTCTGTGACGAGATGGGCGCCGACATCATCCGCCTGTGGGTTGCCTCCGTCGACACCAGCTCCGACGTTTCCATCGACCACGAGATCCTCGCTCGTACGTCCGATGCCTATCGTCGTTTCCGCAACACGCTGCGCTTCCTGCTCTCCGAGCTCGAGGGCCAGTTTGAGCCCGAGACCGACGGCGTCGCCTTTGCCGATCTGCTGCCGCTCGACAAGCTCATGGTTGCCCGCCTGACCCAGGTCCAGGCCGAGGTCGACGACGCCTATGCTAGCTACGAGTTCCCGCGCGCTTACCGTGCGCTCTACGACTTCGTGGTCACCGAGCTTTCCAACGTGTACCTCGACGCCCTGAAGGATCGTCTGTACTGCGACAAGCCCGGCTCGCTCGAGCGCCGCAGCGCCCAGACCGTGCTGGCCGAGCTCTTCTCGATGCTCATGCGCGACCTGCAGCCGATCCTGTCCTACACGGTCGACGAGGCCATGGCCTACGCGCCCGCCGGCTGCGTCGATCACCAGAAGTACGCCGCGCTGCTCGATTGGTATAAGTCGCCCATCACGGTCGACGAGGCCAATGAGTTTGAGGGCGTGCTCGAGGCTTCGCTCGAGCTTCGTAGCGCCGTGACCAAGGCCCTTGAGGATGCCCGTTCCGCCGGTACCTTCACCAAGAGCCAGCAGGTCCGCGTCAAGGCGGTCGTTCCCGCCGAGATGTACGCGCTGCTGACCGGCGACAAGGCCGTCGACCTGGCCGAGTTCTACATCGTCTCCGATGTTGAGCTGAGCAAGGGCGAGGAGCTTTCCGTTGCCATCGAGGCTGCCGAGGGCGAGTGCTGCGACCGTTGCTGGAACTACCGCACTACCGTCGGTGAGTACAACGGGCATGCGCATATTTGTAAACGTTGTGCTGACGCGCTGAACTAGTCGTTGGGGAACGTTCTTAAACGATTAGTCAAACAAGAACGTCCCCAATAACTACCTGTGTCACATTCAGGCGGCATTCTGTTTTTCGGAATGCCGCTTTCTTTTTATGCTGGTTATTTATCTGGCGTTAGCGAATGTGTCGTGCGCTCTGCGTGTGGCAATATAAGATGGTTCATTGCGTTAAAAGTAATTCATGTTCTTGAGGGTAGGGGATTGATTTGGGTCGTACTGGGGATATGACGCCGCCTTTGCATTGGCGGTTGGGTGTTGCTGGTGGGGTGGCGCTGGCTGTACTGCTTCTTGACCAGCTGACCAAGCTTGCGGTTCGTGCCGTGGGCGACGCTCTGCATGTGACCGTTATCCCCGGCGTGATCGACTTCTTGTTTGTCCGCAATATCGGCGCTGCTTTTAGCATGGGCGAGGGCCATGGTATCGCGTTTGCCTTGCTGGCGATGGCGGTCATTATCGCCATCGTCGTGTATCTCGTTCGCGCGCCCCAGCTTGCCCACCTGGAGGTTGTGGGCATGGCGATGGTTGCTGGCGGTGCCATCGGCAATGCTATCGACCGTTTGGCCCTTGGCTTCGTGACCGATTTTATTGCCACCACCTTCATTGACTTCCCCGTCTTTAACATTGCTGATATCGGCATTACCGTGGGTGTCGTGCTCGCCCTCTTTGGCTACATGTTTTTGAGTCCTGCAGCCCGCGAGGTCGATGCGACCGCCGAGCTTAACGCCCGTGACGAGGCCCGCGCCAAGCGTAAGGCTAAACAGCGTGGGGAGCGTGCCCGCAAGATTCGCGAAAGGAATGAGCGTTAATGGCCGACATCCATATTCTTGTTGCCGACGATTCCGCTGGTCAGCGTCTCGACGCCTATTTAGGCGCCAATGACGGCTGCCCCACGCGCTCTGCCTGTGCGCATCTGATCGAGGGCGGTGCCGTCGCCGTCAATGGCGAGACCTGCCTGTCCAAAAAGTACGCCGTGCGTGCCGGCGATCGCATTTCGGTCGATCTGCCCGAGCCGCACGATCCCACCGATGTGATTCCCGAGGCCATCCCGCTCGACATCCGCTATGAGGACGACTATCTCATCGTGCTCTCCAAGCAGCGTGGCCTAGTGTGTCATCCTGCCCATGGCCATGAGAGCGGCACGCTTGCCAACGCACTGGTCTATCACTGCGGTATCGACCATCTGGGCACCGTACAGGGCGAGGACCGCCCTGGTATCGTGCATCGCCTGGATCGCGATACCTCGGGCCTTATGCTCGCTGCGAAGGACGACGACACCCAGCGCGCGCTCCAAAACCTTATCCGCACGCGAACGCTCGACCGCCGCTACATTACGCTCGTTCACGGGCACATTGCCATGGATGAGGGCACCATCAACACCGGTATCGCCCGCTCCACGCGCGATCGCGTCAAGATGGCGGTGTCTGACGATCCTTTCGCGCGCCAGGCCATCACGACCTTCAAGGTCCTCGAGCGTTTTGATTCCACGCGCTTTGATGATGGCTATACGCTCGTCGAGTGCCATCTGTTTACCGGCCGTACGCACCAGATTCGCGTGCACATGCGCCATATCAATCACGCCTGCGTGGGCGATCCGCTCTACGGCAAGTGCGATGCGCGCGCCGATCAGGACCTGACCAGGCAATTCCTGCATTCGTGGCGCGTGGCGTTCGACCATCCCGTGACGGGGGAGCGCATCGAGTGCCGCGACGAGCTGCCGTGGGATCTCGCTGCGGTTCTTGACGACCTGGCCCAGCGCTCGCTTGGCCGCACCGAAGCCGGCGACGAAATCGTTCCCCAGCTCGGTCTGCTCGAAGCCTAGCCAGTATTAGGTGGTTTCTTGAACTCGATTAGCCTGCGGTAAGATATACGGTTGTTTACGTAACGCGTTCTCGGGAGCCTGCATGCTCGCCTTTTTGCAAACCAACACGCCCATCGTGATCTTTAACCAGATTGTGGTTACGCTGCTCACGTTTTGCTTCCTGTATCAGGTGGTCTTCTTTGTCATTGGCGCTCTCCGCGGTGAGGTCGCGCCACCTAAGGCCAAAAAGCTTCATCGCTACGCCTTCTTCATTGCGGCGCATAACGAGGAGGCGGTAATCGCCAACCTCGTGCGCTCCATTAAGGACCAGGATTATCCGTCCGAGCTTATCGAAGTCTTTGTCGTCGCCGATGCCTGTACCGACAACACCGCGCAGCTCGCGCGCGAGGCCGGCGCTATCGTCTACGAGCGTAACGACCTTGCCCGCAAGGGTAAGAGCTGGGTCATGGACTTTGGTTTCGATCGTATCCTCAACGAGTATCCCGACACGTTTGAGGGCTACTTTATCTTCGACGCGGATAACGTTATCTCCCGCGATTACGTCTCCAAGATGAACGATGCCTTTGACCAGGGTTTCCATGTGGTCACGAGCTATCGTAATTCTAAGAACTTTGGCAGCTCATGGATTTCGGCCGCCAACGCCACCTGGTATCTGCGCGAGGCGCGCTTCCTCAACAACGCGCGTAATATCTGCAAGACGTCCTGCGCTGTTTCGGGTTCGGGCTATCTGATCTCTGCCAGCGTGATCGAGGGCATGCACGGCTGGCAGTTCCATACGCTGACCGAGGACATCCAGTTCACCACGTTCTGCGCCATTCACGGCATCCGCATCGGTTATGCACCGGCGGAGTTCTTTGACGAGCAGCCGGTGACGTTTAAGGCGTCTTGGAAGCAGCGTATGCGCTGGACCAAGGGCTTCTACCAGGTCTTTTTTACCTATGGCAAACACCTGGTCAAATCGACCTTCCGCTATCGCCGCTTTGCTGCCTACGACATGTTCATGACCATCGCGCCGGGCATGCTGCTGTCGCTCATCTCCATGCTTGCCAACGCGACCTTCCTCATCGTGGGCGGACTTTCGCATGGCTTCTTGGCCACCGAGGTCGAGATGCAGGCTTGTGCCGCCTCGCTCATTATGACCTTCGCGATGATGTACCAGACCTTCTTTATCCTGGCGCTGCTCACGACCATCTTTGAGTACAAGCATATTCACTGCGCGCAAAAGTGGCGTCTGGTAACCAACCTGTTTACCTTCCCGATCTTTATGTTCAGCTATATCCCCATCACGGTGGCAGCGCTGTTCCTGAAGGTTGACTGGGTCCCGACGCAGCACGCCGTCAACGTTACCCTCGACGAGGTCATGCAAGGCGCCAAATAACCACCATCAAAACCACTACAAAGGGGCCCTTTGTGGTGGTTTTTGCTTTTGTAATGCAGCTCGAGGAGGTGCTCGATGGTCTATATCCCGTTTTGGATTTGCATCTTTGCCGGCGCGGCGATTGATGCCCGTGAGCGGCGGTTTCCGAATGCGCTTGCCGGAGCGTGTGCGGTGGCGGCATTAGCAGGCGTTTGGCTCGACAAAGGCGTTAACACGGCGCTTGACCACGCTGGTCTTGCGGTCATCGTCTACCTTGCCCTTGTGTTGACTGAGTCCCTCTGGCGTCGTCTTCGCCAAACCCCGGGCATCGGCATGGGAGATGTCAAGGCACTCTTCGCGCTTTGCACGCTCGACCCTATGGGCGGTATCGTGGCATTTGCCGTCGCGCTCCTGGTCCTTGCCATCTCCTGCCTCCTCACAAAATCGCGCTCCCTGCCATTGCTCCCGTTTTTGGTGCCGATATTTGCCATAATCGAAGTCATGGGCTGCACATTGTAACTGATTGCGCATCCTTCTTAAGGAGCATGCCATGGCAATTAATCAAGAAACGGCCGTCATTAAGGCGCGCATGGACCGCATTCCCGCGGCGTTGTCGCCCGAACTCGTCGAGCGCATTTCCGCCGATCGTGCTTCGGGTGCCGTCAACCCGTATCGTTGCAACGACGACCAGGTCATTCGTCGTATTGATCGCGCTGCCGACGAAGGCACGCTTATGCGTCCGGCGTTTATGCGCGATACCGAAAAGATTATTCATCTTCCGGCGTACACGCGTTATGCAGGCAAAACGCAGGTCTTTAGCTTCCGTAGCAATGATGATCTGTCGCGCCGCGGTTTGCACGTGCAGCTTGTCTCGCGCATTGCGCGCGATATCGGTCGCGCATTGGGGCTCAACTGCGATGTGATCGAGGCGATTGGCCTGGGCCATGACTTGGGACACACGCCTTTTGGCCATGCGGGCGAGCGATTCCTCAACGATATCTACCACGAGCGCACGGGTCGCTACTTTTTCCATAACGTGCAGTCGGTCCGCGTGCTCGATGCGCTGTACGGCCGCAACGTGTCGCTCCAGACGCTCGACGGCGTCTTGTGCCATAACGGCGAGTACGAGCAGCGCGTGTTTGAGCTCTCGGACATGGGTTCCTTTGACCAGTTCGATCAGACGGTTGAGGACTGCATTGCCAAGGGCTATAGCGCAATTGAGCACCTACGTCCCATGACGCTCGAGGGCTGCGTGGTGCGTATCTCGGATATCCTTGCCTACGTTGGGCGCGATCGCCAAGACGCCATTGCGGCGGGCCTGCTGTCACCCGACGCCTTTGACGATGACCTGGGTGGAGCATACAACAGCTGGATCCTTACGCATGCCTCCATCGATATCGTTGAGCACAGCTATGGCAAGCCGCGCATCGAGATGAGCGAGGACCTGTTTGAGGAAATCCGCCGAGCCAAGCGTGAGAACTACGAGAAGATCTATAGTAAGGGCGGTATCGAGGGCGATTCCGAGGCGGAGTTGCGTGAGGCCTTTGAAAAGCTTTACGACCGTTGCCTGCAGGATATAAACGAAGGCGACGAGTCCTCTTACATCTTTAAGCATCATATTTCGCGCATCGAGCAGCAGCTTTCCTACTACGATCGAACCTATACCTGGCAGGACGACAAGGATCAAGCGGTGGTGGATTACATCGCGAGCATGACGGACGGCTATTTCTGCGAGCTGACGAGCAAGTTGTTCCCTGGTCTGGAGTTTCCGCACCGTACCTATATTAACGAACGGTAGTTCGTATCTTTTCGGTATACTGTTAGTGGAAAACGTTTTTGATTGATGCACGGGATGGCTATGGACGACCTTTTTTCTGCTTCGACGCGTGAGCGTTCCTTTCAGAATGCGCCGCTTGCGGTTCGCATGCGCCCCAATTCGCTCGACGAGTACGTGGGTCAGCAAAAGGCCGTGGGCAAGGGTTCGTGGCTGCGTGCCGCGATTGAGCATGACGTGCTGTCGAGTGTGATTTTGTATGGGCCGGCCGGTACGGGCAAGACGACGCTGGCCCATATTATCGCCAACCATACCAAGAGCGAGTTTGTCGAGGTCAGCGCCGTCACGGGTACCGTGAAGGACCTGCGTCGTGTGATTGACGAGGCCAAGACGCGCCTGAATACGTACGACCGCCGAACTATTCTTTTCATCGACGAGATTCATCGCTTCTCTAAGTCTCAGCAGGATGCCTTGCTGCATGCAGTTGAGAACCGTACCGTCATTATGATTGGCGCCACGACGGAGAATCCGTACTTCGAGGTCAACTCGGCGTTGCTCTCGCGCGGTCGCGTGGTAGAGCTTGAGCACTTGAAGGACGAGGATATCGCCACGCTGATTGAGCGTGCACTCGAGGCACCGCAGGGTCTGAACGGTAAGTTCTCGGCCGATGAGGATACGGTTAAGTCCATCTGCACGCTGGCCGCGGGCGATGCTCGTTCGGCGCTCACGACGCTTGAGCTTGCGAGCGAGATTGCCGTCACGCGTCCCGATACCGAGGGAACGCCAGCGCCGGCGGCGGGGGAGCGCTATCCCATCACCGTGGTTGACGTTAAGATTGCCAACCCTCGTCGTGGTTTTTCGTATGACAAAAACGGCGACATGCACTACGACATTATCAGTGCGTTTATTAAATCTATGCGCGGGAGCGACCCCGATGCCACCATTTATTGGCTCGCGCGCATGATAGATGCAGGAGAGGATCCTAAGTTTATTGCTCGCCGCATCATGATCCACGCTTCCGAGGACGTCGGAAACGCCGATCCGCAGGCGCTGTTGGTGGCACATGCTGCATTTAAATCAGCTGAGGTCATTGGCTATCCCGAGTGTCGCATTAACCTGGCGCAAGCCGCACTCTATGTGTGCTTGGCGCCTAAGTCCAATGCCTGCGAGGCGTCGATCGATGCCGCGCTGGCCGATATCCACAGCAGTGGTCTTCGCGAGGTGCCGAGCTACCTGCGCGACCGCCACCGTCCAGGCAGCGATGAGTATGGTGTCTACAAGTATCCGCACGATTATCCCGAAGGCTGGGTCGATCAGCGCTATCTGCCCGAAGGCTTGGAGCGTGGTGCGTTTTGGCAGCCTGCCGGCCGCGGTTGGGAAGAATGGCGCGTTGAGCAAAGTGAACGCGACCGCAGCGGGAACGCACCGAAGTAGCAGCTGATGATTTTGTCCCACGTATCCGCTCTTGGCATGTTACGCTCCCTTTGGGGTACCATGAACAGCGTCTGTATTTCGATTCCTTTGGGAGGCTTGTATGAGTCCCATTCATATCGCTCTGCTGGTGCTCGCCGTTGCCGGCGTGTGGGCCGTCGTTGAGCTTGCGCTCACCCTGCGCAAAACCCGCACGGTTGTCGATTCGCTCGACAAGACGGTGACCGACCTCAACAACACGATCGCCGAGGCTCAGCCCGTGGTGGCAAAGCTCGATGGCGCCGTTGACGAACTTACGCCGGCACTTGCCCAGGTGGAGCCGCTGCTCAAGTCGAGCAAGACTGCCGTTGACGCCCTGACGTCCAACCTCGTTGAGGTCGAGGCGGTCGTTCGCGACATCTCCGAGGTCACGGGCAGCATGGCCGAGGCCAGCAACGCCGTGTCGAGTGTGACCGATTCTGCCGCCGGCGCCGTGCAGAAACTCTTCAATAAGGTGAAGGCTCCCGCAGCCGACGCCGAGCGCAAGCTCGCCGCTGCCGCCGCCGAGGCTGAGCAGCCTACCGAGCGCGTCCTGATTGGCGAGGCCGAGGACGAGGTCGCCGATGGCGCAGATGCGGTTCAGAAGCCCGCAGCCAAGCCGGCTCAGTATTACACCTATACATCCGCCGAGACCGCCGAGGAGTCCTGCGATGAGTAGCGAAGCAACCTGCCCCATTACGCTGACCGTTGCCGGTGACCCGCGTCTCGCGCGCTTGGTGCGCATGACGGCCGCCAACGTCGGTGCTCTGTGCTCCATGTCCGTCGATCGCATCGAGGACATCCGCATGGCTGCCGAGGAGGCCTTCATCTTTGGTTGCACCGCGGTCGACTGCGATGACATCACCATTACATTTGACGTCGACGAGACCCACGTTGGCATGACCTTTACCTTCGGCGACCAGGCCACCGTCGATGGGGATGACCAGGCTGCTGTGTATGCCGAGCTCATTCTTGCAAGCGTGTGCGATTCCTACGAAAAGACCTCGGCGCCCCTAACGCTTTCCCTCGACCTCAAGGCGGATATCTAATATG
>CABVBR010000055.1 GCA_902496645.1 uncultured Collinsella sp.
CATGCAGTAACTCGGCAATCTCTGAGGTCGAAAAGCCCAGATAGTAATAGAGCACGATGGGAACACGGAATCGCTCCGGAAGTCGCATAACGTCTGACAGGACCGCCTTGGACTCCTCCTGCGCCGTCGAAAGCGAATCGGCCAGGTTCTCAATATCCTCCACACGCCTCCATGGCTTTCGAAAGAGCGATTTGCATTCATTGATCGTGACCCGGATAAGCCAGCGGCGAAGATGCTCCCGACTTTCAAAGTGTCCATCGCTTTTGAGCAACTTAAGAAAGACGTCTTGTGCAACATCGTCGGCATCGGCGCGATCGCGCAGGTACGTCAATGCGATTCGAAACACGACATCCCGGTGATCTTCGACCGCCTGTCTAAAAGCTTGTTCTTCCATAATCACCTCCCGGTGATGCTGATATTTCTTGCTGAGGCCCTCACCATAGATACGCTCTGGCCGGACGAAATGTTTCAAATTCAAGCAGGAATAACCTACCAAAATAAACCTATCCCCTTTTGGCAGGTTTTCTTCAACAAAAAAGACCCGCTTCCCTGTTGGGAAACGGGTCTTTGGAAGGGCGGTTAACGTACTTGGAAGTTACTCCTCGTCGTTGTCCTTGGCCTCTTCGGCGTCGTCGGTGTCCACGAGCTGGTTGAGCAGCTCGTCGAGGGAAGCCATGTCCTCGTTGATCGCGCCGTTGGCGGGAGCCTTCTTGTCGTCGATCGGGGCGCCCAGGAGCTCCTCGTCGGCGTCGGCGTGATGCGTCGGAGCGGCGGAGGTGCCCAGCAGGATGTCGTCCGGACCGTCGGGGCTAAAGACCATCTGCAGCAGCTGCGAGAGGTCTTCCTCGTCGGCAACGTCGTCGTTGTTCTCGAGGATGTAGAGCAGGTCGTGGGCCTCCAGGCCGTCACGGAGCTCCTCGATTGCCTTGGCACCGATGCCATCGATGCGCAGCAGATCCTCCTCGGACTTACCGACCAGGTCGCCGACCGTCTCGATGCCGACCTCGCTGAACTTGTTGGTCCAGCGCTGCGACACGCCCAGGTCGTCGAACAGGTACAGGCGAGCCTTCTCGGCGGAGATGGTGTGGCCGTTGCGGGTGAACGAACCGTCAGCACCACCGAACTCGTCGTAGCCGGCCCAGTCGAGCTGCTGCGGGAGCTGCTCGTCCAGGTCCTTGAGCTCAACCGGAGCCCACTCGGGCAGCGACTTGGCGTTGGGCGAAGCCGGGCCGTCGATGTCCACGTAGCCGTCGGCCGTGCGATACGTCAGCTTGGCGTTGGCGTACGGCTTGAGGCCGGTACCAGCCGGGATCTTCTTACCGACGATGACGTTGGACTTAAGGTCGAGCAGGTGGTCGACCTTGCCCTCGATGGCAGCCTCGGTAAGGACACCGGCGGTGCGGATGAACGAAGCGCTCGACAGCCAGGAGTCGATGTTGGACGCGACCTTGAGCGTACCCAGGATGACGGGCTCGGCCACGGGAGCCTGACCGCCCAGACGGGCAACGCGCTCGACCTCGTCGGCGAACTCGTAACGGTCGACGTACTGACCAAGCAGGTACTTGGAGTCACCGGGGTTGGTGATCTGAACGCGACGCAGCATCTGACGTGCGAGCACCTCGATGTGCTTGTCGTTCAGGTCGACGCCCTGGCTGGTGTAGACGTCCTTAACGCTCTCGACGAAGGTGTGCATCGTCGACTCGATGTCAGTCAGCTTGCGCAGGTTGCGGAAGTTGACGAAGCCCTTGGTGATCTGGTCGCCGGCGCGAACCTCGCAGCCATCCTCGATCTCGGGCATAAAGCGCACCGATGCGGGGACGCGGCGCTCGTCGAGGACACGGGTGTGATCCTCGGAGTCGGTGAGCGTCAGCACGTACTCGGACTTCTCGGGCTTAATCGAGAGGTGACCGGAGTACGGAGCCAGCTCGGCCTCGCGACCCAGAATCTTCTCGTTGACGTTGCCGACGATATCGAACATACGGCTGACCGTAGGCAGACCCTGCGTAATATCGTCGACGCCAGCGACGCCGCCGGAGTGAATGGTACGCATCGTAAGCTGCGTACCGGGCTCGCCGATGGACTGGGCGGCAATAATGCCGACCGCGGTACCGATGGCGACCGGACGACGGGTGGAAAGATCCCAGCCGTAGCACTTCTGGCACACGCCGTACTTGGAGCGGCAGGTGAGCAGCGCGCGGAGCTTGACCTTCTTGAGGCCGGCATCAACCATCTTCTGGATGTCGGAGACCTTCTCGATGTAGCCGTCCTGCTCAAAGAGCACGGTGCCATCGGGGGCCACGACGTCCTCAATGAAGCAACGGCCAACAAGGTCGGTGTTGAGGTCGGTGGTGCCGGGGATGATGAGGTTGTAGGTGACGCCCTCGTGCGTACCGCAGTCCTCCTCGCGGACGATGACGTCCTGGGCCACGTCGACCAGACGACGGGTCAGGTAACCAGAGTCCGACGTGTGGGATGCGGTATCGACCAGGCCCTTACGGGCGCCGTAGGTCGAAATGAAGTACTCGAGCGGCAGCAGGCCCTCGCGGAAGTTCGCCTTAATGGGAAGGTCGATCGTCTCGCCGGACATGTCTGCCATCAGGCCACGCATGCCGCCGAGCTGACGCAGCTGGGTCTTAGAACCACGGGCGCCGGAGTCGGCCATCATGTACAGCGGGTTCTCCTCGTCGAACATGTCGAGCATGAGCGCTGCAACCTTATCGGTACAAGCGGTCCACTCGTTAACGACTTCGATGTGGCGCTCCGTCTCGTTGATGAAGCCCTCCTCGAAGTACTCGTTGATCTGGTCGACGTTGGCCTGAGCGCGGTCGAGCAGCTCCTGCTTCTCGGCAGGGATGAGAGCGTCCCACACCGAGATGGTGAGGCCGGCGCGGGTAGCGTAGTGGAAGCCGGAGTACTTGATGGCGTCGAGGATCGGGCCGACCTTGGCCTCGGGGTAACGATCGCAGCAGTCCGCAACCAGCTTGGCCACGTCGCCCTTGACCATCTTGTAGTTCATGAACTCGTAGTCTTCGGGCAGGCACTGGCGGTTGAAGATGATGCGGCCGATAGAGGTCTCGAAGCGCGCGGTCTTGTTGCCGGTGACGTCGTAGTCGACAAACTCGTTCTTGCCGTTCTTGACGCGGAAGATACGGGTGCCGTCCTCGTTGATGACATTGGCGTTCTCGGCGGACACGCGGACCTGAATCTTGGCCTGCATGTCGACCTCGGAGCGGCAGTCATAGGCGTGCAGCGCGTCGTCGAAGCTCGAGAACACGTGGTTCTCGCCCGGCAGACCGTCGCGGACCTGGGTCAGGTAGTACACACCGATGATCATGTCCTGCGAGGGGATGTTGACCGGCTTGCCGGATGCCGGCGAGCGCAGGTTGTTCGCAGAGAGCATGAGCACGCGGGCCTCGGCCTGAGCCTGGCTGGACAGCGGCACGTGGACAGACATCTGGTCGCCGTCGAAGTCGGCGTTGAAGGGCGAGCAGACCAGCGGGTGCAGGTGGATAGCCTTGCCCTCGACCAGAACCGGCTCAAAGGCCTGGATGGACAGACGGTGCAGGGTCGGTGCACGGTTGAGCAGCACGACGCGGCCGTCGATGACCTCTTCGAGGATGTCCCACACAAAGGTGGCACCACGGTCGATAGCGCGCTTGGCGCCCTTGATGTTCTCGACCTTGCCGAGCTCGACCAGGCGCTTCATGACGAAGGGCTTGAAGAGCTCCAGCGCCATGGTCTTGGGCAGACCGCACTGGTGCAGCAGCAGCTTGGGGTCGGTAACGATAACCGAACGGCCGGAGTAGTCGACACGCTTACCCAGCAGGTTCTGACGGAAACGACCCTGCTTGCCCTTGAGGGCCTCGGCGAGCGACTTGAGCGGGCGACCGCCACGGCCAGAGACCGGGCGACCACGACGGCCGTTGTCGAACAGGGCGTCCACGGACTCCTGGAGCATGCGCTTCTCGTTGTTCACGATGATCGCAGGGGCGTCCAGGTCGAGCAGGCGCTTGAGTCGGTTGTTACGGTTGATCACGCGACGGTACAGGTCGTTGAGGTCGGACGCGGCGAAGCGGCCGCCGTCGAGCTGGACCATCGGGCGCAGATCGGGCGGAATGACCGGGATAACGTCCAGGATCATGTTCGCGGGGCTGTTGCCACCCTTCAGGAAGGCGTCAACGACCTCGAGGCGCTTGACGGCCTTCTCGCGCTTCTGCTTCTGGGAGTCCTCGTCGGCGATGATGGCCTTGAGCTTCTCGGCCTCGGAGGGGAGGTCGATGGCAGCGAGCAGGTCGCGGACGGCCTCGGCACCCATGCCACCCTTGAAGTACATGGAGTAGTAGCGGGTCATCTCGCGGAACAGCGGCTCATCGGAGATGAGGTCGCGCTCGGTGAGCTTCATGAAGGCGTTGAAGGCGTCCGTGCGGAGCTGCTTCTCGTCCTTGCACTCTTCCTCGATGTCGACGATGCCGGAGGCGATCTCCTCGGGGGTCAGCGGCTCCTCGTCGGAGAACTCGTCAAAGTTCTCGGGGTCGCCCTGCTCCTTGAGGGACTCGATCTGGCGGGCGCACTCGGCATCGATCTCTTCCAGATCGGCGGCGAGCTCCTCGCGCAGGTCGTCGGCGTCGGCCTCGCGGGCCTCATAGTCAACCTCGGTGATGATGTAGCTGGCAAAGTACAGAACCTTCTCGAGGTCCTTGGACTTGATGTCGAGCATACGGCTCATCGGGAAGCTCGTGGGGCTCTTGAAGTACCAGATGTGGGACACGGGAGCGGCGAGCTCGATGTGACCCATGCGGTCGCGACGCACCTTGGCCGAGGTGACCTCGACACCGCAGCGCTCGCAGACGATGCCCTTAAAGCGGATGCCCTTGTACTTGCCGCAGGAGCACTCCCAGTCCTTGGCGGGACCGAAGATCTTCTCGCAGAACAGGCCGTCCTTCTCGGGCTTGAGGGTACGGTAATTGATGGTCTCCGGCTTCTTGACCTCGCCGTGCGACCAGGAACGGATCTGGTCGGCGGAGGCAAGGGAGATCTTTACCGAGTCAAAATCAGTAGCTTCGAAATCTGCCACAGTCAACTACTCCTTATCAGTGGTCGTGGCGGCGACAGCCTCGGGCGCCTCGGCGGTCTCGGCATTCTCGGCCTCGACGTCGGCGTCAACGCCGGCGAGCGCAGCCAGGTCGTCGAGAGCGGAGGTCTCCTCGGCGGTCACAGGGGCGGAGGCGTCCTCGTCGGCATCGTGCATGGGCTCGATGTCCAGTGCGAGGGAGCGGATCTCCTTGACGAGAACCTTGAAGGACTCGGGGATACCCGGGACAGGAACGTTCTCGCCCTTGACGATGGACTCGTAGGTCTTGACGCGGCCCACGGTATCGTCGGACTTGACGGTCAGGATCTCCTGCAGGACGTTGGAAGCACCGTATGCGTACAGTGCCCAAACTTCCATCTCGCCGAAGCGCTGGCCGCCGAACTGGGCCTTGCCGCCCAGGGGCTGCTGGGTAACCAGGCTGTAAGGGCCGGTCGAACGAGCGTGGATCTTGTCGTCGACCATGTGGCCGAGCTTGAGGATGTAGGACGTACCCACGGTAATGGGCTCGCGGAACTCCTCGCCGGTGCGGCCGTCGAACAGACGGGTCTTGCCGCGCTCGTCAAGCTGGGTGACAAACTCGGGGCGCATGTGATCGCCAAAGGCAGCGGTGGCCTTGTTGAGCATGTTCTTGTTGGCACGACGGATGACCTCGGCGATCTCGTCCTCCTTGGCGCCGTCGAAGACAGGCGTGGCGGTGAAGAACGGACCGGGGACGTACTTGTCGGAGTCGGCCTGCTCGGTATCCCAACCGCAGGCAGCAGCCCAGCCAAGGTGGCACTCGAGCAGCTGGCCGACGTTCATACGCGAAGGAACGCCCAGCGGGTTGAGGATAACGTCGATCGGGGTACCGTCAGCCATGTAGGGCATGTCCTCGACCGGCAGAACGTTACAGATAACGCCCTTGTTGCCGTGGCGGCCGGCGATCTTATCGCCCTGCTGGATCTTACGACGCTGGGCGACGTAGACGCGCACCTGCTCGTTGACGCCGGGGGCCAGGTCGTCGCCGTTCTCGCGGCTAAAGCGGACGACGTCGATGACGCGACCGTAAGCGCCGTGAGGCATCTTAAGGGAGGTGTCGCGGACGTCGTGGGCCTTGGCACCGAAGATGGCGCGCAGCAGGCGCTCCTCAGCGGTCAGAGCGCTCTCGCCCTTAGGCGTGACCTTACCGACCAGGATGTCGCCAGGGCCGACCTCGGCGCCGATGCGGATGATGCCGTCCTCATCGAGGTTGGCAAGCATGTCCTCGGAGAGGTTCGGGATCTCGCGGGTGATCTCCTCGGGACCGAGCTTGGTGTCGCGGGCATCGATCTCGTGACGGGTGATGTTGATGGTCGTCAGCAGGTCCTCGGCCACCAGGCGCTCGGACACGACGATACCGTCCTCGTAGTTGAAGCCTTCCCACGGCATGTATGCCACGGTGAGGTTCTGACCCAGTGCAAGCTCGCCATGATCGGTCGAAGGACCGTCAGCCAGGGGCTCGCCCTGCTCAACGGTGTCACCGACGCGCACGAGCGGACGGTGGTTGATGCAGGTGGACTGGTTGGAGCGCTGGTACTTGGCCAGGTGATACTCGTCCATGCCGCCGGCATGCTTGACGATAATCTTGGCGGCGTCGGCAAAGATGACCTCGCCGGCGTTCTTGGCCAGGGTGACCTCGCCGGAGTCCAGGGCGGCGCGGCGCTCCATGCCGGTACCGACATAGGGAGCGGCGGGGTGAACCAGCGGCACGGCCTGACGCTGCATGTTAGCGCCCATGAGCGTACGCTTGGCGTCGTCGTGCTCGAGGAACGGAATCAGCGTGGCTGCGACGGAGAGCATCTGACGCGGCGAGACGTCCATGTAGTCGACGTCCTCGACAGGCACGTCGGCGGGAGCGCCGAAGGAGCCGTCGAAGTCGCGGGTACGGGCGATCACGGTGTGCGGGCGGACAAGCTTGCCCTCGGCATCGGTCGTGATGAACTCGTTGGTCTTGGGATCGAGCGGCGTGTTGGCCGGCGCGATGACGTGCTTCTCTTCCTCGTCAGCGGTCATCCAGTCGATCTGGTCGGTGGCAACGCCGTTCTCGACGCGTCGGAACGGAGCCTCGATGAAGCCGTACTCGTTGACGCGGGCGTAGAGGGCGAGCGAGCCGATCAGGCCGATGTTGGGGCCTTCGGGGGTCTCGATCGGGCACATGCGGCTGTAGTGCGAGTTGTGAACGTCGCGGACGGCCGTCGGCACGTTGGTGCGGCGGCTGGAGCCGGACTTGTGGCCGGCAAGACCGCCAGGGCCGAGTGCGGACAGACGACGCTTGTGGGTCAGACCGGTCAGGGGGTTCGCCTGGTCCATGAACTGCGAGAGCTGCGAGGAACCGAAGAACTCCTTGATGGAGGCCACGATCGGACGGATGTTGATGAGCGACTGCGGGGTAATCTCGTCGATGTCCTGGGAGCTCATGCGCTCACGGACGACGCGCTCCATACGGCTCATGCCGATACGGAACTGGTTGGCGACAAGCTCGCCGACGGTGCGGATACGACGGTTGCCAAAGTGGTCGATGTCGTCGACCTTGAAGCCCTGCTCGCCGGCAGCGAGGGACAGCAGGTAGCGCAGCGTCGCGACGATATCCTCGTCGGTAAGCACCGTGACCTCTTCCTCGGTGGTGAGGTTGAGCTTCTTGTTGACCTTGTAACGACCGACGCGGGCCAGATCGTAGCGCTGCGGGTTAAAGAGCAGACCCTCGAGCAGGCTGCGGGAAGCGTCCACGGTGGGAGGCTCGCCCGGGCGCAGGCGACGGTAAATCTCGATGAGGGCGTCCTCGCGGGTAAGGGCGGTATCGCGCTCGAGGGTGCGCTTGATCACATCGGAGTTGCCGAGCAGCTCGATGATGTCGTCGTTGGTGACGGCGATGCCAAGGGCGCGCAGGAACATCGTGGCGCTCTGCTTGCGCTTACGGTCGATGGAGACCATGAGCTGGTCGCGCTTGTCAACCTCAAACTCGAGCCAGGCACCGCGGGACGGGATGATCTGGGCCTTATAGATCTGCTTGCCCGAATCCATCTCGGAGCTGTAGTACACGCCCGGGGAGCGGACGAGCTGCGAGACGACGATACGCTCGGTACCGTTGATGATGAAGGTGCCCTGATCGGTCATCATGGGGAAGTCGCCCATGAAGACGAGCTGCTCCTTGATCTCGCCGGTCTCCTTGTTGGTGAGACGGACGTCGGTCAGAAGCGGAGCCTGATAGGTCATATCCTTCTCGCGGCACTCCTCGACGGTGTGCGCGGGGTCGCCGAACTGATGCTCGCCGAAGGTAACCTCGAGAACATGGTTCTGACTCTGGATGGGGCTGGATTCCTTGAACGCCTCACGAAGGCCCTCGTCCTTAAAACGCTCAAAGGATTCCCTTTGAACAGAGATAAGGTTGGGGAGCTCCATGGCCTCCGGGATTTTCCCGAAGCTGACGCGCTTGCGCTCAGTGGCAGTGTATGCGTAGGTCACCAGGTTTTTCCTCCTTCACGGAAATGCTCGGTGGGTTGGCGAGGCATAGCTTCGCCAGTTATCGCAACCTAATAGTTTATCAGGTACCGACCGTTGGGCAAGAAAAGCCTTGACGCGATTGAGTTTTTGGAGTAGCAAAGTTTTTCGACAGAAAAGATGCAGGTAGATATATGCATATCGAACAGGTGTTCATATAATTTCTGTGAATGAAGTCGAGGATGCGGCCGTTGACGGCGGAACGAAAGAGAGACAGCAGCACGCATAAAAAACGGGTGCAGACCAAAGTCCGCACCCGTACATGTCGATGCCCGAAGGCTTACTTGCGCATCAAGCCGCCGCGCTCGTCGATGGCGTCCCAGAAGGCGTCGGCGAAGCGAGGATCGCTTGCGGCCATGAGGGCGTTGGTGGCCATCCAGCCGGAGGGAGTGCCGGTGTCATAGCCCGAAAGCGGGTCGATGACGACGGCGTACATAGCCTCGCGATCGAGCGAACGGGCCATGGCGTCGGTAAGCTGGATCTCGCCGCCCTTGCCGGCCTGCTGATCGGCGAGCAGGTCCATGACCAGCGGGCTCAGCAGGTAACGGCCGACGATGTACAGGTTGGAGGGAGCTGCCTCGGGGGCAGGCTTCTCAACCAGACCGCCGATACGCCAAACTGCGCCCGGCTCGGCATCGGCAACATTCTCGAAGCCCTCGAGCGAACCCACGCGGTCACCGGCGATAACGCCATAACGGCTGACTTCCTCGGGAGCGCACGCGGCGACGGCGATAACCGAAGCGCCACCGTGCTCCTTGGAGACGGCGAGCATCTTGTCGCAGATGTCGCGGTTGGGCACAACGTAGTCGCCCAGAAGAACCAGGAAGTTCTCCCCTGCCACGGCGTCGGCGGCAGAGCGAATGGCGTGACCGAGGCCCTTGGGCTCGTACTGGTAGCGGAAGTCGACCGGCATGCCGCCCGCATGGGCGACGGCATCGGCATAGGCATTCTTGCCGCGCTCGCGCAGCAGGTTCTCAAGCGAGCGATCGGGCTGGAAGTAGCTCAGCAGCTCGGGCTTACCAGGAGAGGTAACGATGATGGCGTCATCGACCTCCTCGGGGTCGAGTGCCTCCTCGACGACGTACTGGATAACGGGCTTGTCGAGCACCGGCAGCATCTCTTTAGGCGTGCACTTGGTGCCAGGCAGAAAACGCGTGCCAAGACCGGCGGCGGGGATGATTGCCTTCATGTTATTCAAAGATCCTTTCGCAGGCGCACATGCGCCCCATGCGTGCGGCACACAGCCGCAGACCAAATTGCGATACCGGAGTATCTTACTGCCGAAACCATGTATCACTACAAGGCAAAGACAATTCTTCAGCAGGTCAACGCAAATTATTGCTCGAATGGTGCAATTTTACGCCCCAGCGGTAACGGGATTGGCACGGCGAAGACAGCGATGTTCTGCATGCCGAGCAATGGGAATGAGGGGCCAAAACAAAAAAGACGGGGCTCGCATAGCGAGTCCCGTCTGCAAAGAAATCTGGCGAGAAAGCCTGATTACTTGAGGGTGACAGCAGCGCCAGCAGCCTCGAGCTTCTCCTTGGCAGCCTCGGCGTCCTCCTTCTTGGCACCCTCGAGAACAGCCTTGGGAGCGCCCTCGACGACCTCCTTGGCCTCCTTCAGGCCAAGGTTGGTGAGCTCACGGACGGCCTTGATGACCTGGATCTTGTTGTCGCCGAAGCCCTCGAGCACGACGTCAAACTCGGTCTTCTCCTCGGCCTCAGCAGCGCCAGCAGCAGGAGCGGCGACAACAGCGGCAGGAGCAGCGGCGGAAACGCCGAAGGTGTCCTCGATAGCCTTGACGAGCTCGGAAGCCTCGAGAAGGGTCATTTCCTTAAGAGCATCGATGATCTCATCGGTGGTAAGCTTAGCCATTTCTAAGTCCTTTCGGTTTCCGTGCGGATGCACGGAGATCAGTTAAAACACGGCGCGAATGCGCCAGGGGTGCGGCGTTGCCGCCGCGGGTGAAAACAGCGACTAGGCTGCCTTCTGCTCGGAGACCTGCTGGATCGAACGAGCGAGACCAGAGGAAACGCCGTTGACGCAGACAGCGATGTCGCGAGCGAAACCGGAGATGAGACCGGCGATCTGGCCGAGAAGCTGATCCTTGGTGGGCAGCTCGGCGATAGCCTTAACATCATCAGCGGAAACGGCCTTGCCGTCGGAGATACCGCCCTTGATCTCAAGGACGCCCTTGGACTGAGCGGAGAAGTCCTTAAGGGCCTTAGCGGCCTCGACCGGCTCGGACTCGTAGAACACATAAGCGACGGGGCCGGCGAGGATCTCGTCGAGCTCGGGCTGCTCCTGGTTCTTGAGAGCGATCTTGACCAGGTTGTTCTTGTAGACCTTCATCTCGGCGCCGCACTCGCGAAGCTGATGACGCAGCTCCTGAGCCTGCTTAACCGTCAGACCGTTGTAGTTGACGACGAACAGACCGGCGTTCTCGGCGATACGGGACTCGATCTCTGCAACCTTGTCGATTTTGTACTGCTGGGGCATGAATTACACCTCCTCAAATTCTTTCCGGGCACGGTCCGCCACAAGGACGTGACGGGGGCATGTCCAAAAAGAAAGCCCCCGCGCTGCATGAGCGACGGGGGCGAGAAGACATATCTACTCGACCACCTCGGCTGGCGGGATGACCCATTAAGCTCGCGGGCAAAGCCCGTTTGCGCCGGCTGTCTCTGGCAGCGGATTCGTGCGTGAACCGAAAGTATTATGGCGGGGACCCCGGCGTCGGTCAACGGGCGCGAGGATTCGTACACAAACCCTGCATACGCTCCGGTCCGAGGGGCCGGGTTGAGATTTTCGCTCGGTCAAGTCCTGGCTCGCACGAAGAGCACATTAAGTGC
>CABVBR010000056.1 GCA_902496645.1 uncultured Collinsella sp.
CAATGCCGAGCGCCTGGTCGTGGTGGGTCGCGGCATTGGTTCCAAGAAAAACCTGCCGTTGATGCGAAGGCTCGCCGGGGCTCTGGGAGCCGAGCTTGGCTGCACGCGACCCGTCGTGGAGGCCGGCTGGTTGAAGTATCGCCATCAGATTGGCCAGACGGGCGTATCGGTTTCGCCCAAGCTTCTCGTGAGTATCGGTGTTTCGGGCGCCATCCAGCATCTTGCCGGCATCGGTGGGGCGGAGTGCATTATCGCCATCAACGAGGACCCGGATGCCCCCATTTTCGGTGCTGCCCAGTACAAAGTTGTTGGGGACGCCGTCGAGGTCGTCGAGGAGCTGCTGGCCCAGCTTGAGCGCTAGGCGCGCGCCAGCCAGTCGCGCATCTCGTCCTTTAGGCGGCTCCAAGTTGCCTGCGTGGCGGGGTCGGTAAAGGGCCGCGTAATGCCAAAGGGCGCGTCGAGCAGGCGGTGGATATCGCCCTGTTCGCGCGCCAGCGCGCGGCTCGCTGGATAGACGAGCTCAAACATAAAGCAGATGAGTCCCACCAGGTAGTCTGCGGGCTCATCGCGCTCATCGCGTGCGACGCAGCGGTGCTCGTCAAAGGCGGTAAGCGCCGGTGCCGAGAAGTGGCTGGCGAGAAATGCGTCCTCATCCACCTTGAGGATGGTCTCGACGGTGCTGTCGGCGATGGTGCGCATAATGTCGATCTTGTCACCATCGCGCACGATATCGCAGAAGCTCCGCGTACGCTCGTCGAGCTGCGCGGGTAGACGAAAATCGCTGTGATAGGCAATGCTCGCTCGGATGAGCTCATCTTCTGCCGGGTCATCGATAAAGTCGCGGATGCTCGTTACGGCGGGTGCATCGGCGGGATTCTCGCCAAAGAGGACCTCGATGCCCAGCGCTGCATGGCTCATGCTCTCGGCGTCCTTAAAGGTGTCCCAGCGCCGCAACTGCTCAAAGCGGCCCATATCGTGTAGCAGGCCGCAAAGCCATGCCAGGTCAATATCTTCTGACGACCAGCCCTGCTCGCGTGCTACGGCATCGCATGCCTCGGCCACGTGGTACGTATGCTCGAATTTGAGCGCGATGCGTGGGTTAGTGGCGTCGTAGGCATCGGTGTAGCTTTTGAAGGCCGCGCGCGCCCGGTCTCGATCGATAGCTGTCATAATGACTTCCTAAAAAGTTGTGTCTTTCGATCCGGTGGCAATTGTAGGTGAACTCGGTTGCTGTCGGATGATGATTCTGCCGTGTCGCTACATGCGGCTCGGAGACCTTGTCAGGATGAGAAGCGTATGGTGCTCAAAATCGTTAGAACCGTCTGGCCAGTGATGCTTACCTATGTTGCAATAGGCGCGCCGTGCGGAATGATCATGGGGCAGACGGGAATGGAACCCTGGATGGTCTTTGCTCTGAGCAGCACGTTCGTGACGGGCAGCGGGCAGTTTATGATCTGCAATCTGTGGCTGGCAGGTGTGCCTGCGGCGTCGATCGTCGCGAGCGTTGCTGCCATCTCCTCGCGCTTTGCGCTTTACTCGGCATCGATCACGTCGCATCTGACGGGTGCCTCGAAGAGTCAGACGCTGGCTGTTGCCGCGACACTTACCGAGGAGGCATATGGCATCTCGCTTGCCAAGTTGGTTGAAGGGGAGGATTGGGGCCCGCGCGAGTCCTTTGTGCTCAACGTGATCCTTATCGCAACATGGGGCGTATCGTGTACGACGGGCGCCATCGTCGGCGCCGTTGTCGATGTTCCCACCGCCATTGCAGCCTTTGTCTGCACCTCGCTCTTTATCTGCCTGCTCTTTTCGCAGCGGCTGTCGCGCGGCAACGTTGTCGCGGCGGTTTCGAGCGCGGTGTCCGTCGCCGTATGCAAGTTCTTGGGCCTCGTGAATATTGCCGTGCCGGCAAGCGTCGTGGTCGGCATTACCATTGCGCTGGCGTGCGATGCTGTATTTGACGGAAGAGGTGCCCGCGATGCCCGTTAACGAGTTCTTGGTTCTGTGGCTGTCGTCGTGGGCTGCTATCGCGTTCTTTCGCATCGCGCCGGCGTTCGCCTTGCGCGGGCGGACCCTGTCGCCCCGTATTACCGAGGCCCTGGGCTATATCCCGCCCGCTGCCTTTGCCGCGCTGGTCGCCAACGACTTGGTGAGTCCCGGCGCGTTCGACGCGGGGCTCTGGCCTGCCTTGGTTCCCTGGATTGCGGCCGCCGGCGTCGTGGTCGTGGCGGTCAAGACAAAATCGATGCTGTGGTGCTGCGTCTCGGGCATCGTACTCTATATCGTCTTGAGCCTTATATAGGGGTGGCGTCGCGGGCGCCGAATCTCGTTCCATCCCAACTTGTCGAGTTTTTCACCGAGCTGGTCTATTTCTTCTGGTACCATGGTCAAACTTTACTGTAGCAAAGCGTGACGTGGGCTTTTGTACCCCGTCAGCGGAAATGGGGGTTTCATGGCACAGGAAGCAACCGCCAACGAGCAAAAGAAATTCAAGGTCCCGCGCATCCCGGGCGACATCATGATTTATCCGATGATCGTCGGTCTTTTGCTCAACACCTTCTGCCCGCAGGTTTTTGAGATCGGCGGATTCTTTACGGCTGCCTGCCGCGGTGGCTCCAATACCATCGTCGCCGCGATCCTGCTGTTTGTGGGCGCCGGCATCAGCTTTAAGTCCACGCCGGGTGCCATCAAGACCGGTATCGTCGTGCTGATTCCCAAGCTGGTCGTCGCAGCGGCTCTCGGCCTGGGCGTGGCATATTTCTTTAACGACAACTTCCTGGGTCTGAGCTCCGTGTCTATCATCGGCGGCATCACGTTTTGCAACATGGCGCTCTATACGGGCATCATGGGCGAGTTCGGTGATGAGTCTGAGCAGGGCGCCGTCGGTATCCTGTTCTTTACGGCCGGCCCCGCCGTCACGATGATCATCCTCGGTGTTTCCGGCCTCGCCAACATTCCCATTGGCACCATTATCGGCTCCATCTTGCCACTCGTTATTGGCATGGTTCTGGGCAACCTGTTCCCGTTTATCAAGAACCTGCTGGTTCCCGGTGCCAATCCCGCGATTGCCGTCATCGGATTTCAGCTCGGTGCGTCCATGAGCCTGTCGAGCTTTATCACCGGCGGTATTTCCGGCATCTTGCTGGGCCTTGTCACGCTGTTTGTCGTCGGTCCCATCACCTTTGCGTTCGAGCGTCTGTGCGGCGGCAATGGCAAGGCCGCTGTGGCTTGCTCCACCATTGCCGGCACGGCTATGACCACACCGGTTGCCCTCGCCGAGGTCGCACCGCGCTACGCCGAGCTTGCGCCCACCGCGTACGCTCAGATCGCCACCGCCGTTATCATCACGGCGATCATGGCTCCGATTCTGACTGGCTGGGTCGACAAGAAGTTCTGCCAAGGCAAGGAGGATCTGTCGCCTGTCGGTGTCGAGGCCATCGAGGAGGCCGTCGCGGCTGACATCGATGGCGAGTAGCAATCGATACCCATCAATGATGCCGGCGTGTGCAATTCGCGCCGTATGGGCGCCCGAACAGAAACTGTTTTGCAGTGATGTTCGGGCGCTCTGCTATTATCCCCTTTACCCCTGCGGAGTAAAGGGGTGTTTATTACCCTGATTCGAATTGGGCGATTCTGACCACTTGGGTATTGAAGGGATGGCGCTAGTGGTTAAGGCACTCAAGATTGAGATATTCGTGCTATGCATGATTGTTCTTATCGGGCTTGCCGTGCGAAGTCGTCGCTCCTTGTTCTCGAGCACCCAGCAGCTATTGTTTAGCATGCTGGGCTACACCTCTGCCGCGTACATATTATTCGATATGATCTGGACGCTTTCGGACGGTGTGGACGGCACGTTGGGCATTGCTGCCAACTGGATTTCCAACGCGGTTTCGTTTTCGCTCTTTGCTATCGCGTGTCTCATTTGGTTTATCTATTCCGAGACGGTGCAGGGTTCTCGCCTTTTGACCTCGCGCTATAGGGTGGTGCTTGTTGCGTTGCCTACGGCTCTGGTGGTCGTGCTGGCGTTTACCAGTTACTGGACGCACGCCCTGTTCTATATCGATTCGCAGGGCGTGTATCGTCGCGGCTTTGCCTATATGATCCAGCCCATCGTCAGCTACTGTTACGTTATACATACGTCCCTGCATGCATTTGTGCAATCTCGCAGGGTCGAGAGCCTGCAGACGAAGGCCATCTATCGAACCTTGGCATTTTTCGCCATTCCGGCCCTGGTGGGCGGTACCTTTCAGGTCGTATACTCGGTGCCCGGCCTTTGTGTCGGCATAATGATTAGCATGTTGCTGCTCTACATCATCTACCAGGAGCAGCTCATCTCGACCGACCCGTTGACTGGACTTAACAATCGCAACCGTTTTGAGACCTATATGCTGTCGCTCTTCTCAAATGTGGATCAGGCCGAAGATGTATATCTGCTTATGATGGACGCCGACGGCTTTAAGCAGATTAACGATCGCTATGGGCATGTGGAGGGCGACCACGCTCTTCAGGTCATATCCGCTGCGCTCAAAGAAGTCTGCTCGGCGTCTGGCGGCTTTATCGCACGTTATGGTGGCGATGAGTTCGTGGTGCTCCAAAAGGCAGTGGCGGAACAGGATATCATGCATCTGTGCGCGACAATCAACGATGAGCTCGCGCGCGCCGAGGTTCCGTATCTGTTGCGGATGTCCATCGGCTACGCACGGGTTGGTGATGGCGTCGATACCTGGCAAGACTTGCTTCGTGCTGCCGACGCGGAGCTCTACCGCGTAAAGCGCGAGAAGAAGAAAGCCGGCGTTCAGATACGCTAGGAAAAGGGGCACACGACCGTTGCGATGGTCGTGCGCCCCTTTTGCGTTTGTGGGGGCCACCGGTCATAATGCCCAGGCGCGGTGCGGCAAGACGGGCGTCTGCCGCCGCGACTCGGTGCGAAATCAACGAGAACCAGTGCATTCCATTAAGCTAAAGTGTGTGAAGGCTCTCCCTAAAAAGGTGAGCTCTCTAGGCTTTTTTGGGTTTGTTGACGATGATGATGCCGCTGCAGACCAAGAGCAGGGCAACGATGACAGTAACGGGGCTCGTGCCGGCGCCCTCGCCAAGCAGCAGTGCGCTCAGCAGTACGCCAAAGACCGGGTTCATAAACCCAAAGACCGAGACGTGGCTGACGGGGTTGACGGCAAGCAGGCGCGACCACAGCGAGTAGGCGACCGCGGAGATAAGCGCCATGTAGATGATGAGCACGATGGCGGGGACAATCGCCGTGGGGGAGAGCGCGCCACCCATCAAAAAGCCGATGGCGGTGAGGACCAGGCCGCCGACCAAGAACTGCCACCCGGCAAGCAAGACGCCGTCGTGCTTGCGCGAGAAGATGCCGATCAGGCAGGTCGAAAGAGCACCCGCGACAGTGGAGGCTAGGATAAAGCCCTCGCCATCGAGCCTGAAGCCAAAGGTGCCATCTGCGCCCGAGAGGTTGACGAGCGCGACGCCGGCAAAGCCCAGCGCACAGCCAAGCACCTTGGCCGTATTGAGCTTCTCGGTGTGAAATGCCAGGGCGGCAAAGAGGATTGCGAGGAAGTTGGCGCTGGCCTCGATGATGGAGCTCGACATGGCGCTGGCGCACGAGAGGCCCAGATAGAAAAAGAAGTACTGCCCGATAGTCTGGAAGAGCGACAAGACAAAGATGGGCTTGATGTCGCGAGCCTGCGGAATGAGGGGGCGGCGTTGGGCCGCACTCATCCCAACGATAACCAGGGCGCCGGCAAGCGTGAAGCGCAAGCCCGCAAAGAGCAGCTGCGAGGCGCTATCGTGCGCCGGGATACCAAAGAGTGCGTAGCCGATCTTGATGCAGGGAAACGCCGATCCCCAGAGTGCACAGCAAACAAGACAACCCAGGATGAGTCCGGGCAGGGTGGCGAGATACGGCTTGCGGCTTTCCATGATGTCCTTCCTGCATGCGCGAAGCAAAAAAGAACCCGCCACCGGATGTGTCGGTGGCGGGTGTTGTTACCCGAGGGGATTGTACCCGATGGGAAAGGTTTAAGCGAAGTAGGCCACGCCGCTCTCAAAGATCGGCATGAACTTATCGCCGGGGACATGCTCGGGCACGTTGCGGTACAGGTTGTCGCCGCGACGCTCGGCATGGCCCATCTTGCCCAGGACGCGGCCGTCGGGGCTCGTGATGCCCTCGATGGCGAGTGCGGAGCCGTTGGGGTTGACAGAGAGATCCATGCTGGGCTTGCCGTTCTCGCCCACGTACTGCGTGGCGACCTGGCCGTTGGCGATCAGCTGGGCGAGCACTTCGTCATTGGCGACAAAGCGGCCCTCGCCGTGGCTGATGGCGACGGTGTAGGGGTCGTCCAGGCTGCACTGCGACAGCCACGGGGACAAGTTGGACGAGATGCGGGTGCGCACCAGACGGCTCTGGTGGCGACCGATGGTGTTGAACGTCAACGTGGGCGCATCGGGCGTGGCGTCGACGATGTCGCCGTAGGGCACCAGGCCGAGCTTGATCAGGGCCTGGAAGCCGTTGCAGATGCCCAGCATCAGGCCATCGCGGGCCTTGAGCAGGTCGCGGACTGCCTCGGTGACCTCGGGAGCGCGGAAGAACGCCGTGATGAACTTGGCAGAGCCGTCGGGCTCGTCGCCGCCCGAGAAGCCGCCGGGGATCATAACGATCTGGCTTGCACGGATGCGGCGGGCAAGCTCGCGGGTGCTCTCGGCGACGGCCTCGGGCGTGAGGTTGTTGATCACGAAGGTGTCGGCCTCGGCACCGGCGGCACGGAAGGCGCGGGCGCTGTCGTACTCGCAGTTGTTGCCGGGGAACACGGGGATGATCACGCGCGGGCGGGCGATCTTGGCGCCGCCGTACACGTGGATATCCTTGGCGCGGAAGTCGATGGTCTCGACCTCGGGGGTCTCGCCGGCGCTGCGGTAGGCGAAGACGCCCTCGATGCCGCTCTCCCAGGCCTCCTGGAGCTCGGCGAGCTCGATGACCTCGGAGCCGGTGTCGATGACATAGCCCTCGATGGTGGTGCCCAGGGGCTCGACGACAACGCCGTCGGCGACCTCGGGCAGCTCGGCATCCTCGGCGAGCTCGACGATAAAGCTACCGTAGAGCGGGGTGAAGAGGCTCTCCACGTCCACATCCTCGGCAAGCTCGATACCGATCTGGTTGCCGACGCACATTTTAAAGAGGCTCTCGGCGCCGCAGCCGTAGCCGGGCGTGGAGATGGCCAGGGCGTTGCCGTTGGCGGTGAGCGCCTCGACGGCGTCAAACGCGGCGAGCAGTTGCTGGGCGTCGGGGCGGTAATCCTCGCCGTAGGTGGCGGGGGCGATGCGGACGACGCGGTGCGTGAGGCCCTTGAACTCGGGCGAGACGGCGCGGGCGGCCTTGCCCACGGCGACGGCGAAGCTGATCAGGGTCGGCGGAACGTTGAGCTCGCCGGTCTCGTCCTCAAACGAACCGCTCATGGAGTCCTTGCCGCCGATGGCACCGGCACCCAGGTCGACCTGGGCCATAAGGGCACCCAGGACGGCAGCCATGGGCTTGCCCCAGCGCTCTGCTTCGGTGCGCAGGCGCTCGAAGTACTCCTGGAAGGAGAGGTAGGCGCGCTTGTGCTCAAAGCCGGCGGCAACGAGCTTGGCGATGGACTCGACCACGGACAGGTAGGCGCCCGCAAACTGGTCGGCCTCCATCAAATAGGGGTTGAAGCCCCATGCCATGGCACTCGCTGAGGTGGTCTCGCCGTCCACGGGGAACTTGGCGACCATGGCCGAGCTCGGGGTGAGCTGCGTCTTGCCGCCAAAAGGCATAAGCACGGTCGCGGCGCCGATGGTGGAGTCGAAGCGCTCGGAAAGGCCCTTGTTGGAAGCGACGTTGAGGTCGGTGACGAGCGAGGTCATGCGCTCGGCGAGCGTGGTACCGGCCCAGCTGGGCTGCCACACACTGCGGGCGCAGACGTGGGCGACCTGGTGCTTGGGCGCACCGTTGGAGTTGAGGAACTCGCGGGACAGATCGACGATGGCGACGCCGTTCCAGGCCATGCGCATGCGCGGCTCGGCGGTAACCTCGGCGATAACGGTCGCCTCCAGGTTCTCCTCGGCGGCGTAGCCCATGAACTCCTCGACGTCACCGTCGGCGACGGCGCAGGCCATGCGCTCCTGGGACTCGGAAATGGCGAGCTCGGTGCCGTCCAGGCCGTCGTACTTCTTGGTCACGGTGTCCAGGTCGACATACAGGCCGTCGGCAAGCTCGCCCACGGCGACCGAGACGCCGCCGGCGCCAAAGTCGTTGCAGCGCTTGATCAGGCGGCAGGCGTCGCCGCGGCGGAACAGACGCTGCAGCTTGCGCTCGACCGGGGCGTTGCCCTTCTGGACCTCGGCGCCCGAGGTCTCGATGGACTCGGTGTTCTGGGTCTTGGAGGAGCCGGTGGCGCCGCCGATGCCGTCACGGCCGGTGCGGCCGCCCAGCAGGATGATCTTGTCAGTGGGGGCGGGGCACTCGCGACGCACGTGGTTTGCCGGGGTAGCGCCCACGACGGCGCCGACCTCCATGCGCTTGGCAACGTAGCCGGGGTGATAGAGCTCGTTGACCTGGCCGGTGGCAAGGCCGATCTGGTTGCCGTAGCTGGAGTAGCCGGCGGCAGCGGTGGTTACGAGCTTGCGCTGCGGCAGCTTGCCCTCGAGCGTCTCGGACACGGGGACGGTGGGGTCGCCGGCGCCGGTGACACGCATGGCCTGGTACACGTAGCTGCGGCCCGACAGCGGGTCGCGGATGGCACCGCCCACGCAGGTGGCGGCACCGCCGAAGGGCTCGATCTCGGTCGGGTGGTTGTGGGTCTCGTTCTTAAAGAGGAACAGCCAGTCCTGGTCCTCGCCGTCGACATCGACCTTCACCTTGACGGTGCAGGCGTTAATCTCCTCGGACTCGTCGACATCGGTCATGACGCCGGTCTTCTTGAGGTACTTGGCGCCGATGGTGCCCATGTCCATGAGGCAGACGGGCTTGGTGTCGCGACCGAGTTCGTGGCGCATCTCCATGTAGCGGTCGAAGGCCTGCTGCACCACGGCGTCGTCGATCGTCACGTTGTCCAGGACGGTGCCGAAGGTGGTGTGGCGGCAGTGATCGGACCAGTAGGTGTCGATCACGCGGATCTCGGTGATGGTGGGGTCGCGATCCTCATCGCGGAAGTACTGCTGGCAGAAGGCGATGTCCGCCTCGTCCATGGCAAGGCCGCGCTCGGAAATAAAGGCGGCAAGGCCGGCTTCGTCGAGCTCGCGGAAACCGTCGAGCACCTCGACGGGCTGGGGCTCGGGGGTCTCCATGTACAGCGTCTCGGGCAGGTCGAGCGAGGCGATGCGCGCCTCGACGGGGTTCACCACGTAGTGCTTGATAGCCTCGATGGCGGCCTCGTCCAAGTCGCCCGAGATCATATAGACCTTGGCGGAGCGCACGGCGGGGCACTCGCCCTGGCTGATGAGCTGCACGCACTCGCTGGCGGAGTCGGCGCGCTGGTCAAACTGGCCAGGCAGGAATTCGACGGCAAAGACGGCGCCATCGCTTGCGGGGAGCTCGTCATAGGTCACATCGACCTGGGGCTCGCTAAAGACGGTCGGCACGCAGGAGCGGAAGAGCTCCTCGTCGATGCCCTCGACGTCGTAGCGGTTGATGATCCTCAGGGCCTCGATGCCCTTGATGCCGAGAATTTCGGTCAGCTCGCCCTTGAGCTGCTGAGCCTCGACGTCGAACCCGGGTTTCTTCTCCACGTAGATACGAGAGACCATTGGTTCCTGCCTTCCTGATCGGTTGGGCGTACGGTACGGTATGCGGCAGCGGTCGGTTTACGGGGCAAGCCTCGCGGTCGCCTTGAGCCACATGTTTGTAAACGTCACTATGATACGACAGCTCGCGACGCGTTGAGGACGGCGAGGGTGCTACAGTGAAGCGCAAACAAGAGAAAGGCATCACATGGCATTCGTTTCGCTCGCCATCATCGCGCTCGTGGCCTTCGCAAGTCCCTTTATCGCCTCGGCGATTCCCGGAAAACCTGTTCCCGAGACGGTCTTTTTGCTCGTGTTCGGCGCGGTGCTGGGGCCGCATATGCTCGGCATCATCCATGTAGATGCCGAGGTCTCGCTCGTGTCCGAGCTGGGCCTGGCCTTTTTGTTCCTGCTCGCAGGCTTTGAGATCGACCCCAAGAATCTAACGGGCGTCGAAGGGCGCTACGGCATGGCGACGTGGGCCGTCACGTTTGGCATCGCCTGGCTAGCCGTGCGCTTCACGCCATGGTTTTCGGTCAGTCATTTCGACGGTATCGCCGTGACGCTCGCGCTTACTTCGACGGCGCTCGGCACGCTCGTGCCCATCATGCGTGAGCGCTCGCTTACCGGCACGCGCGTGGGTGACTCGATTCTCGCATATGGCACCTGGGGCGAGCTTGGCCCTGTGCTTGCCATGTCGGTGCTGCTGTCTGCCCGCACTGGTATTCAGACGCTCGTGATCCTTGGCCTGTTTGCGGTGGTCTGCGTGCTGCTGGCCGTGGTTCCGAGCCGCTCCAAGCGCGTCGGCAGCCGCTTCTTTGCATTTGTTGAGGAGCGCGCCGATACCACGTCGCAGACGTTCGTGCGCCTGACGGTGCTCATCCTGGTCACGCTCGTGGCGTTCTCGGCCATCTTTGATCTCGATATCGTGCTGGGCTCCTTTGCCGCCGGCTTTGTTCTGCGCTATATCATCCCCGAGGGTAACCACACGCTCGAGACTAAGCTCGACGGCTTGGCATATGGCTTTTTGATTCCGGTGTTCTTTACCGTGTCGGGCGCAAAGATTGACCTGACGGCTGTGGCGTCGCGCCCGGGTCTGCTCGTGGGCTTTATCGTGGCGCTATTGATTATTCGCGCCGTGCCCATTTTGATTTCTATGAGTGTCTGTCCCGCGACGCGCGACGTTTCGGCGTATGGCCGCATTACCGTGGCGCTCTACTGCACCACGGCGCTGCCGATCATCGTTGCCGTGACGAGCGTTGCCGTCAACGCGGGCGCGCTGTCGCAAGACATCGCGTCGGTCATGGTTGCCGCCGGTGCCATCACGGTGTTCTTGATGCCATTGCTCGCGCAGCTCTTCTACCGCGTGGTGGATGCCGCACCGGTCGCCGCCGTAGCAGAGGTTGCCGAGC
>CABVBR010000057.1 GCA_902496645.1 uncultured Collinsella sp.
GCTGGAATCAAGCAGACGGGCTCGATGGTCTTTGGCGATCAGCCGTCTGTTGCCGTGGTCTCGCTCGAGCCGAGCATGGGCCCCGACGACTTCCGTGCCAAGGTCGAGGAAGCAGTCGCTTCCTTCGAGGACCAGGAGCAGGTGCTCTTCCTCGTTGATCTGTGGGGCGGCACGCCGTTCAACCAGATCAGCGGGCTCATCGAGGGCCACGATTCCTGGGCTATCGTCACCGGTGTCAACCTGCCTATGCTCATCGAGGCATATTCGCAGCGCTTTGACGCAAAGAACACTGCACATGCGATCGCAAAACATCTCGTGACTGAGGCTAAGGCTGGCGTGCGCGTCAAGCCCGAGTCTCTGGAGCCCGAGGAGAAGAAGCCGGCTGCGGCCGCCGCTGCTCCTGCAGGCGCCATCCCTCCGGGAACGGTCATCGGCGATGGGCACATCAAGATCGCCCACGTCCGTATCGACACCCGTCTGCTGCATGGTCAGGTGGCCACCACGTGGACCAAGCAGATCAACCCCAACCGCATCATCGTGGTTTCCGACGGCGTTGCTCACGACGAGCTCCGCAAGACCATGATCGAGCAGGCTGCCCCTCCGGGAGTCCATGCCAACGTCGTGCCCATCAAGAAGATGGCCGAGGTCGTCAAGGATACGCGCTTTGGTGACACCAAGGCCATGCTGCTGTTCGAGAACCCGCAGGATCTGCTCAGGGCCATCGAGGCCGGCGTCGACATCAAGGAAGTCAACATCGGTTCTATGGCTCACTCCAAGGGCAAGGTCGTCGTCACCAACGCCGTCGCTATGGGCGATGATGACGTCAAGACTCTCGAGGCCCTCAAGGCCAAGGGCGTCAAGTTCGAGGTCCGCAAGGTTCCTTCGGATTCCTCCGAGGATCTCGACGCCATGTTGAAGAAAGCTAAGGCCGAACTGGCCGCTCAAGCATAGTAAAGGAGGGTCCGATACATGTCTGCAATCACTATTCTGCTTGTTGCGATTGTCGCGTTGCTTGCCGGTATGGAAGGCATTCTGGATGAGTTCCAGTTCCATCAGCCGCTCGTGGCATGCACGCTTATCGGTCTCGTAACCGGTCACCTTCAGGAGGGCATCCTCCTGGGCGGTTCGCTCCAGATGATGGCCCTTGGCTGGGCTAACGTCGGCGCCGCCGTCGCGCCTGACGCCGCTTTGGCCTCGGTCGCCTCTTCGATCATCATGGTGCTCGCCCTCAACGGCGGCGCCACCGATTCGGGCAAGGCCGTTACCGCCGCTATCGCCGTCGCCGTCCCGCTGTCGGTCGCTGGTCTGTTCCTGACCATGATCTGCCGTACCCTGGCTACCGCTATCGCTCACGCCATGGACGGTTGCGCCGAGAAGGGCGACTTCGCCGGCATCGAGCGCTGGCAGTACGCTGCCATCCTTATGCAGGGCCTTCGTATCGCCATCCCGGCAGTACTTCTGTGCATCATCCCGGCCGAGGCTGTTACCAACGCGCTTAACGCTATGCCCGACTGGCTGTCCGGCGGCATGGCTGTCGGCGGCGGCATGGTCGCTTCCGTCGGTTACGCCATGGTCATCAACATGATGGCCACCAAGGAGACCTGGCCGTTCTTCATCCTCGGCTTTGTCCTTGCTGCCATCCCTCAGCTCACGCTGATCGCCCTTGGCCTCATCGGCATCTCCCTTGCCCTCATCTACCTTGGCCTTAAGGATCTGGCCAAGCAGGGTGGCGGCATGAGCGGTGGCTCCGGTGACCCGCTCGGCGACATTCTGAACGATTACGAGTAGGAGGGGAGTGATACATATGGCAGAGAACAAGATTCAGCTCACCAAGGCTGACCGCAAGAAGGTTTGCTTCCGTCATCAGTTCCTTCAGGGCTCGTGGAACTACGAGCGTATGCAGAATGGCGGCTGGTGCTTCGCAATGATCCCTGCGATCAAGAAGCTCTACACCAGCAAGGATGACCAGATTGCCGCTCTTAAGCGCCACCTGGAGTTCTATAACACCCATCCCTATGTTTCCGCCCCCGTCATTGGCGTTACCCTCGCTCTCGAGGAGGAGCGCGCCAACGGTGCTCCGATTGACGACGTCGCCATTCAGGGCGTCAAGGTCGGTATGATGGGCCCGCTCGCCGGCGTCGGCGACCCCGCCTTCTGGTTCACCCTTCGCCCGATTCTGGGCGCTCTGGGCGCTTCCCTGGCCCTGTCCGGCAGCATTGCCGGTCCGCTGCTGTTCTTCTTCGCGTGGAACATCATCCGTTACGCCTTCCTGTGGTACACGCAGGAGTTTGGCTACAAGGTCGGCTCCTCCATCGCCAAGGACCTCTCCGGCGGTCTGATGGGCAAGGTCACCGAGGGTGCTTCCATCCTTGGTATGTTCATCATCGGCGCCCTGGTCGAGCGCTGGGTGTCCATCTCCTTCACCCCGGTCGTCTCCAAGGTCACGCAGTCTGCTGGCGCCTTTATCGACTGGGCTAACCTGCCCTCCGGTTCCGAGGGTGTCAAGGAAGCACTGACGATGTATAACTCCATCGGCGGTACTGCCCTTGATCAGGTCAAGGTCACTACGCTTCAGGCCAACCTCGATCAGCTCATCCCCGGCCTTGCCGCCGTGTGCCTGACCCTGCTGGTTTGCAAGCTCCTCAAGAAGAAGGTCAGCCCGATCGTCATCATCCTGGCCCTCTTCGCCGTCGGCATCATCGGTCGCGTCTGCGGCTTCATGTAAGCACGCTTCGGTTTAAGACCGAGAGTTGCTAGGCAAGGGCTTTTGAGCCATTGAAACGGACCGCACCCGGTGGGTACACTGGATGCGGTCCGATTGTTTTATTTGGAGGGCGAGGCGCGCATGGCGCAATCTCAGAACAGCACGGTCGATCTGGCAACGCCGGCAACCTGCCTGATGGGGCTTACCAGCCACGGCAACGTGATGGTGGGCAATAAGGCGTTTGAGTACTATAACGAGCGCAATCCCGAGGATTATATTCAGATTCCGTGGGACGAGGTCGACTATATTGCCGCCGAGGTTTTGCGCGGTACCAAGAAGATCACGCGTTTTGCCATCTTCACCAAGGATAACGGTCACTTTACGTTTTCGACGCGCGACGACAAAGAGACGCTGCGCGCGGTTCGCAAGTACGTTGACGAGGACAAGCTCGTGCGCTCGCCCGACTTTATCGACGTGACCGCCAAGGGCGCCAAGAGCATTCCCAGCGTCATCAAGAGCCTCTTTCACAAGGATAACTAGTCATTAAGGAGCACCTCCCCCTCAAAGTGGGACGCACTTTCCGGAGGGCTGTTCCACCGCAGCTTCGAAGAGTGGCTATACGCTGCATTACAACGGTGTAAATCTGCTACACTAGTACAACATGCCTCCGTAGCTCAGGGGATAGAGCACCGCTCTCCTAAAGCGGGTGTCGACGGTTCGAATCCGCCCGGGGGCACCAGCAAAATCGCAGGTCAGGAGTTAATTTCGCTTCTGACCTGTTCTGGTTTTGGGGCTAAGAGCCGCTTTCGTTTGTAAATCTGGTAAGTAAATAATTTGACTTCCCGAGTTTTCCACTGAAAACAGGAAATCACCATTTTGGGGATAAAAAGTTTTCAACAGCCGTTAGCGGTTCCATTTTGGTGAAGCGCTTCCTCAATTTGGGTAAAAAATTTCACCATTTTGATGATTCGACTGCTTTGAGTTTTTGATAAAAACGCCTGTTCAGAAGCTTGCGCTATACCCATTTTGGTGAAACCAATTAATAGAGAAATATACTATAAAGAAATAGGGACGGCGATGCCGTCCCCTTCGCTCGCAAAGCTCGCTGCGCGGCCACGTACCGTGTCCTTGCCGCCGGCTATGCCGTCGATTGATACGCTCACTGCGTTCGCTGATGATGGACTAATCCGTTTTATCGGTGACACCAGTCATAAGTGCAGCAATTGATATGTTGAATCCATTGGCAATTTTAGAGAGATTAGAAAGACTGAC
Source organism: uncultured Collinsella sp. (assembly GCA_902496645.1). Lineage (GTDB taxonomy): Bacteria > Actinomycetota > Coriobacteriia > Coriobacteriales > Coriobacteriaceae > Collinsella. The sequence continues at coordinate 3,977 of CABVBR010000057.1, forward strand.
ATTTCTTCGTCCGACCTCTATCGAGGCGTAGTAAGACCTGTCCATGTCAATGCGGTTCGCAAATTGCTCTTGTGAGTAACCAGACTCTGATCTGAGTTCTTTGCAGCGTAGACCAAAGGATTGTTGTAGCGGCGAGATATCCATGACAAAAAGACTCATGGATTGTTGTATTTATGCCAACGGACTATATACAACAATCCCAGATGAGGAGCATAATTACCTTTATTGGAAAGAGCTCTGATGCCTAGTCGGATATGGCACGGAAAAGGAATGGAATAGCAATGACTCAGGGAAAGCACTTCGCCGCACTGCCAAACAAAAAGTTTCACGCCCCGAAGGGGATCGCACGTCTGACCGTCACCGCGGCGACCATGGCCGCCATGACCGGATCGAGCCTCATCTCACCGTTCGCGGCATACGCCCAGACCGGTGACGGTGGCACGCAGCACCCCGCCGTGATGTCGCCGATCGCCGCCAATGCCGGCGCGGCATCCGGTACCGGCGCGAAGTCCGCCGCACAGGCCATCGCGGACCTGCAGAAGGCGGTCGACGAGGCGAAAGCGAAGGAGGACGCCGCCAAGGCATCCTACGACGAGGTCGCCGGCCCCTACAACGAGGCGGCTTCCGCCCGTGACCAGGCCAAGGCATCCTATGATTCGGCGGTCAGCGCCAGCACGGCAGCCGACCGGCAAGGACGCCGCCGATGCCGCCGGCAAGGACCTCGAGCAGGCGAAGGCGGGTCTCGTAGACGCCAAGGCGGATGCATCCAAGAAGGACGAAGCATACCAGTCCGCCCTCAAGGCGGCCCAGGATGCCAAGGACGCCCTCGATAAAGCGAAGGCCGATGCCGCAGGCGCCACCCCGGAGGCAATCAGTGCCGCCGAGCAGGCCGTGCGCGACGCCCAGGCTGCCGTGGACAGGGCACAGGCCAATCTCGCCAACGCCAACGCGACGCTTGCCGATGCCCAGTCCAAGCTGGCTGCGGCCCAGTCTGCAAAGGATTCCGCAGATGCCGTCCTCGCCGCGGCCCAGCAGAACAAGGACATGGCGGATGCGAAGGCCGCAGCCGCCAGCGCCGCCTACGAGCAGGCGAAATCCGACCTCGCCGCAGCGGAGGCCGGTGCCAGCGGTCCTGAGTACGATGCGGCAAAGCAGAAGGTCGCGGACGCAGAGGCAGCCCTCGCCGCCGCACGAGCGGTGCAGTCCCAGTGCGAGTCCGAGCTCGAGCAGGTGCAGTCCGCCGCGGCAACGGCACAGACCGAGCTAAATGATGCCCAGGCATCCCTCTCTGCGAAGCAGCAGGCCGCGGTCGATGCCGCGTCCGGCGTGAACGACGCCCAGTCCGCACTCGATGCCGCGAACTCCGACCTCGATGCGGCCAAGCAGGCGAACGCCGATGCCATCGCCAAGCTGGATGCCGCGAAGCAGGCTGTCAAGGACGCCGAGTCCGCCAAGGCAGCCGCCGACGAAGAGCTTGCGAACGCCAAGACCGCAAAGGATACCGCTGACGCGGCCGTGACCGCCGCCCAGCAGAAGGTCGACGAGGCACAGGCGAAACTCGACTCCGCCGACGCACAACTCAAGCAGGGAGCCATCGGCTTCTTCAAGGCCATGGGTGCCGATTCAGCCATCGAGATCATCCAGAACTGTACACACAAGGACTACACCGAGGTCGGAAACAGCCTCGATGCGACCAGTCTCGACAACATGCTCGCGGCAATCCCGTACATGAAGTCCATCAACGAGTATCGCAAGTCCGTCGGTCTCTCCGAACTCCAGGTCACCTATAAGCTCATTGCAGCGGCGATAGCCAACGCAAACTATTCCGATGTCAAGTTTGGACATTCCATGCAGTTCGATACGACCGAAAACCTCGCATGGAATTATGGAACCGATCCGAAACCGCAGTGGGTTGACCAAGAAAAGGCTTTCTTCGATCAGGCGGTTCAGGAGCTCTATGGCGTCACCGGTCTAACCGGTAAGGATGCCGTAGATTTCTACAAGACGCATAGCGGGATTGAATCCTATGTCAACCAGCACTTCAAGGTTGCCGGATATCCCGCAACCGTCGGTCACTACCTGCATGTCATCAGCCCCGAAATCGGCTATATGGGCATGGCAGTCTGCAGCAAGGGAACCTTGAACGGCTGGCAGACCGACAGCCTCGATACCGCAAACCTTGGTTGGGCAGGTTCAGGCTGGAACATGAATCCCATGTCCGTCGACGAGTACGAGCAGAAGCTGACCTCCTATATCAACGGCCTCAAGAACGCCAAGAGCGCACTCGACGTAGCCAAGGCCGATCTCGCATCCAAGAAGCAGGCAGCCGCCGGCGCCGCCACAACCGTCCAGCAGAAGCAGGTCGCGGTGGATTCCGCACAGGCAGGTGTCGATGCCGCAAAGCAGGGTGTTGCCGATGCCCAGCGTGCCGTCGATGCCACCAAGGCTGATGTCGCCGCCAAGCAGCAGGGCGTCACGGATGCCCAGACCGAGCTTGATGCGGCGAAATCGAACCTCGATGCCGCCAACGCGGCAGTCGATACGGCAAAATCGGCCGTCCAGCAGAAGCAGGTCGCCTTTAATGCCGCCAACGCAGCCGTAACGACCGCACAGTCTAAGTTGGATTCCGCCAAGGCGGACACCGCTGCTAAGCAGCAGGGCGTGGACGATGCGAACGCCGACCTCGCGAAGTTCTTCCAGGACGTCGCCGACGCCAAGAAGGCGGTCGATACCGCAAAGAGCGTCCATGACGCGGCGGCAGCCGACCAGGCCGAGAAGGCGGCAGTCCTCGCCGCCGCCAAGCAAAAGGCAGACGGCACCGCAAGCGCCCTCGCGAATGCCCAGCGTGCCGTCGATGCCGCAAAGGCCGACACCGGCGTTGCCGCCGACAGGCTTACCGGCTCCCAGACCGATCTCGAGGACGCACAGTCGAACCTCGACATCCTCACCGGCCTTGCCGCGAAGCTCGCAGAGGCACAGCAGCGCGAGCAGGATGCAGTAAAGGCCGTCAATGACACCAAGGCCGCCCTCGATGCCGCGAAGGCGGATACCATCGCCGCCGAGTCCCTGGTCTCCGCCGCCGAACAGGCGAAGGCGCAGGCAGACGCCAAGCTGTCGAAGCTGAACTCCATCGATGCCGGCGCGGCGATCGCTTCCGGCCATGATGTGAACGCGGATGACGCCCTCAACGCGCTTTTCGCCGCAGCAGTCGAGGCACGCGCCAAGATCGCGCCCGCAAAGGCAATCCTGGACGAGAAGCAGGTCGCGGTGGACGGGCTCCAGTCCGGCTACGATGCGGCACTCGCCGCCTACAAGTTGGCGAAGTCCGACCGCATCGCGGCGGAGCAGAAGCTTTCCGATGAGATCGCACGACAGGAGGCAGAGGAGGTCGCAAAGCAGCAGGCCGCAAAGCAACAGGCGGCATACACCCCGAAGCACCTCGCCGGCACGGATACCGCCCAGCCCGGCAGCCTCGCCCAGACCGGTGACCGTGCGGGACTCATCGGCGAGACGTTCGCCATCGGCGGTACCGTCCTCGTGGCGGCCGGCGTCTTCCTCGATCGGAAGAAGCGCCGCGAGCAGATGTAAAAGCGAGCCGGGCGTTGGATATCGGCTGGTGTCCAACGCCCGGTTTCATGGGCAGGGAGATCGGTGTGAGAACAAAGGCTATTATCGTTGCGCTTCTGGTGTGCCTTTCGGCACCTCAACTTGGATGTGCCGGCGTTGCAAAGCAAGGGAGCGGCTCTACGGAAAGGGCCGCCACAGCGGTAAAGAATAAAGACAAAAAGAAGCCGAGCGAAGAAAAGGCGGCGCAAGCCTCTGGAGCCAAGACCGAGGAGAAGAAAGAATCCGACGACAAGGACCAGAAGTCCGATGACTCCAAGAAGGAGGATAACAAGTCTTCCGATTCCTCGAAGTCGGACAGCAAGGGCGATTCCTCCCAGTCCAAGCAGAATTCCGGCAATTCGCAGGGCTCTGGCAGCAACAATTCCTCTTCCAACGGCGGTAGCCAGAAGAAGTGGGTTGCCGAGCAGGGCCACTGGGAGACTGATTACAGCCAGGTCTGGGTGCCGAATGTGGTATATACGCGTCATCCTCGTTTCTGGGTCAATCATGGTGGCACTATGGTAGGGCCCTTCGATTCATCCGATGCCGCCTACGCTTGGATTATTAACGATGGCGAAAACGGCGGCATCGGAGGATCTGTCGTAAACGATTCGTATACCACCTCTGAGGACCAGGGTCATTATGAACAGCAGGCTACGGGACAGCATTGGGTTGTCGACGTCGCCGGTCACTGGGAGTAAAGTGCATCGTTCCTCTTCTTTTACGTTCGGTAAATGTTTTCTAGCGGGCGGCCGGTTTCGGCCGCCTTTTTTAAACGCCCAGTCTGGAAGCAAACGATAGGAAAGCAATCAAATGAGAGACCGTCCCAAAAGAATTCGGTGGTGCCGGATGCTCTGGGCAAAACCTTCCGCAAATCGGTGAGGCCTCTCATCGACTTGCGGAAGGTTTTGCCCGAAGCCCGCTACGCGGTGATGCAAATACTCGGCATCCCTCGCATTCGCATTACCGCTCCGCTCTCGCTGCAGCGAATTTCTAACACTCAGCATTCTTCGCGTTAATAATTCGCTTCCGCTCACGGTCTCCGCTGACACTACGACACCGCGAAGCCTTTCGCTCGAAACGAGGCCTCTCATTTCGTGTCTACGCTACGCTCCGCCCAATCGCCGTCCCGGTGATTGCAAGATGACTGTGGGTGGCATTTTTGTGGGCCCATCCGGACCCCGAAAACACCACGCCACAGACCTTGCTTATCGCCTGCTACGGCGATAAGGTTGTTGCGAAGTTGAAACTTCGCGATGAAGAATCGCGGAGACGATTCTTCATTGGAACGACGCCAGTCGTTCCTCATCAAAGGAAAGCGAATCGCATAGCAGGTTTTGATCGGAGGCCTCTCCGATCGCTGGTTCGTTTTCCGGAGGAATCATGAGTAGGCTCCGCCCGCACACCGTCAAGGCGTCTCTTTCAAATGACGAGAAGCAAGCCATCGCTGCAATCGCAAAGCGACATGAGATGAGCGAGGCGGAACTCATCCGCTTCGCTTTGTGCAATGCCGACGATCTCGATATCGATTTTGGTTTTTCGGAAATCGCTGACCAGAAATTCCGAACCGATGACATTCACGTCCGGGTCTCGCCGGAAGAAAAAAAGAAAATTGAAAGCAATGCTGATTCCCTCGATATGACTGTCAGTGCGTATGCACGTCGCGTACTGCTCAAAGGGAATGTCGAGAAAATCGATGTCGATCGGGCGTCGATCGACAAGATCTATCACGAACTTTTGAAGGAAGGAACAAACCTCAATCAGCTGATGTATTTTGTGAACGCCCAGGGGCTTCCTGCGTACAACGAGAAAGCTGTTTTCCGCGCACTCGAAAAGGTTTACCAAGTTGGGCGTAAGCTGGATCGTTTTATCGACGAGTTTGAGAAGCGCTATTTCGTCGGCGGTGATCAAAATGACCGTCATTAAGCAGAAAAGCATATCGAGCGAGCGCTACGCAAAGAACGTCCGCAAATACATCAACGGAAAAGATGCGATTGCGCGTGGTGGCTGGAACATCGAATGGAGCGACCGCTGGTTTTCGAAAATGGATAGAACCAGAAAGGTTTTCCATCACGACAAGCCGTCGAGAGCCGGAGCCAAAAACGTAATCCTGCTACACCAGATCCTCGCGTTTCTTCCGGAAGAATGCTCATGCAACGGAGGCAAGATGACCCCCGATGCATGTCTGGCCTATGCGGAGCAATGGCTTGCGAAGCACTATCCGCATCAACAGGTGATTCTCGCGCTGCACGAGGAGAGCGACAAAGCGGGAAAACGGTTCGCGGTCCATATGGCAATCAACCGGACAAACCTTGATACCGGCAAGCGTTGCGACATCGGCGGTCGCAAGGGAAAGTACGAACGCGCTGCATGGGTTCGTGAAATGGACGAGGCCTGGAATCTCGCTCAGCTCGAAAAGGGAAAGAAGAATTCGAAGATTCGAGATCGACAGCCGCGCGATATTGAAAAGGAGATTGTCGATCGTGGTGAGTACAGTTATAAAAACAATCTGCGTGAGCTGATCCATATTGCGATTGACGAAGGTCGCGTAAAGAATATGGAGCAATTCAAAAAGCTACTTGCCTCATGGGGCGTAGACATTTTCATCAAGAACAATCGAGTCTATGCGACAGATCTCGATATCAAAGAGGCCGGCAATCCGAAGTGCACTTTCAACCTGACCCGTCTTGACGGGCGGTTTGCGGTCAAGCAACTTGAGGCGGCCTTTAAAAATAACGTGGTGGAAGCCGAGCGAGCCCTTCCTTATGAGAGGCGTTGCGAGATTTACATTCAACGGCTTAAGAAAGCGTATTCGGCGTGGGCCGAGCAGGCAAAGGCGAGCAAGGGCGTCGCCTACAATCTCTTCCCTAAGTTCATCGCACCGAAGTGCGATGAAGATCTGCTCGAGGATCCGGCGGTTCGTGATGAGCTTCTTGCCCGGCGCGGTTACGCAAGGGAGATTCGCAACCGTTACGCCGGCGCCGTTCCCGATGCTGGCGATGACCGCGTTCGCGCCGCAGGCCGAGCCCATGGTGGCAACGTCGACATCTCGCCGCAGGTCGATCGCGCGGTCGACCGAGGCGATTACGCTCGCGGAGACACGCCTCGCTAGTTTTGGAAAGCCTATCGTCGGTGCCCTAGCGCGCTGCCATTCAGTGCCGATTCTTTCATGCTCGCAATTCGGCGAGGGTGAGGAGTATGAATTGATCGGGCGGGAGTCAGCCGCTCTGATAGAATCGTCCTTGCTGTCGGCAGCCCTCGTGCCGGGCAGAGCCCTCCATCCGATGGGAGGTGATGCCCATGACCGATTTCACCGAGCTCGTGAAGCTCCTGACCGCTACGGTCTCGCTCCTCACGGCCCTTGTCGGCCTTTCCAAGGCACTCAAGCAGGGCTCGAAGCCCAAAAAGAAAGGCCACCGTCGCTAAGACGATGACCCAACTTCATTAAGCAACGGCTCTGCCCAGCTCTCTACAACTTGGGCTGCCGTCGGCA
>CABVBR010000058.1 GCA_902496645.1 uncultured Collinsella sp.
TCCGTACATGTGCGGATGAATCTGGGAAGTGTTCGGATGAAGTTGATAATCAAGGGACCTGCAAATCGCCGGATTTCAAAAATAGTTCTTGCCACCGGGTAAGAGCTCCGTTATATTATTTCCTGCGCACTCGCGCACCCTTGATCGGGCGTTTAGCTCAGGGGGAGAGCGCTTCCCTGACACGGAAGAGGTCACAAGTTCAAATCTTGTAACGCCCACCAAATGTTCGCAGCTCAGAGGCTTCGCCTCTGAGCTGCTTTGTTTTACGCCGCCAAGCCAAGAGGGCGCCGCGGCATCCAAGGTCGCTTCTACGACGCCGGCAATCATCCCAACCGAGGCCGATGCCACTTCTGCGCCGACGATGGCAACCCCAATCAAGCCCAAACCCGCTTCCGCACCGCCAGCCGGCACCCCAACCAAGCCAAAATTGCCCAAACGGCCTTGGCGGCCGCCCCAATCAGGCCCGAATGGGCCTCACGGCCACATCCGATCGGCCTTCCTATAATCAGGTCTAATACTTTTCCCGAGAAGTGAACGACCTTATTTGGACCCTCGAAGCACCCACACTTTTCGGCATCAAAACCGCAGGATTCCAACGACAAAACCGCAGGAAATGAGCCCCCAAAAGTGTCGATGCTTCGGGGGTCCATTTTGACTCGTTCACTTCTCGGGAAAAGTATTAGACCTGGAAACAGAGGTCCTGACCACACGCCCGGCAATCGCGCCTACCAATGCAGATGTGCCTCGATTACGGTTTGCCAAAGCTTAAACCGCTTCGTTTCGACGCGTGCAAGAGCGAGATATCGCTGCTCCTCGTTCATTGTCCTGTTAAAGATGGGGCGTTTATTCCGATGCAGCTTACGCCGGATGCGCTCGCACAGGCGAACGAGCTTGTCGTAGTCGCTTGCCTGGTCGGTCGTCACAGTAAAGTACGCTACTCCACTAAGCAGCGCCAACTCGTTGCGGCGCTCGGCGTCCTTGTGAATCTTCTCGCTCCCGTCATGGATGGCGTCACTGTCGTAATCAACCATTGCGGTAAGCATCTCGGGCAGTAGTCCAGCCCTTATCTTGTCCACGCCCACCTCGACTTTTGCCGTAAGTGTAATGTCAGGCTTGCGTTCCAGCACGCGTAGCTTGCGCTTGCGTCCGTCGTCGTAGCCGTCACGAACATAGACCTTCTTGTTCAGCTCGGCCTTACCCAATGCATATCCGCCGTAGCGCGCAGGCAGCGACATAAACATGCAAAGCCCCGACTCCCTTGGCGAGCGCGACCCCTCGATCACGTATGCAAGCAATGCCTTGGCTTTCGCAATATCTCGCACCTTAGGGGACTTCTCGATATACGCCGCAATGAGCTCCTTGGTCGTAAGCCTCCCATCACGCATGCCCTTGTCCCTGCTTGTCACCCCGCCGGGAGCAAGGTTATCCAGCCGATAGTCCGATGTCATGGCGTAGCCGGCATAAATTGCCTCTGCCGCATCGCCGTCGTGCGCTGCCTGCAAAAACGCCAGCTCTGGAGAGCATACGTACGCTTCCAGGTCACCTCTCCAGTGGCCCAGCGAGATAAACGAACCCGCCGGGAGCTCGTTGGTGCACAGGTGCGTCGCGACGTGCTTGGCCCGCCGGCGGTCGGCGCGCGTCGGCACCATCAGGTCCAGCACGTCGATCCCAAGGTCGTAGCGATCGATGAACTCCTGCGCCTCTTGGTCACAGAGCGTGCAGGCACCCGCAATCGAAACGACCTCTGGTTCCGAATCCCCAAAGCGCGGGTTCGGAATATGCGCCAAAAGCGCCAGCGCAGCGTTATGTGAAACGATGAAGTACCCCATGGCGCGAAGATAGCACGCGCGTCGGCGGCGGCTCGCGACCCTGGCAAGTTTTCGGCAAACGACCAGCAGTTTTTCGCCGCGACGCATCCAAAGTGTTCATTCGTCGACGCCTAAATGCAAATCCGTCAAGCTTTTGGCAAGCTTGCCGCTCAACTGACCAAAAGCTGACCATTTGCTTGCCCATTTGCTTGACGGCGCGCCCTCGCAAAAACACTCCGCGACTTCTCGAGCGTTCAAAGTGCTCGTTTAGCGACCGCGCGTCCGCCGCTGGGGTATCCTTGGAGCACATGCACCGCAAGCCGCACAAAGGAGCCGCCATGCGCACCGAGCTCGATGTTCCCTTTTCGCACAAAGACGAGGCCAAGGCCCTGGGCGCCAAGTGGGACCGGGTCAAGAAGATCTGGTACGTGCCCGATGGCGTCAACCCCGAGCCCTTTGCCGCGTGGCTGCCCGGCGTGGATCGCTCCGACCCCAGCGCGCCCTACATCTACCTGGTGCTGGGCAAGCGCGAATGCTGGAAGTGCCACGAGCAGACGACGGTCGCGGCCTTTGGCATTCCGTATCGGGTGGCCGAGGATTCGGACAGCTTGGCCTCGCCCAGCAATGCGCCCGCCATCGACGACGCGGGCCACGTCGCGATTGACACCAGCCGCGCCAACGCCGTGGCCATCGTCCCCGCGCTGGGCTGCGTGCCGGCCGAGATCCGCGACTACCTGCACCAGCGCTGCGGCTACAAGCCCGTAACGTCGCGCACCACCAAGACCGCATCGCTCGCCAGCACGTGCACCGGCTGCGGCGCGCTGCAAGGCAGCCATTACCTGTTCGAGGAGCCCACGTCGCCGTTTGCACTCACGGCCATCAACAAGCTGCCCGCGCTGGAGTTCGTGCGCGTGGAGGTCGCCGGCGTCTATGGCATCCCCGCCACGCCAGGCGACTTTGACCAGGCGCTCTTCACCTGGGCCCGCGACCACCACGCCCAGTTCCACAAGACCCTGTTCGAGGGGATCTACCTGTAGCCCAAACCTCGAAAATCGAGTCCAGATTTCCTCGAAAATCGAGTATGCGCAGGTAGTTGAGCTACCAATTCGATAACGAGCCATTGGAGCAGTTGGCCGGTTATTCTGTCGTCGGAACTGGGGCTTCTAATCGTCGTAGGTAATGGCGCATCCGCAGGTTGGACATTGTTGAGGGTAGATTGGGAGGCGCAGGCCTGTTCGAGCGCGTACGTCGGTGGCGTGTTTGTCGCGGGTGTCGATGAAGCTGATGTCTAGGCACGAGAGGTCTGAGCCGCAGTTTGGACAGGGCAGATAGATTTGGCTGCAATAGGCCTCGACCGTTGGGAGCAGATTCCTATTCATCAGAGTGCGCGGCAAGTTTCCGTATACGCCTCGTGCGATATCGCTTCGCCATCCCATGATCTCCCCTTTCCCGTTTTAACTGTTGAGGAGAGGATGGCAGGATCGAACGGCTCTCGCTGTGGCGTAGTACGATCCGATCAATCGACATGATCGAGCAAGGTAGGCGGCAAGCCCGCTAGTACGGAGCGACGGCTTCCGCATGACGGCGGGATTCCGAGAAGTCGAACTCGGCGCGATGAGCCTCAAGGAACCGGGCATTAGGACGCAGGCGATGCTCGTCCGGCTCCCGTAACACCGACCCAGCAAATGTTACATAGTCCGTATGCTGCAGAAGATATGACCCGCAAAGCTGATAATCGCCGCGCACGAGTTCGAACGAAATCAGATGAGCGTCGAACAGCGAATGTAGGTCGCGGCGCAGCAGGATTCCGTTGCTAACAACCTGCGACTTGGGGCCCGAGTAGTTCTCGATATGCGCGGCCTCCAGCGCTTCATCGACGTTACAGCCCGAGACGGCACATCTGCCGGTATAGGCCTCAAAGAGCTGATTGCGAAAACGTTGCTGTCCAATTCGCTCGCGACGCAACGCATAGCGAACCTTTTCTTCATCGCTCGCCGGAGCACCTGAAAACTCCGCCGCAACGGGAGTCTCCTTCATGTAGCTCATATCGGGGAAGAAGCGCGCGTCGGGTCCGCCCTTGTGCACGGGTCCATGCAGCACAAACCAACTGTTCTCGGGCTCGTAACGTTCAACGAACGCCAAGCCCAGCACCTTATAACCAGCGCTGGTCGCAAAGAACACGCCGACCGGAACGCCGCACTCCATGCAGTTGATCATTTTTTGGTTGTAGTCCTGGTCACGCCAATTTTCGACCGAGGCGCTCTGCGACGAATACTTGAGCACCCACGTGCCATCCTCAAGATAGAGTGGCGGAACATCTGGGTAGGCACCGCGCTTGGAATTGTGCACCGAGAGGGCAAAGGTCTTCTCGCGCGGATGCTTGACGCGCCCGCGACCAGGCCAAAAGATGCCCGAATCACGCGACACGGGAAAGAGCTCAGAATCGACCGTCAAGCGATGGCGGTATTGAGGGCTATCGGCATTCGTGCGATGCGGGAGCTTGTCCCACAGACCGCCGCGCTGCTCCTCGCGCAAAAACCACTCCCAAGCCTGAACATACTCGGACGGCACAAAGCTGCAAGCGTGGTCGAAACTCGGCCGAGCAATCAGCGGAACACTAGAAGCAATGCCGTCCATAAGGAACCTCCAGGAAGAACAGTTCCTCACATTATCGCCTACGCAACAATGGCGCCACACGAAAAAGGGCCCACTTCCTTCGAAGTGGACCCTTGGGCAAGATCGATTAATCTAACTCAGTGTTACTTGGAATCAGGTACGATGCCGACCAAGCTAACGGTGACGTCAAAGGTCGGAGCGATGGTGTTCTTGTCCTGCTCGGACCAGTTTTGGCAGTCTGAGTCGGTGCCTTCCATCCAAATGACAATCTTCATGTTCGTGCCGTTGTAATCGACGCGCGAAGCGACCTTTTGCGCGTTGCCGCTCGGCTTAACGTAGCCTTCGCCCGCTTTCGTGGCGCCCCAGTTATCGCCGTTTTGATCGAACGAATCGGTGCCAGAAAGGTGCAAATACGTAGGTGCAACAACCCTGTTCAGAGATTCAGGGTCGACACACGACCAACCCGCAACGGTAGTCATGTCGTTGCCCGTATCAGTTGTCGAGGGAGCGATTGGCGCATAGACAACGCGTAGCTCTCCGTTAATCACAATGCCCACGCGCAGGCTGCCTTTGATTTTGTCGAACCATTTCTGCGTGCCGCCATGCTGTGTGATCGCAATGGGCGAGCCGTTGCTCGCGTCCAAATACACGTCGGCAACGCCCGTGTTCGCCACGGTATAGAGCGTGTAATTCGCAGCGGTGAATGCGTAGTAATCGTTGCCTTGAATAATGTACTTGCCGGGAGCCTCACCCGAAATGGATGTGTCAACCTTCTGATAGGTGCTCACATTAACGCCCTGCCAGCCTTGAGGAACGTACCAGTTTTTGGCATCGTTCGTCGACGACGGGCTAATCTCGTGACCGGTTGCGGAAGCGACCGTTGAGGTGTCTGAGCCGTGATCGGGCGTGTCGCCCTCAACGATTTGGAGCACCATGCCATTTGCCTGAGCAGAAATGGTGCTGGTAGTCGCATGAACTCTACTATTCGTGACAAACCATGCGTAGGTAGTTGCAGAAAGAGCCACCGCTGAGACGACGACGGTTAGTGCCGCCCCAATAAGCTGAATCTTGAGTTTCTTTACCGAATCACGCATATCCGTCGCCTCCCTCCGTTAAGAAAAAGGGCAGGACCCCGGGCTGGGAACCTGCCCATCACAAGCTTCTATGAAACTACTGATTACTTGTTCTGGTTATCGGCAGTAAAGGTCACGGTCAGCTTAGAAGAATTGGTCAGTTTTTCGAGGTTGTTCGTGTAGACCTTATTATCGCTGCCCTCAAAGAAGACATAGATATTAACTGTGGTATCCGCATCGGCGGTAACAGTATCGGCAAGAACGCCATCCGAAGCAGTAATGCCGTCAGAACCAAGCTTGAACGTTCCGTCCTTATCAAGAACAACCCACCTGTCGCCACACGTCACCAAGAGACGAAGCGCAGAGTTGATATCAGAAGAGGTAGCTAAATCAGTATTATTGCCGTCTGCAGACTTTGCTTCGACAGAGGCAATCTTCAGATTAGAGAGGTCCTGGCCGCGGGAGCTAATGTTGAAGGTATTCTTCTTAGCGAACTCATTATTAGCGGCCTCATCGGGCGTACCCGCATTGCCAACAAGCGACAATTGCGAGTTCAAGGTTCCGTCCGTCACACTCGTGCCGAAGCCCGTCATGAACTTGCCCTTGGTAGAATTCTCCTACTCGCCAAAAGTAGCGGGGTACAGCTTAACGTCAGCATCAGTCGCAACGTCAAACGTGCTGTCAGCACCAATAGCTGAAGCGTTGTACTTAATCGTCATATATGATGCATTCGACTGAGCACTAATGCTGCTCGTCGTCGCCTTGACGGTATTGTTCGTCACAAACCATGCAAACGTGGCGGAGCCGAGGGCTACGGCTGCCACGAGCACCATGGCGATGGCGGCGCCCATCTGCTTCTTTAATGCTTTGGTATCCATACGGACCCCTTTCTTTCCCCATTCGTCCCAGATGACCCTCGAGAAGCCCGGAAGGGGAGCCCGCGCTTTCGTGTTGGATGTTGCTTGCCCATCCTGACAATATTGGATTGAGAATACCACAATTCTTACGATTTCCTTATGAGTTTTCGCGCCCTAACTTGCGGCAGATTCATGTGGCTACCTTGGGTTATGCGAGCACGGTTCACGCTACTAAGTCCCGCGTTTCTGCGGGGCCATAAGCCCGCCTTAAGGTTTTCGATCGCAATGCCACCCCGACCCATATCTATAACACCCGCCAGGCTTTGCGCCCCGCCTCTCCCCCACTCGCTATACTGGTGTAGCACGTGTAATTTCTGCCTGCTTGACGGGCTATTTGCTAGGAGGATCCCATGGCTGCTGCCGCTCAACCTAAAGGAAGCGTTTCGTCCGGCTCCATTAAACCGGTGACGCGTAAGGCCGTTCGATGCCAGCGCGAAGTCGCTTGGCTGGTCACGCAGGCGGCCGGCAAGCTCGTCGCCACCACCGACGACGTCAACGCGCCCACGCCCAGTTTTGTGCTGGCAGCGGCGTTGTCGTTCGTTCGTGCGCAGGAACAGACCGCGCAGGACACAGACCGCGAGATTGACTACGGCGCCGCCATGGCCCCCGATCTCGCCAGTTTTTGCCAGACCGCGGGGCTGCCCGCGGCTCCCAACGCGCTTTCGAACGCGGGCTACATGTTCACGCTCTCGGGCGCGGACCTGATCCGCGACGTTTACGCCTATTGCAGCGACCTGGGCGGGCGCATGGACAGCACGCCCGAAGTCAAACCGGGCTATGCGATCAAGCTGGCCCTGCGGATGTTCTTACTGGACGACACCTCAGCCGCCATCGCTTCCGACGACAAAACCTCGGCATAGCAAAAGCGCCGGGCCGGATAATCACTCCGGCCCGGCGCTTGTTCGTTCTACTTATCCCCGTCTCCCGCGGGCGAGTTCTTTTGGTTGCGGCGGTTACTCCAGGTCACGTTGTGGTCCTTATAGTAATCGGGCGCCTCGTTGCCGCTCGCGCTAATGGGGTCGTTGCCGGTGAGGGTATCGGCAATATCCTGCACGAACTTAATGAACAGGCTCGTGTCGTCGGTCTCGGACGAATCGAAATCGAAGCCGAACTCCACCGCGCCACCGATGATCTTGTCCACGCACTCCGGGTCGTCGCCGTCCAGCCAAATGACCACGGTGTACTTGTCCACATCGCCCACGCGGAAGTTGTTGTGACTGATGGTGGTCACCACGTCTTTGGACGCAAACGGCTCGGTGTTGGGCTCGGGGCTGCCGTTGGCCGCAGCCGCCGCGTAGGTGGTGGGTTCGCCGTTGCGATACACCCTCACGCGCGCCGCCTTCTCCACGCCCTTGCTAGCGCTGACTACCTTGAGCTTGGCGCTGTAGCCCAGATCAGTCTTGCCGGCGTTGCGGATATAGAAGGTGTACGCCACGTAGTTCTTGCCGTTGTGGCTGCCGTCGATGTCGTCCAGGTTGTTGGGCAGGTCCTCGGCAGCGATATTGGTGCCGTTGTCCAAGGCATCGGCGGCCAGGCGCGCGGTGGCGTTGTTAAAGTCGCCGTTGTCGGCAATGGCCACGCCGCGGCGGAACAGTTCCAGGCGGTTGAGGTTGATGGTGAAATTGCCCATGTTTTCCTGCATAAACGACAGGGCGAACAGCACACCAAAGGCAAGCGCCAGCACCACGAGGGCCTTTTGCAGCTTGTCCATGCGCAGCAGCGCCGCGCCGATGCGTTCCATGCGGCGCTTGGGCATATACATGGATACGACCGCGTCGGGGTCGATGTCGTCGAGGTCCTGGTCGGCCAGCGCCTGCTCCAGCTCCTCGATGCGCACCACGCCGCGGAGGTCGCGTTTGGGCTTGGGCTTGCGTTTGGACTTGCCGAAACGCTTGCGCGGGGCGGGGTCGGTGCTGGGGGTGTCCTCGGGCTGACCCTCGGTCAAATCCTCAGCCATGTCCTCGGCCAAATTCTCGGCTACACCCTCAGCCTGATTCTCGGCCAAATCCTCGGAAGCTTGATCTTTGTTGTTACGCTTGAACAGTGCCATGGCGATCAGAGCTTATATTTCGCGCGGATGTAGCCGACGTATTCTTTGACGAGCTCGCGCTCCATGTCGTCGGCGTAGCGGAACTGCAGGCCGCAGACGTTGCGGTACAGGCTACCCTTGGGCGCGCGGCGCACCCAGCATACGATGCCCAGCTGCTCGGGCAGCTCGTGGCGCTCGCCCTGCAGGCGGATCGTGGGCATCTGCACAGCCAGGGCCTCGCCCACGTCGGGGTAATCGTTGAGGTAGATGGCCAGGCCGCCGGCCGAGACGTCGATGGTCATGGCGTCCTCGGGCTCGGGGGTCGGCGCGTTGTCGCGCTGGTAGGTCAGGCGCATGGCGACCTTAAAACGCTCGTCGCGGCGCTTGACAAAGGTGCGCTGCTCGGCGACTTTGCGCATTTTCCAGTAGGTGCGGATGCCCTTTTTCTCGACCGCCTCGGGATAGCCGGCGAGCACGAACGTCTCCTCGCCTACTTTGTACTGCAGCAGCAGCTTTTGGTTTTCGTCCATGAGCAGCGGCTTGCCGGCGAGCATGGGCGCGCTCATAAGGAAGTACGCCTCGTCCAGGTCATCTTTGTACGTGGCGAGCATGTTGAAGTCGGTTTTTTGGCCCATGGGCACGTCGAATGCCACCTGAAGCTTGGTCCCCGGCGTTATCTGCTGCTCTGCCATGTTGTCTCCCCCAGTCGCGGGCGCCGATATCATCGTCGTGCGCGATGCGCATTGGGCTATTGTAACTGCTTTGCTGCAGGTTTCGATGCGCAGCGCGTGAAATGGCGGGATGGTAGGAGCCGAACGCTAGTGCAGCCGCTCTGCGCGCTCCGTTAGCCGGTACTTGCGGTTGCGGCTCGTCGCCGACGCCGTAGGTTCAAGCTCGCCCTGTGCGATGAGCGCATTGACGCGTACCCTAACCTGGGAGACGGTGAGTCCCGTGCATTCTGCCAGTTCACGTGTTCCCAGTTCGCCGTTGCGCTTGAGTGCCGCCACAATTAAGTCCCCGCCATGATCAATTTGTTCAACCTTCGCTCGGTAAAGGACAACCTTAAACCGGTCGAAACCCGGGCAAAACAATGGCTCGGCCAGACCTTGCGCACGCATGGCATCGAGCATCATTGGAATGCCCGACCCGTTGCCTTCGGCAGGAGAGCCCGCACCGTCGGGCAATGGGACAAGCGACATGAGCTTCACAAGCGTCGCATTGCGACATCGGGAGCTGCCGTCAAACAGGTTCTCGCGAGTCTTTCCTCCGTATAGGCCGCCGGGGTTCGTCACCTCGATACGGTCATCAAAAACGTCGACAGCAATCGATTGTCCACAGAACCGATCTCCGTATTCTCGGTGGATTGCGGCGTTGGCGATTGCCTCGCGCAGGACCTCCTCGGGAATCTCCAGCGAGTCGACACGCGAGACGCCTTGGATCGTCGAGGTTCGCCGCAAATTCTTGACGACTGCCGCGACGGCATCCGAGACCATTTCGCCCAACGTCCCCTCGCAGATCGTACGGTCCATGAACCTCAACGACCCCGCCGCGCCCTTCTGCGTTCCGGCATAGACCGCCACATCGATAAAGAGCTTGGGATAGAACTGCTGAGGATAGGCACCCGCAGCCAGGAGCCCGGCCTTAGTGACATTGCCCTGGGAGTCGAGGAAATTCAGGCGCTCCAGCTTCGTTTTCTTGTCCGGCGCGCCGCGCATCGCACGGGGTGTCAGTGAGAAAGCACGCTCTATCGTGCGGTCGACCAGGGCCTCGTCAAGATCGCCTGCGACCGCACCGGGCACTGCATCGCGATCACTGGGGCTCGTCCGTTCATACGATGACAAGGACAGGACCTCGGTCGACGAGAGCGGAACATCTTTGTCATCGATGCGTTTGTAGCTGCCGCCTTGAGCGCCCCGCTCTATGACATAACAAGGCTTGCTCGACGGGTCGAGCTCCTCAATCGTGATGACCAGAACCACGGTGCCCTGGAGCTCCACGCGTTCAATGGTGTATTTGGGCGGATTGGCCAGTTTTCCGCGACCGCCGGCATCACCCATGCCCGCTACGAATTGGTTGAGCACCTTCTCGGTCTCAAAGTTCTCAACCGGGACAAAGCCCGCGCGCTCGCTCACGCCGAGCACGATAATTCCGCCAGCAGTATTCGCGAATGCGCTAACTGTTTCCCATACGTCGCGGGAAAGCGTCGTGGCGCTCTCCTTGACCTCGACGTTAAGATCGTCCGAGCCCATGCGCCTTAAAGACTCGAGCAGACCGGTCAGCTCGTTTTCGTTCATCTGCATGTCCTTTCGCTCGGCCCGGCGGAGAATGCCACGAATAGATTTCCTTCGTCTCTCAGTTATCTCTCGTAATTATCTCTCATCTTACTGCTATCTCTCATATTAGAGATAATTGAGAGATGAAAGATAAGATGTCTGCCATCTGTTTCATGTAAACATGTTTTTGCTG
>CABVBR010000059.1 GCA_902496645.1 uncultured Collinsella sp.
TGGCGGGCCTTGCTGTCGGCTATTGGGAGGATTTGGAGGAGCTGGAGCAAAACGCTCAGATCGTCAAAGTCTTCCATCCTCACATGTCCGTCGAGCGCCGTGAGAGCAACCTCGCTGGTTGGCGTGATGCCGTCAAGCGTTCGCTCAACACCGCTCAGTAGGGTTGCGACGAGCTGCTCGATACAACAAACCGTTAAACTTATGCACGGCGCGCGGCAACAACATCGCCATGCGCCTTGTCAGCAAGGCCATCTTCCGGCCGCAACGAAAGGGGCAATCAACCCATGACCGTCACCTACGATACGTCCCGCGTGACCCTTGTCGATCACCCGCTCGTCCAGCACAAGCTATCGATTCTGCGCGACAAGAACACTGGCACCAACCAGTTTCGCCAGCTCGTGCGTGAGCTCGCGCTTTTTGACGGCTACGAGGCCATGCGCGATCTGCCCATGGAAGACGTCGAGGTCGAGACTCCTATCACCACCGCAACGTTTAAACAGCTTGCCGGCAAAAAGCTCGCTATCGTTCCCATTCTGCGTGCAGGCCTTGGCATGGTCGATGGCATCCTCGACCTGGTGCCTTCCGCTCGCGTGGGCCACATCGGCATGGAGCGTGACGAGGTCACCCACGAGCCGCACGAGTACTACTGCAAGATGCCCAAGGACATCGACCAGCGCATCTGCCTGGTTGTCGACCCCATGCTCGCCACGGGCGGCTCGGCCGAGATGGCCATCAGCTACCTGCGCGAGCGCGGTGTCAAGGATATCCGCATGCTGTGTATCGTCGCCGCGCCCGAGGGGCTCAAGTCGCTCACCGAGAAGGACCCCGATGTGCACATCTATACCTGCGCAATCGACGACCATCTCAACGAGGCCGCCTACATCGTTCCCGGCTTGGGCGACGCCGGCGACCGCATCTACGGCACGCTCTAGTCGCGGCGCCAAGACGGCCGTTGCCGCAAATACGAAGAAATGGTGCGCGCGGGCGAGCAAAAGGCGTCCACGCGCACTCCTGTTAATGGACGTTTTACCCCGTGGGGTTCGAAAAAACGTATTACCGTAACTGCGGCATAAAGAAGGTCTTAAGAAAACGTACAGGTGCGTATTAACCGTTTGTTTTTCGGTTGTACTTTGGCGATTGGCTCGTACAATAGTCACCAATGTTTGGCTGGGACTGTGCTGTGAAGCGTTAAAACTAGGAAAGCGAGGAAGCCAGTGTTTCAGATAGCCGATCTGCTCGCTATCGTTGCAGGCGCCATCGCGGGCGCAATTGCCTTCCTTCCCTTTGTCTTTACGCTCAAGCCGGTTCTTGACGATAAGCAGAATGCAGACATGCTCAAGGGAATGGTGAGTCTGGCGGTCTCGGCAATCGCCCTGCTCGTCTTTACCTTGGTTGTGTTTGCGTTGTTCGGAGAGGCGTTTCGCATGTTCCTCCTGGGCGAGGCGATCGGCTTCGTGGCCTTTATGGCCGCCTGCACGGTTCGTGTCGCCAAGGCGCTGCGAGATCCTCATGAGGTCGAAAGGTAAGTCGTGGAAATTTTTGAAAAGCTGCCTGATGAGATTAATCATCTGGTCAGCGAGTTCAGCTCCACCCCTGTCGTGGGCGATCTGAGCTGCGGCGTCACGCAGTACTCGTTTTGGCTGATCGTCTCCACGATCGTGCTCCTGATCGTCCTGGCCGTGTTCAAGAAGAAGCAGACCCTGGTTCCCAAGGGCTTCTTCGTCAACGGTTTCGAGTACATCATCGAGTACGTCGAGAACGATATCGGCAAGGGCGTCGTGGGTGAGAACTGGAAGAAGCACTTCCCGTTCCTGTGCTCGCTTTTCCTGTTCATCCTGATCAATAACATGATCGGCCTGATCCCGGGAATGAAGCCCGGCACCGGCGCAATCGGCTCCACCGCCGCGCTCGCCATCTTCGCCTTCGTGTACTTCATCTACTACGGATGCAAGGCCCACGGCGTGATCGGCTATATCAAGAGCCTCGCCCCGCAGGGCGTGAGCTTCCCGATGAACGTGCTCGTGTGGGTCGTCGAGCTCTTCTCGACCTTCCTGCGCCTCATCACGCTCGCCGTCCGTCTGTTCTGTAACATGTTTGCAGGACACGTGGTCATGGGCTCGTTCGCCATCATGGCGAGCATGTTCATGCAGCCGCTGCTTCAGCAGGTTTCCGCGGCCCACGCCGTCGGAGCCCTGCCTTCGCTGGCCTGGCTTGCCATCCTCATCCTGATCTATGCGATCGAGCTTGTGGTCGGCGCCATCCAGGCCTACGTCTTCACGGTCCTTACCGCCGTGTATGTCTCCGAGGCAGAGGAGGTCGCGGAGGAGGAGTAGTCTCCCGTCCGCGCCTAAAGGTAAGGCAATTCGTTAAACCGCCGGTGCCCGTACCCATGGAGCCCGGCAGTTATAAAAAGGTTATCCTGCGTGAAAAAAGACACGCACGACAAAGGAGGAATCGTGGGAGTTATCGGTTACGGTCTCGGTGTTATCGGCGCTGGTCTTGCTATCGGCCTGTCTGCTCTGGGTGCTACGGGTGCTATGGCCCGTCAGCCTGAGGTCCAGGGCCGCGTGTTCACCGTCTTCATCATGGGCTCCGCCTTCGGCGAGGCTCTGGCTCTGATCGGCTTCGTTGTCGCGCTGATCGTTAAATAGCACGGAGCGTCAAGTATGAATCTTTCATCCCAGAAGAGCGCGATCGCACTCTCCGCGTCCGCGGCCGCGCTGCTCATGCCGGTTTCCGCGTTCGCCGAGGACGGCGCTGCCGGTGCGGACATCCTCATCCCTAAGATGGCGGAGTTCATTCCGGCGCTTATCGCCTTCCTGATCATCTGGATCGTGCTGGCCAAGGTCGCCCTGCCGGGCATCATGAAAACCATGGAGGAGCGCGGCAAGAAGATCGAGGAGAGCCTCGACGAGGCCGAGAAGACCAAGCAGGAGGCTATCGCCAAGCGCGCTGAGTCTGACTCGATCGTCACCGACGCCCGTCGTCAGGCTGCCGACATCGTTCTCGAGGCCCGTAAGGACGCCGAGTCCGAGCGCGCCCGTATCATCGAGGCTGCTCACAAGGAGGCCGAGGAGATCATCGCCAAGGCCCATACGACCGTCGAGGACGAGCGCAAGTCCATCTACGCCGGTGCCGCGAGCTCCATCGCCGACCTGTCCGTTGCCGTCGCCACCAAGATCGTGGGCGAGGCACTCGAGGACGATGCCGAGCAGAAGAAGCTCATCGAGCGCTACATCCAGGAAGCAGGTAGCCTGAATGCCGACTAGCCGCTATCAGGACAAGGTGCTCGAGACCTACGCGCGCTCCCTTCTGGAAGCCGCTAAGGCCGAGAACCATGTGTTCGAGGACCTCGAGATGATCGAGCGCCTGGCTTCTGCCAGCCCCGAGATCATCGCCGTGCTCGACACCATGTCCAAGCGCGACCAGCTCGACCTTCTTCCCAAGGTGGCAGCTGCCTTTAAGTATGTTGCCGAGGAAGACGAGGATGTAGTGGGCGTGACCGTCACCACGGCGATCCCGCTCGACGACGAGCTGCGTCAAACCATCACTAAGAAATGCGAGCAGGACTTCGGTCGCAAGGTATTCCTTATCGAGCGGGTCGACCCGTCTATCGTGGGCGGCCTGGTGCTCGAGGCCCGCGGCGAGCGTCGTGACATTTCCGTCAAGACGCAGCTGCGCATCGCGCAGGAGACCCTCGCAAACTCTGCTAATTCGTACGGAGGTGAAGCCTAATGTCCGAAACCCTCAATGCCCAGGATATCGCCAAGAAACTGCAGGAGCAGCTCACGAGCCTCTCCGCGACGGTCGATACGCATGAGGTTTCAACGGTCGACGAGGTAGGCGACGGCATCGCGCGCGTCTCCGGCCTCAAGAGCGCCATGGCAGGCGAGCTTCTGGAGTTCAAGAGCTCCGATACCGGTGAGACCGTCTTCGGCCTTGCCCAGAACCTTGACCGTGACGAGGTCGGCGCCGTTCTGTTTGGTGCCGTCGACTCTATCAAGGAAGGCGACGAGTGCCGCACCACTGGCCGCATTATGGATATCCCCGTGAGCCGTGCCATGCTCGGCCGCGTCGTCAATCCGCTCGGCCAGCCCATCGACGGCCTGGGCGACATTGTCGCCACGCACCGTCGTCCCATCGAGTTCAAGGCTCCCGGCGTCATCGATCGTACCCCGGTGTGCGAGCCGGTTCAGACCGGTCTGCTCGCTATCGACTCCATGGTGCCTATTGGCCGCGGTCAGCGTGAGCTCATCATCGGCGACCGTAAGACCGGTAAGACCGCCATCGCCATCGACGCTATCCTCAACCAGCGCGGCAAGGGCATGGTCTGCATTTATGTCGCCATCGGCCAGAAGGCCTCCACGGTTGCCAACATCCGCGAGACCCTCGCTCAGCACGGTGCGCTCGACTACACCATCATCGTTTCGGCCACCGCTGCCGATTCCGCCCCTATGCAGTACATCGCGCCTATGGCCGGTGCCGCTATCGGCGAGTTCTTCATGTACAACGGCGAGGACGGCAAGCCCGCCAGCGAGACCAACCCCGGCGGCCACGTGCTCGTCATCTACGACGACCTGTCCAAGCAGGCTGTGGCCTACCGTCAGATGTCGCTGACGCTGCATCGTCCGCCCGGACGCGAGGCCTATCCTGGCGACATCTTCTACCTGCACTCTCGTCTGCTCGAGCGTGCCGTCAAGATGTCCAAGAAGAACGGTTACGGCTCCATGACGGCACTGCCGATCATCGAGACCCAGGACGGCGACGTCTCGGCCTACATTCCGACCAACGTCATTTCCATTACCGATGGTCAGATCTACCTGCAGTCCGAGCTCTTCTTCCAAGGTCAGCGCCCGGCAGTCGACGTGGGCATCTCCGTGTCCCGCGTCGGTGGCGATGCGCAGACCAAGGCCATGAAGCAGGTCGCCGGCAACCTCCGTCTGGACCTCGCTTCGTACCAGGAGCTCGCCGGCTTTACGCAGTTCGGCTCCGACCTCGACGAGGCTACTCAGAAGCAGCTGACCCATGGTGCTCGCATGACCGAGCTCCTGAAGCAGCCGCGTTACAAGCCGTTTGAGGTTGGCGAGCAGATCGTTACGCTGTTCGCTGGCAACGAGGGCTTCCTGGATGACCTGGAGATCGCCGACGTGCTGCCCTTCCGTGCCGAGCTCATCGAGTACATGGACAATGGCTTTGGCTCGCTGCTCGACAAGGTTCGCGCCAAGAAGATCGATGATGACACCAAGGCTGAGCTCTTGCGCGTCATCGGCGACTTCAAACAGCAGTTCATGGCCAAGCACCATTCGGATGTTTCTGGATCAGAGGAGAACTAAGCCCCATGGCCAACCTTCGCGACATTAAGAAGCGAATCTCCTCGGTTACCACGACCAAGCAGATCACGCGCACGATGGAGATGGTCTCTACGGCCAAGATCCGTCGTGCCCTCGATCGCTCCAAGCAGGCCGAGCCCTATAAGGAGGCGCTGACCGACGTCATGTTGACGGTCGCCGACGACGCTTCCTGTTCGGGCACCGATCCCATGCTGCAGAAGCATGAGAGCGTCAAGCATGGCCTGATTGTCGTTATTGCCTCGGACCGCGGCCTTGCCGGCGGTTTCAATACGACGGTGGAGCGCACGGCCGAAAAGCTCGCCGCTTCTTGGGCGAACGACGGCATCGAGTGCGAGATCATCGCGTGTGGGCGCAAACCGGCCACGTATTTCCGTGACCGCGCAAACGTCGTCATGCACTTTGAGGGCAACTCCTCTGAGCCCGATTTCAATCAGGCCCGCATGATCTCCTCTCATATCTGCGATGCGTATCGTGCCGGTGAGCTTGACCGTGTCGAGCTTGTCTACCACCACGCCAAGAACCGCGTGGATCAGGAGCTTCGCGTCGAGCACTTGCTGCCGCTCGATCCCGAGATGATCGCTATGGCCCACGGTCCGCGTAAGAACGAGACCGACGCCCCTAAGCGCATCTCGTCCACGTTCGAGTTCGTGCCCTCTCCCGAGCATGTTCTCGGCAAGCTTGTACCGTCGTATATCCTGACGGTCATCTACCAGGCCCTGATCGATTCGGCGGCCGCCGAGCAGGGTGCACGCCGCAAGGCCATGCACTCCGCGACGGAAAACGCCACCGCGATCATCTCGACCCTTACCCGCACGTATAGTCGCGTGCGTCAGGCTTCGATCACGACCGAGATTAACGAGATCGTCGGCGGAGCCTCAGCATTGGAGGAACAGTAATGGCTAATAACACCGTAAAGCTTGCGGTCGAGGAAGCCACCAAGAAGACGACTGCCGGTGATGGTCGCATCGTGCGTATCATCGGCCCTGTCGTCGACGTCAAGTTTGACGGTGCGGTGCCCCCGATCTACAACGCGCTCACGGTCGAGGCCGAGACCCCGATCGGTCACCTGAGCACGATCCTCGAGGTTGAGAGCCAGCTTCCGGGCGGCGTCGTCCGCACGGTCGCCATGTCCTCGACCGACGGTCTGCAGCGTGGTCTCATCGCCACCGATACCGGTGAGCCCATGAAGATGCCCGTTGGCCCCAAGACGCTCGGCCGCATTTGGAACGTCATGGGCAAGCCTGTCGACGGTAAGCCCATGCCCGAGGTGGAGGAGTTCTATCCCATCCACCACGCAGCACCCCGCTTCGACGAGCTCACCACCAAGACCGAGATCTTCGAAACCGGCATCAAGGCCGTTGACCTGCTCGAGCCCTACATCCGTGGCGGCAAAACGGGTCTGTTCGGCGGCGCCGGCGTCGGCAAGACCGTTCTGATTCAGGAGCTCATCAACAACCTCGCCCAGGAGCACGGCGGCACCTCGGTGTTCACCGGTGTCGGCGAGCGTACTCGTGAGGGCACCGACCTGTTCCTCGAGATGAGCGAGTCTGGCGTTATCGACAAGACCTGCTTGGTCTATGGTCAGATGAACGAGCCGCCCGGAGCGCGTCTGCGCATCGGTCTGGCCGGCCTTACCACCGCTGAGTACTTCCGCGATCGCGGCCAGGACGTTCTGCTGTTCATCGACAACATCTTCCGCTTCTCCCAGGCCGGTTCCGAGGTTTCCGCACTGCTGGGCCGTATGCCGTCCGCCGTCGGTTACCAGCCAACGCTGGCTACCGAGATGGGCGACCTCCAGGAGCGCATTACCTCGACTAAGACGGGTTCCATTACCTCCGTCCAGGCCGTCTACGTCCCCGCCGACGACCTGACCGACCCGGCACCCGCCACGACGTTTACGCACCTCGACGCCACCACGGTTCTTTCGCGTAGCATTTCGTCGCTTGGCCTGTTCCCGGCCATCGACCCGCTCGCGTCTTCCTCCGACGCTCTCGATCCCTCGATCGTCGGCGAGGAGCACTATCGTGTCGCCGTCAAGGTCCAGGAGATTCTGCAGGAGTACTCCGACCTTCAGGACATCATCGCCATTCTGGGTATGGACGAGCTGTCCGAGGAGCAGCGCCTTACGGTCAACCGCGCCCGTAAGATCCAGCAGTTCCTCTCGCAGTCCTTCCACGTCGCCGAGAAGTTCACCGGCAACCCCGGTGTCTACGTCCGCGTCGAGGATACCGTCCGCTCCTTCGCCGAGATTGTCGACGGCAAGGCCGATGACCTGCCCGAGCAGGCTTTCCGCTATGCTTCCACGATTGAGGACGTGCGCGAGCGCGCCCGCAAGATGGGGGAGAAGTAGGTTATGCGTATCCGCATCGTGTGCCCCGTGAGCTGCGCCTATGAGGGCGACGCTGCGTTTGTGTCGATTCCGTCCACCGATGGCGAGTTTGGCGTTCTGCCTGCTCACTCCAGCGAAATCTGCACGATCGATCGCGGTTACGTTCGCGTTTCCGATAAGGCCATGGGCACTGTCGACCACACGTTTGCCGTGGCCGGCGGCTATGCCCAGGTTGCGGACGATGTCGTGACCGTCCTCGCCGAGCGCGCTTGCGATTTGGCGACCGTCGACGCCGACAAGGTTAAAGCTGATATTCAAGGTTTTGAAGAGAAGCTGGGTAATTTGTCGGAGGATGATGCACGCCGCGCCTACCTCTATAATGATATCGCATGGTGTAAGCTCAAGCTTGCCCAATAGTCAAACGCTTTAGCGTTCGACCATTTGCGAACACATCATGCCCGGGATGGCCCAGCCACCCCGGGCATGCTTTTTGAAAGGGTAGACCTTGGATATTATCCGCGTTGAGGGTGGCCACGCCATCGGAGGTTCCGTGCCTGTTTCGGGCGCCAAGAACTCCGCGCTCAAACTCATGGCGGCAACGCTTCTGGCGCCGGGCAAGACGACGCTGCAGAACGTGCCTGATATTTCCGATGTCCACGTGATGGGCAAGGTGCTCAAGGGCATGGGCGCCACGATCGATGTCCTCGACGAGCACACGCTCGAGATCGATACCTCCCAGGTCGATTCTTGGGAGGCGCCCTACGAGCTCGTTGCCAAGATGCGCGCTTCCACTGCCGTGATGGGGCCCCTGCTGGGCCGTTTCCATCGCGCCAAGATCGCCATGCCCGGCGGCTGCAACCTGGGCGCTCGCAAGATCGATATGCATATCTTGGGTCTTGAGGCCCTGGGCGTCGAGTTCGATACCGCCCACGGCTATATCAACGCCAATGCGCCTCAGGGCCTGCGCGGTACCACCGTCACGCTCGAGTTTGCCAGCGTCGGTGCAACCGAGAACCTCATCATGGCATCCGTGCGCGCGCAGGGTACCACGGTTATCGATAATGCCGCCCGTGAGCCCGAGATCGTCGATCTCGCCAACATGCTCAACGAGATGGGCGCCAAGATTGTCGGCGCGGGTACGCCTGTTGTGACCATTGAGGGCGTGGAAGAGCTGCATCCCGTTACCCATCGCGTGGTGGGCGACCGCATCGAGGCCGGTACCTTTATCGTTGCCGGCGCGTTGATGGCAGACGACCGCGGTGTCGATGTCACGGGCTTTTGCCCCATCCACTTGGGAATGGTGCTCAAGAAGATGGAGCTCATGGGCATCGATTGCGAGCGCATCGAGGATGGCGTCCACGTGAATCGCGTCGAGCGCATCAAGCCGGTCGATATCCAGACGCTCCCGTTCCCCGGTTTCCCCACGGACATGCAGGCGCAGATTATGGTGCTCTCTGCCCTGGCCGACGGCAGTTCCGTTATCACCGAGAATATCTTCGAGAATCGCTTTATGTTTGCATCCGAGCTGGTGCGCATGGGTGCCGATATTCGCATCGAGAGCCATCACGCTATGATTCACGGCGTCAAGGGTTTCTCGGGTGCGCAGGTTACCTCGCCCGATTTGCGCGGCGGCGCAGCTCTCGTTGTCGCCGGTCTGATCGCCGATGGCACGACTGAGGTATCGGCGATCCATCACATCAAGCGCGGCTATGAGCAGTTTGTCGAAAAGCTGCAGGCGCTTGGCGCTCACGTCGAGCACGCCACTGTCCCCGATCCCGTCATCTACTAATGCAGGTTGCCTATGTTTAAGAAAAAGCCCCTTGCGGAATCCCGAAGACCTTCGACCGGCGCACAGGCCAAGATCTATAGCCGTGATAACGTCGCCCGCTATTCCGAGCGCGCCCGTCAGCGCCGTCGCGGCCATACGGTTCGCCGCGTCGCGCTTATTGCCGTGCTCGGTGTGCTGCTGAGCGCAACGACTGCCGCGGGCCTGTGGTTTGCCACCATTATGGGCAAGCTCGGCGATTCCAATGTCATTACCGACAACCTGCGCCAGATCCTGGTTGATACCGACGAGGCAAAGGACCCGTTCTACGTGCTGCTCCTTGGCACTGACGGTCGTCCGGGCGAGGATACATACCGCGCCGACTCGATTAACCTGGCGCGTATCGACCCCACGCAAAAGCAGGCGACGCTCATCTCCATTCCGCGCGATACCAAGGTCGTCTACAACGGCTCGACCATGAAGATCAACGCCTGCCACACCTACGGCGGCGCCGAAGCCATGGTCCAGGCGGTCAACGAGCTGTGCGGAGTTCAGATTTCTCACTATGCCGAGGTCAGCTTCGACGGCATGCAGTCGCTCATCGATTCGGTCGGCGGTATCGACATTAACGCGACCGACGATGTCGACGACCCCGAGCATCTCGACATTAAGATTACTGCCGGTCAGCAGCACATGGATGGCGCGACCGCCCTTACCTATGCCCGCTGCCGCTACATCTATGCCGATGGCGACTACACGCGCATGCGCCATCAGCGTCAGGTGCTCGGCGCCCTCGCCAACCAGATCCTCAACAACTTCGATGCCACCAAGGTCTTCGACCTCGTCAATTCGCTGTCCGACATGCTCGTGACCGATATGAGCGTTCAGGACATCGTCTCTACGGTCAATGCCATGCGCGGCATGGATGTCGATGGCATCTACTCGGCCAACCTGCCTTCGTATGCCGATGACAGCACCATGATTGATGGCGTGAGCTACGTCTTTGTCTACGAGGACGAGCTCAAGGAAATGATGGAGCGCGTTGACGCCGGCAAGGATCCCAAGGGCCCCAATACCATGGGCCTGTCCGATGGTACCAGCTCCACGATTGGTGACCTCAACAGCAACACGTCCGACGACTACGCCAACGGTACCGCCACTTCGTCAGGTAGCTCGGACGATTCGGACGACTCCAGCGACTCGGGCGACAGCTCCGATTACTACGAAGAGCCCACTGGCGACGGCAACGGCTACGAAGCCAATTATTAGGGTTACGCGGGCTTACCAGCCCGCGTAACCAGTTGACGCTGCAAACCCGCCAG
>CABVBR010000060.1 GCA_902496645.1 uncultured Collinsella sp.
TTGAAGGGAGCGCTCCCGCAAACTGCCTCTTGACAACTTATAGGAGCGTCGGTTTAAGTTTGTCGCGAGTTCCGCACGAGCCGGAGGCCACTTAATGTGGCCTCCGTGCGAGCCAGGACTGTAGAGCAGCAAACTTAAACCGCAGGCCGCCCGGGCCGGGAATCCGCCCATGCGCACAGGAGGGGATCCCTTTTGTGTAGGGTTTGCGGAAATGTGCCTAATTTGGGATACGCCCGGCGGCGTGGTCTGTTGACGGCACAGCTAACGCCACGTATCCTATCGAACTGCGTGTTTCGTAGGGGGATGCTGACCCCTCGATTCAAGCCGTTGCACTTTACAGAAAGCTGGAATCATTCGAGAAGGAGTACGCTTTGCCTACTATTAACCAGCTGGTTCGCCAGGGCCGTCGTTCCGTGCCCAAGAAGTCCAAGAACGCTGCTCTGCAGCACAACTCCCAGAAGCGCGGCGTGTGCACCCGCGTCTTCACCACGAGCCCCAAGAAGCCGAACTCGGCTCTTCGTAAGGTTGCCCGTGTTCGCCTTGTCAACGGCATCGAAGTTACTGCTTACATCCCGGGTGAGGGCCACAACCTGCAGGAGCACTCCATCGTGCTCGTCCGCGGCGGTCGTGTCCGTGACCTCCCTGGTGTCCGTTATCACGTCATCCGTGGCGCCTACGACGCTGCTCCGGTCCAGAACCGTATGCAGGCCCGTTCCAAGTACGGTGCTAAGCGCCCCAAGGCCAAATAAGCCAGATAACGTTTTGATACTTTCGCCGTGTGCCGCCTAAGCGCCGCACGGTAGACACTTAAGGAGATTTCACATGCCGCGTCGTGCAGCAGCTAATCGTCGTGAGGTTCAGCCTGACGCCGTTTACAACAACCGCCTGGTGACTCAGCTCATCAACAAGGTCCTTCTTGACGGCAAGAAGGCCACCGCTGAGCGCATCGTTTACACCGCTTTCGAGATCGTTGCCGAGAAGTCCGAGGGTGGCGACGCTCTCGCTACCTTCAAGAAGGCTATGGACAACGTCAAGCCCACGCTCGAGGTTAAGCCCAAGCGTGTCGGTGGCGCTACCTATCAGGTCCCGATGGAGGTCAACTCCCGTCGTTCCACCGCTCTGGGCATCCGCTGGATCGTCAACTTCTCCCGCGCTCGCAAGGAGAAGACCATGGCCGAGCGTCTCGCTAACGAGATTCTCGACGCTTCCAACGGCCTGGGCGCTTCCGTCAAGAAGCGTGAGGACGTCTTCAAGATGGCCGAGGCCAACCGCGCGTTCTCTCACTATCGTTGGTAAGTTAAGGTAAGGAACTAACATGGCTAAGCCTAAGTACAAGCTTTCCGATACCCGTAACATCGGCATCATGGCTCACATCGATGCCGGTAAGACCACCACGACCGAGCGTATTCTTTACTACACCGGTAAGACCCACAAGATCGGTGAGGTCCATGAGGGCGCTGCCACCATGGACTGGATGGTTCAGGAGCAGGAGCGCGGCGTAACCATTACCTCCGCCGCTACCACGTGCTTCTGGAACAAGGACGGTAAGGACTACCGCATCCAGATCATCGACACCCCGGGCCACGTTGACTTCACCGCCGAGGTCGAGCGCTGCCTGCGCGTCCTCGATGGCGCTGTCGCCGTCTTCGACGCCGTTGCCGGCGTTCAGCCCCAGTCTGAGACCGTTTGGCGTCAGGCTTCTACCTTCAACGTCCCCCGCATCGCCTTCATCAACAAGTATGACCGCGTGGGCGCCGACTTCTTCAACGCTATCGAGACCATGAAGGATCGTCTCGACGCCAACGCTGTGGCCGCTCAGGTCCCGATGGGCGCCGAGGACAACTTCTGGGGCGTTATCGACCTCGTCACCATGACCGCATGGGACTTCAAGGCCGACGACAAGGGCATGACCTACCCCGAGCCGATGGACGAGATCCCGGCTGAGTTCGCTGACATCGCTGCCACCAAGCGCGAGGAGCTCCTCGACGCTGCTGCCAGCTTTGACGACGAGCTCATGGAGAAGATCCTCATGGAGGAGGACTTCACCGTCGAGGAGCTCAAGGCTGCTCTGCGCAAGGGCGTTCTGGCCAACGAGCTCAACCTCGTCTTCGTGGGCTCCGCCTACAAGAACAAGGGCGTCCAGGAGCTGCTCGACGCTGTCGTCGACTACCTGCCCAGCCCGCTCGACGTTGAGGCCGTCACCGGTACCGATCCGGACACCGGCGAGGAGATCCAGCGTCATCCTTCCTTCGACGAGCCCTTCTCCGGCCTGGTCTTCAAGATCATGACCGACCCGTTCGTCGGTAAGCTCACCTACGTCCGCGTTTACTCCGGCCGTGCCGAGTCCGGCTCCTACGTTGTCAACGCTTCCAACGGTCAGCGCGAGCGCCTCGGCCGCATCCTCGAGATGAACGCCGCCGAGCGTATCGACCGTGACGACGCTGCCGCCGGCGACATCGTCGCTTGCGTCGGCTTCAAGAACTCCACCACCGGTGACACCCTGTGCGCCGAGGGCAAGGAGATCGTCCTCGAGAAGATCGAGTTCGCCAAGCCCGTTATCGACGTTGCTATTGAGCCCAAGACCAAGGCCGAGCAGGACAAGATGTCCCTGGCTCTGACCAAGCTCGCCGAGGAGGACCCGACCTTCCAGGTGTCCACCAACCACGAGACCGGCCAGACCATCATCGCCGGCATGGGCGAGCTGCACCTCGAGATCATCGTCGACCGTCTGCTCCGCGAGTTCAAGGTTGACGCTAACGTCGGTAAGCCCCAGGTTGCCTACCGCGAGACCGCTGGTCACGACGTCGAGAAGGCTGAGGGCAAGTTCGTCCGTCAGTCCGGCGGTCGCGGTCAGTACGGCCACGCCGTCATCAAGCTCGAGAAGATGGAGGAGGGCTTCGGCTACGAGTTCGTCAACGCTATCGTCGGCGGCGTCGTGCCCAAGGAGTACATCCCGTCCATCGACAAGGGCATCCAGGAGGCCCTGAACACCGGTGTTATCGCCGGCTTCCCGGTCCTCGACGTCAAGGTCACCCTGTTCGACGGTTCTTACCACGAGGTCGACTCCTCCGAGGCCGCCTTCAAGATCGCCGGTTCCATGGCTATCAAGGACGCCCTCAAGAAGTCCGATCCGCAGCTGCTCGAGCCGATCATGGCTGTCGAGGTCGAGACCCCCGAGCAGTACATGGGCGACGTTATGGGCAACCTCTCCGGTCGCCGCGGCAAGATCGAGGGCATGGAGGATCGCAAGAACAGCAAGCTCATCCGTGCCAAGGTGCCGCTGGGCGAGATGTTCGGTTACGCTACCGACCTTCGCTCCCAGACCCAGGGCCGTGCATCCTACACGATGCAGTTCGACTCTTATGAGCCCGCGCCCAAGTCCATCGTGGACGAGGTCATGAGCAAGAACGCCTAAGTTCGAGCTCTCTGTTACGTAATCCTGCGAGAACATCTCTCGCACTCTTTGGAGGTTTAAGTTGGCTACCCAGAAGATCCGCATTCGCCTCAAGGGCTATGATCACGAGGTCGTCGATCAGTCCGCGAAGCTCATCGTCGAGACCGCTCAGAAGACCGGCGCTCGCGTTTCCGGTCCTGTCCCCCTGCCCACCGAGCGCAACCTGTACACGGTTATCCGCTCGCCGCACGTGAACAAGGACTCCCGTGAGCAGTTCGAGATGCGCACTCACAAGCGCCTCATCGACATTCTCGACCCCACCTCGGGCACCGTTGATTCGCTCATGCGTCTCGACCTCCCCGCTGGCGTCGACATCGACATCAAGCTCTAAGCGATATCGCTCATAGCTTACAGAGCCCCGCTGCCATGTTGGTAGCGGGGCTCTTTTGTTTTGAATGATGGTTTGGACTGCCAGGCAATGCTGCCGAGGAGGTGGCTGCGGCACCCTATTCGCTCAAGGGGCGCAGCGATGCCTCCTCAAAATGGAAGGATCGCAAGTCGTCTTCTGTCTCGATGCACGCGCGACCAAAGTCATCGACGGTTTTAAAGATGCCGCGTGCCAGCTCGTCACCGGCTGGGGAGCGGGCGATAACGTGCTCCCCAATCCAATTGAGGCGAGCGACATATTCGCCGTGGACGGGCGCGAGCGGTCCGGCGTTTTCTTCCATGGCGTTGAGCAGATCTGCCCACGCGTCCACAGCGTTAACGACGGCGTGATAGACCTCATCGAGGAGCGCATCGACGGTGGGAACATTCTTGTTGAGGTCTGAGAGGCCAATTGCCGCCAGGCCGCCATCGGGCACCTCCTGGGGCGTGTAGTTTACGTTGACGCCAATGCCGCAGACGGCGAAGGGCCTGCCCTCGTTGTCACGAGCCGCCTCGACTAAGATGCCGCCAAGCTTATGTCCTCGTGCGACGAGATCGTTGGGCCATTTGAGGCCAATCTCGTTTGCAAGACCCTGCTTTTCGAGTGCCTCGAGCACCGCTAGACCGCTGACGGCGGCAAGACCAGAGTACTTTGCAGGATTAACGCGTGGACGCAGGACAATCGAAAGCAATAGGTTACCAGCGGTTGAATCCCATTTGTGGCCGCGCCGACCGCGTCCTGCTGTCTGAGCCCGGGCGGCAAGTCCTGTGCCGTGCGGCGCTCCCTGTTTCCCTGCTTCGAGCAGGTCATCGTTGGTCGATCCGGTTACGTCGACTATCGTTAATTTGGCATCCATAACGGCTGCTACCTCCTTAATGGATAAGTGAATAACGCAATGGTGTCGAGAGACAGACACAATGTGAAGCCTTTGTCGCATTTGGCCAATTTAATGTTAACACGTCAACAACGTCTGAAATGCGCTATCCTCTCTTAGTCGATGTAAACACGTCAACAACTCAAAGGAGGTTAGTGATGGGTTTCACGATTCTTGGAACAGGTTCGGCACTTCCTGAGCGCAGTGTTTCCAATGACGAGCTGTCTGAGTTCCTCGATACCTCGGATGAGTGGATCTTTACCCGTACCGGTATCAAGAGCCGCCACGTCTGCACCACCGAGTCACTTGACGACCTTGCCGTAGCGGCGAGCGAGCGGGCACTCCAGGTGTCTGGAATCGATGCGAGCCAGCTGGATCTGATCGTCTGCTCGACGACGACGGGTGACCACCTTGTTCCCGCCGAGGCGTGTGCCGTTGCAGAGCGACTGGGCGCGACGTGCCCTGCCTTCGATGTCTCGGCGGCCTGCGCCGGCTTCGTATTTGCGCTCGATGTCGCCGAGGGCTATATCGCCCGCGGCCGTGCCGAACGCGTGCTTGTCGTTGCTGCCGAGCAGATGACGCGCGCGCTCGACTGGACCGACCGCGCCACCTGCGTGCTCTTTGGCGATGGGGCAGGTGCCGCAGTGATTGGGACTGGGGGAGATAGCCCCCTTGCCGTTGAACTTTCGACGGCGCCCGACGTCGAGACCTTGCGCGTTCCCGGTCTAGTCGGCACCTCGCCGTTTAAGGCTTCCGCAGATAGCGAGAGCGTGCTGTCCATGAATGGCCGCCGCGTGTTCAAGTTTGGCGTCAACGCCATCTGCGACACGGTCCATAAGCTTGCGAGCGATACGGGCATTTCGGTCGAAGACATCGATCATTTTGTATTCCATCAGGCTAACGAACGAATCCTGAGTCAGGCGGTCAAGCGCCTGGGCGTGCCGGACGAGCGCGTGGTTCGCACGTTGCGCGAGACCGGCAACATTTCGAGCGCTTGCATTCCCTTTGCGCTTGACCGGCTGGCACGCACCGACGCACTGAATGCGGGCGACACCATCGTCCTCGTTGGATTTGGCGCCGGCCTGGATATAGGTGGCTATCTGCTTCGTTGGAAGTAGTCGCACATAGGAAATAAAAACGCCCTTAGGGCACAAACAAAGGAGAACTACCATGGCAGATCAGAAGACCTTCGAGCGCGTTTGCGACGTTATCCGCGAGACCGCTGGCCTTGACGACGTCGAGATGAAGCCCGAGTCCACGCTCGAGGAGATTGGTCTCGACAGCCTGGGCACCGTCGAGATCCTCGTCGCCGTCGAGGACGAGTTTGGCATCCAGCTCGATACCGAGGAGAACCCCAAGACGGTCGGCGAGTTCGCCGATACGGTCGAGGCGGCACTGGAGAAGTAGAGATGCTCAAGACTCCTCTCTGCGATCTACTCGGCATCGAAAAGCCCGTGTTCCAGGGCGGTATGGCCTGGATTGCCGACGCCTCGCTGGCGTCCGCAGTGTCCGAGGCGGGCGGCTTGGGGATTATCGCAGCCATGAACGCCGACGCTAACTGGCTGCGCGACCAGATTCACGAGCTGCGCACCAGGACGGATAAGCCCTTTG
Source organism: uncultured Collinsella sp. (assembly GCA_902496645.1). GTDB lineage: Bacteria > Actinomycetota > Coriobacteriia > Coriobacteriales > Coriobacteriaceae > Collinsella. The sequence continues at coordinate 6,307 of CABVBR010000060.1, forward strand.
GCGTCAACGTCATGCTCATGAGTCCGTTTGCCGACGAGGTCGCGCAGGTTGTGATTGACGAGCAAGTGCCGGTCGTCGTGACGGGCGCCGGCAATCCCACCAAGTATATGAAGGCGTGGAACGAGGCGGGCATCAAGGTCATCCCGGTCGTTGCCTCGGTGGCGCTGGCGCGCCTCGTGGCGCGTCGTGGAGCCACGGCGGTTGTTGCCGAGGGCACCGAATCGGGCGGCCATATTGGCGAGACCTCGACGATGGCGCTCGTTCCGCAGGTTGTCGACGCGGTCGATATCCCCGTCGTGGCTGCCGGCGGTATTGCTGACGGCCGCGGCGTGGCGGCCGCCTTTATGCTGGGCGCCGAAGGCGTGCAAGTGGGTACGCGCTTTCTGGTCGCAGACGAGTGCACCGTCTCGGAGCAGTACAAAGAGATGGTCCTGAAGGCCAACGACACTTCGACGCGTGCGACCGGTCGCTCAACGGGACACCCGGTGCGTGCCCTCAAGAGCCCCTTTACCAATGCCTATGCCAAGAGCGAGGCGGCGGGCGTAAGTGCCGAGGAGCTCGGGGCCATGGGCACGGGTGCCCTTCGCAAGGCCGCAAAGGACGGCAATTACGAAGAGGGCTCGTTTTTGTGTGGACAGATTGCCGGCATGGTCAACGAGTGCCAGAGCGCACGTGAAATCGTCGACGACCTGGTCGATGGTGCCGAGCACGTCCTGAAGGGTGCGTGCGCATGGGTAGCGTAGCGTTTCTGTTTGCCGGCCAGGGCGCCCAGCACCCCGCGATGGGCGTCGACCTCATCGAGGCATCGCCGGCGGCCGCCGAGGTGTTCGCCATTGCCGATGAGGTGCGCCCGGGGACCAGCGAGCAGTGCCGAAGTGCTTCCAAGGAGGAGCTCTCGCAGACCGAGAACACGCAGCCGTGCGTGTTCGTTCACGACCTGGCAGCGGCTGCCGCCCTGCGTGAGCGCGGCGTGGTACCTGCCGCCTGTGCGGGTTTTTCGCTGGGCGAGGTCGCCGCGCTCACTTTTGCGGGGGCATTCGATACGCGAGCGGGCTTTGAGCTCGTGTGCGAGCGCGCGGTGCTGATGGCCGCGGCTGCCGAGCGCCATCCGGGCGGCATGCGCGCCGTCATCAAGCTCGATGCGGCGCAAGTCGAGAACTTGGCTGCACGGGCCGGCGAGGACTGCTGGCCGGTCAACTACAACAGCCCGCAGCAGACAGTTGTTGCCGGAGCGTCCGAGGCGCTGCAGGAGCTCGACGTCCTCGTAAAAGAGGCTGGCGGCCGTGCTATGAAAGTCGCGGTGTCGGGTGCATTTCATAGCCCCTATATGGCCGAGGTGACTGAGGGGTTGGCGACGTATATCCAAGCCGGCCACACGCCGTCTCCGCTGCTGATTCCGGTCATGGCAAACATGACGGCGGCGCCCTATCCGGCGGACCCGCGAGCGGCATCGGATGTCTTGGCCAACCAGGTGAGTCATGCCGTGCACTGGGTCGACACGCTGCATGCTCTGCAGGATCAGGGCATCGACACGTTTATTGAGGTCGGCCCTGGCAAAACGCTGTCGGGCCTGGTCAAACGTACGCTGAGTGACGTTCGCGTGTATTCGTGCGAAACGGCCGAGCAGGTCGCAGCTATTGCCGACGAGCTCGCATAGTCCACAGGGCTGTAACCCGAAAGGAATGACATGGGCAACTTGAACAACGGCGCGCTCGAGCGCAACGACTCACGTCGCGTGGCACTGGTCACGGGCGGCTCGCGGGGTATCGGCCGCGCCTGCGCTGTCGGTCTGGCGGAGGACGGCTTTGATATCGCCGTCGTCTATGCCGGTAGCGTCGATGCAGCGCGCGAGACGTGCGAAGCCTGTGAGGCGGTTGGCGCTACGGCACGCGCATATCAATGCGACGTGGCCGATCCCGCTGCCGTCAACGCGTGCGTGGAAGCGGTCCTCAACGACTTTGGCTCCATTTGGGCGCTCGTCAACAATGCCGGCATCACCCGCGATGGCCTGCTCATGCGCATGGGCGATGACGCCTTCGATCGCGTGCTCGATGTCAATCTCAAGGGAACATTCAATACGACGCGCGCGCTCACCAAGACCTTTATGCGCCAGCGCGGCGGCTGCGTCATCAACATGAGCTCGGTCGTGGGCCTGATGGGCAATGCCGGGCAAGCCAACTACGCTGCCTCCAAGGCGGGCGTGATCGGTCTGACCAAGGCGGTGGCGCGCGAGCTTGCGCCCCGCGGTGTACGAGTGAACGCGGTCGCCCCCGGGTTTGTCGAGACGGATATGACGGCAAAGCTCTCGGAGAAGGTGCGTACGGTAACCGAGGAGCAGATTCCCCTTAAGCGTATGGCGCAGCCCGAAGAGGTGGCCGGTGTGGTGCGATTTTTAGTGAACGATGCAGCTGCCTACATTACGGGCGAAGTTGTACGCGTCGACGGCGGAATGGCGATGTAGAAACCAGGGCCGAAGAACGGCTTGGATGAGGAGACCATGATGGAACAGAGAGTTGCAATCACCGGCATAGGTGCCGTATCGCCGCTCGGCAACACCGCGCTTGCCACCTGGGCGGCCATGTGCGCCGGCACGTGCGGCATCGGCCCGATCACGCACTTCGATACCGATGCGTTTGCCGTTAAGGTGGCGGCCGAGGTCAAGGGCTTTGACGGCAACGAGTACTTTGGCAAGCGTGACGCCAAGCATCTGGACCCCTGCGTTCAGTTTGCGATGGCGGCTTCGGACGAGGCCATGCACGATGCGGGCTTTGATGTCGAAGGCGCCATCGATCGTGAGCGCCTGGGCGTCTACGTGGGTTCGGGCGTGGGCGGCATGACGACGCTCGTCGACAACGTCCATACGATTGCCGACCGTGGGCCCCGCCGCGCATCGCCCTATATGATCGCGATGATGATCCCCAACATGGCATCGGGCAATATCGCAATCCGCCACAAGGCAAAGGGCCCGACCCTGCCCGTGGTGACCGCGTGCGCAACCTCGGCCCATGCGGTGGGCGAGGCGTTCCGCGCCATCAAGCACGGCTATGCCGACGCGATCCTCGCGGGCGGCGCCGAGGCCGCAATTATCCCCGATGCCGTTGCAGGCTTTACGTCCTGCCGCGCATTGACCACAAACCCCGATCCCGCGACGGCTTGCCGCCCGTTCGATGCAGACCGCGACGGCTTTGTGATGGGCGAGGGCGCCTGCGTGCTGGTACTCGAGAGTATGGAACATGCACAGGCCCGCGGTGCGCACATTTATGCCGAGGTCGTGGGCTACGGCAACACCGATGATGCCTATCACATCACGAGCCCCGATCCCGAGGCTGCCGGCATTGCCCGCGCGATATCGCTGGCGGTGGCCGAAGGCGACGTCAAGCCTTCTGAGGGCCTCTACATCAACGCTCACGGCACCTCGACCAAACTCAACGATTCGTCCGAGACGGCGGGCATCAAGCGAGCGCTCGGCGAGGACGCGGCGCGCGCCGCACATGTCTCGTCGACCAAGTCGATGACGGGGCACATGATCGGTGCCACGGGCGCCATCGAGGTCATGGCCTGCGCCATGGCGCTCGAGCAGGGCGTGGTGCCGCCGACCATTAACTACCACACGCCCGATCCCGCCTGCGATCTTGACTACACGCCCAATCGCGCGGTTCGCGCCGACCTTACCTGGGCGCTTTCGACCAACCTGGGCTTTGGCGGGCACAACGCCGCCATCGCGCTGCGTAGATATACGAGGAGCTAGAGCATGGATTCCAAAAGACTTGCCGAGATAGCCGATGTTATGGAGGACCGCGGCCTCACGCGCGTGCGCGTTGAGGAACCCGATGGCACCGCGGTCGAGCTCGAGCGCGCAAGCGCCGCACAGCCGGTTGCCGTGCCCATGCCTATGCCGAGCGCCATGGCCGCTCCGGTTGCGGCTCCCACAGTCGCGCCTGCCGCACCGGAGCCCGCCGCGCAGACACCTGCCGCCGCACCGGAGCCCAAGGGCACCGAGGTGACCGCTCCCATGGTCGGCGTTTTCTATGCTGCCCCGGCGCCGGGCGACGAGCCGTTTGTGCACGTGGGCTCCAAGGTCAAGGCCGGCGAGACCCTCTGCATCATCGAGGCCATGAAGGTTCTCAACGAGGTGACGGCAGAGGCAGACGGCGAGGTGCTCGAGATCTGCGTGGCCGACGGCGACCTCGTGGAGTTCGGCAGCTGCCTCATGAGGATCGGATAGGTGATATCCATGAACAAAGAAGAGCTTAAAGAACTGTTGCCGCATCGCGAGCCGATGCTTTTGCTCGACGAAGCCGAGCTGGTGGGCGACGAGGCCCACGGCAAGATCACGATTACGGGCGACGAATACTTTTTGCAGGGGCATTTTCCGGGAAACCCGGTGGTCCCCGGCGTGATCCAGTGCGAGATGCTCGCCCAAAACTGCTGCGTGTTGCTGATGGGCGATGAGGAG
>CABVBR010000061.1 GCA_902496645.1 uncultured Collinsella sp.
AGCTGCGGGAACGGACTATTGGCTCAATGTGTTCGGCTGAGTTCGGAAATCAACCCGATTTGCAGGTCCATCAGGCCTCGATGCGGCGCGAATAGCGCCCGAAAAGCCCCATTTGTACCCCCGATGAGCTGCACGTTCGCGTAAAATGGTTCCATTATGGGCAAATGGTGCCCAGGCAGTTACAACGCGGCATATGGGGGAGGGGCATGTCGGACGCGCGCTCGCTGCGAAAACAGTTCAATCGCATGCTCGCAACGTTGCTGGTGGCCCTTGCTGCTGCCGGAGCCGTAACGTACGCCTGGTACATCTACAACGCCAACCGCCACATCACCGACGTCAAGATGGCCGCGGGCACCGGCGTGACCTTCCTCATCTCCAATGAGTACGACGGCGAATACAAAACCAACGCCGGCCTGAGCTTCGCTGGCCTGCTCGATCCCGTCTCGACCGACAACGTGCTCAACGGCTTCCAAAAGGTAACAGGCTTTACCGGCGGAACCACGCAGGACTCCCTATTTGCCAGCATGTTTGGTGCCGCCGAGCATTCCGACTACTACAAGACCTCCCTGTACCTGGCCACCAACTCGTCCGCGACCGATGTGTACCTGTCGGGCATCGACTTTACCGAGCAGGACCCGGCAAACCCCATCTCCACCGCGCTGCGCGTGGGGCTGGTCGCCTATGCCCCGGGCAAAAGCGATACCGTAACGGGCCAGTACATCTTTGAGGTCTCGAGCGACCGCAACCCCCAGGCACACTACAACACGCTCGACGGCAAGGATGCCGGCGCCAGCGAGCAGGACCACCTGGTGCTCGACAGCACGCGTTCCGATGGCACCACGGTCCACTTTGACCAGCTAACCAGCGTAAACTTCTGTGATTACAACGAGGATACCGGCGTCGTAAGCCTCAAAGAGGCCACGACCAAGATTTGTTCCCTGCCCGCCGCCGCCAAGGACGCCGATCGAAGCACGCCCGTGCGCGTGGACGTGTACGTATGGCTGGAGGGCTGCGACCCCGACTGCACCAACAACCTGGCCGCGACCAGTCTGCAATCGCTGGCGCTGCGTTTTGCCGGCAAGCGTTCGTAAGGGGGCTGGGACATGAGCGCATCGAACATCAAAGACATCCTGAACTCGCGTCGCCGTATGGTGGCCACCGCTGCATGGATGCTCGTGCTAGTGGCCGCCTTGAGCGCCGCCACCTACGCCTGGTTTAGCAACTCGCGCTACACCAACGTGACGCCCGTGGCGCACACGGTAAGCGACGAGGGTTCCGACCTGCAGATTGGCCTTTCGGCCAACGGTCCCTGGGACACGACGGCAACGCTTGCCGCGGCCGACAAGACGCTCTATCCCATCTCTACGGCAGACCTTTCCCGCTATTGGCGCGGCACCTTCCAAAACGCCGCGGGCATTACCACCGACTACACCGACTGCACCGCGCAGCTGGACGACTATGCCCTCACCGGCACGCTGTATCTTAAGGGTAACGGCAGCCCGCTCAACGTGTACCTGTATCAGGGCCAGATGAGCGTGACGAGCGACCCGCAGCTGCTGGCCGCGCTGCGCCTGGGCCTGGTCATCACGACCCAGTCGGGCACGCAAACGCATGTCTTTACCTGTGACGACTTGGGCAACACTGCGGGCGCCACCAGCAGGCGCACCACGGCGCAAGACGGCGTGGTCGTGGCAGGCGGCGCTTCGGGTTGGAGCTACACCGCCGACCCCGCTCACGCCATAAGCGCCTACAGCATGAACGGCACCGCCGCCACGCCCACGGCGCGCGCGGGTGCGACGCCCATCTGCACGCTGGCCGCCAACGAGGTGGCAAGCGTCCGTTACGTTGTGTACATGGAAGGCTGCGACGCCAACTGTATCGACGAGGCCCAGGCCCGCGATGTGGTCCTGCAGCTTGCCTTCGCCGCGGCCAAGGCATAAGGGGGCGAGCTGAATGCAAAAGAACAAGCAAATGCAGCTGGACGGCAGCGAGGCCGAGAAGACGTCCGCAAAGACGATGACAACCGCTGCCCCCGAGTCCGCCGAGCCCGCAACCCCCGCCGCCCGCCGCCACGCCCGTCGCGCGCGTGCCTACATCGCGCTCGTCATGGTGACCCTCGCGGCCACCCTGGGCGCCGCGACCTACGCATGGTTCACCAGCAACATGAAGGTCAACACCAACTCGGTGAGCGTGCACAGCGACACGTCCAAGCTGGTGCTGGAGCTGGGCGACGCCGATGCCGGCAGCTGGTCGCAGCGGGGCGACGCATCCCTGGCCTTCACCGCGAGTGGGGCCGCGACGCTCTACCCGGTTTCGACCTTCGACCTCAACGGCTTTGCGGCTTGCGCGCAAAACAATTCCAGCGGCGACGCCACAGTGTTTGAGCAGGCAAAAGACAATGGCTCCACCTACTATCACGGCTGGATCGACCTGCGTCCCACCATCACGGGCACGGGCGCCAGCAAGGTTAAGGGTAAGGTGAGCCTGTATCTGGCCGAGTCGCTGGTTCCGCAGGGTGCCGATGCCGAACTGCTGCGCGCGGCCCGCGTGGGCATCAAGATCTCGAGCGGCGGCCAGGTGCTCGCCACCAACATCTTTGAGCTCGACAGTTCCGACAGCGGCCATCGCGGCGAGCATCCCACGACCGCCCCGGCTGCCCTTGCCGGCTACACCGACGGGATGCTGCTGGGCTGGCAAAACGGCCAGCTCGCCTGCGGCGCAGACGTGAAGCAGGACCCGGCCGCCTTTACCCTGGACACCAGCGAGGCGGCAACGCGCCCGCAAAACGCGCTCGCCACGCTGGCGCTGGGCCAGACCTATCGCCTGGACATCTATTACTACATCGAGGGTACCGACCCCGATAGCGCCGACTACCTGCACCAGGACCCGGGTACCTTGCACCTGGCCCTCTTTGCGACCTTGGACGGTGAGTAGCAATGACGCACGTGCAACCCGCCGCCACCGGCAAGCCCAACGCAGCCGCCCCCGCCGACACCGACCTGCGCCGCAAGCTCACCACCACCGTGGTCCTGGTCCTGTTTGCCCTGGTGGCGATAGCCATGGCAACCTTCGCCTGGTTCTCCATCGCCGATAGCGCCAAGACCCGCATGCTCATGATCGACGCCAACGCCGACGGCTCACTGCGCTTTGACCTGGACGAGCACGCCACGTTCGAAGAGTACGTCCACAGCCTGGGCTTCGACCAGATCTCGGCGCGCATTGCCAGCGAAAAGGGCGTGGACATCGATGCGTCCAGGCTCAAGCCCGTCACCACGAGCGACTACCAGACCTTCACCTTCGAAGACGGCTCCACCGCCGATCCCGCCACCGGTGCCTACCTGGAGTTCACGTTGCACTTTATGAGCAGCACGGACCTGCGCGTGCGCCTGACCGGGCAGGACGGCGACAACGGCGCATCCGGCACGCGGTTTAGCTCCGACACCGAGGGCATGGCCAGCGCCATGCGCATGAGCTTTACCGCCGACGGCCAAACCTGGGTCTACAACCCCAACGGGGGCGGCGGCTCATCCGGCTCGGCCACGGTCTTTGGGCTCGGCTCGGGCGAGGCCACCGCGGCGAGCGACATGTTCGATCTGATAAAGGATACGGATAAGCCGGTAACCGTTCGCATATGGCTCGAGGGAACGGACCCAAATTGCACTAATATGCTAAAGGGAGCTAACTATTCGGTTTCGATGCGCTTCGAGGGCATCGAGGAACAGTAGATACGCACGGCGGCCGCCCGGCCGCGCACGACCTAGTCAGACACGGTAGTAAGGGACATCATGCAATCTGTTAAAAAAGTCGCATCCATCGCGCTGAGCGTCGTCATGTGGATCATCATCCTGGTGGCGGCCCTGTATGCGTTTACCACGCTCGCCACGCACGAGGACGGCAGCGTCTCCGACATCGCCGGCTTCACCCCGCTCGCCGTGCAGTCCGACTCCATGGCGCCTACGTTTAACAAGGGCGACCTCATCATCATCCAAAAGTGCGACACCTCCAAGCTCGAGGTGGGCGACATCGTGACGTTCCATACCATCATCGACAACGAGTACGCGCTCAACACGCACCGTATCGCCGCCATCGACGAGGTCAACGGCATGCGCAGCTTTACCACCAAGGGCGACAACAACGACGTGGCCGATACGCACATCATCAGTGACGGCGACATCGTGGGCAAGTACCTGTTCGCGTTGCCGCAGATGGGCAAGGTCATGGACTTCCTGTCCAGCTCCATGGGCTTCCTCATTGTGATCGTGCTGCCCATGCTGCTGTTCTTTATCTACCAGGTGTATCACCTCATCGTGGTGGGCATGAACCTCAAGCGCGCTATGGCCGAGGAGGACCGCCTGGCCGCCGCGGCCGCCATCGTGGACGCCGAGGGCAAGGGCGCTGCTGCTACCGTCACGGCCGATAACGCTGCCGAGCAGCTCGCCCAGGCCGAGGCCAAGCTCGAGGAAGCCCGCCGTCTGAAGGCCGAGGCCGAGGCGGCGATGAACGCAAGCAAGCAGGAGGGCACCGACGGTGAGTGAGTTTCTGGGATTTGCCTGGGAGCTGCTGGCAAAGGTCGTCTACAACGTTGTTGCCGTCGTGAGCTCCATCCTTAACCTGCTGGTGTTTGGCTGGGTTGAGTACTTCAACATCTTTATGACCTACTTCACCACGTTTGACCTGGTGGGCAAGATCGGCGCGGTCATTCTGTTTGCCATGCTCATCGCGGTTCCCGTGCTGATCGTGGCCATCCTGGTGCACCGCTACCGCATCAACCGCCGTCTGCATCGCGACGACACGTCCAACAAGGCGCTCTACCGCGAGATCGGCCGCCTCAACAAGCAGGTGCTCGACCTCATGGACGAGAAGAATAAGCTGCTAGCGCTCAAAGTCAACGCCATGGGCGGCACCAAGCAGATTCCGTACGTGGGCGCCTCGGCCCTTGCCGACGACCACCTGCCCACGGTGGGCAACGTCGTGGGCGCCGCTGCGGGTGCTGGCGCTGCCGCGGGCGACGGCACCGCGGCGACGGCCGCCATGTCGGGCAACGCATCGCTCGCGCTCGACGGCGCGGGCGTCAAGGACGCCGCGGCCGCCATGGCCAAGGCCACCGTCGAGGCCAAGACCCTTGCCGAGGAAAAAGAGATCGCGCAGGCCAACCGCTTCCCCAAGCTTTCGCTTGTCGACCTCAAGTACCGCGATTGGGAGTCTCCGGTCTACGACGACGCCATCTCGCTGGAGGACTTTGTCGACAGCTTCCGCGCGTTTGCCTGCAGCCAGATGAAGCTCTACTACACGCCCGAGATCATCCGTCGCTTTGTGGCCGGCATGGCCGCCTCCAAGCTGCTGATCCTGGAGGGCATCTCGGGTACCGGTAAGACGTCGCTGCCCTACAGCTTTAGCCGCTACCTGGACAATCCCGCGACCATCGTGTCGGTGCAGCCGAGCTTCCGCGACCGCACCGAGGTGCTCGGCTACTTTAACGAGTTTTCCAAGCGCTTCAACGAGACCGAGTTCCTCCGCGCCGTGTACGAGGCGGGTCTGCGCCAGGACCCGTCCATGATCGTGCTCGACGAGATGAACCTGGCCCGCGTGGAGTATTACTTCGCCGAGATCCTGTCGGTGCTCGAGATGCCGAGCCACGACGAGTGGGTGCTCGACCTGGTGCCCACCCAGTGGGCCGCCGACCCCAAGGCGCTCCACGACGGCAAGCTCACCATCCCCGACAGCCTGTGGTTTATCGGCACGGCCAACAACGACGACTCCACCTTTACCATCACGGACAAGGTGTACGACCGCGCGATCCCCATCGAGCTCAACGAGCGCGCCGACGCGTTTGAGTGCGAGCCGCACGAGCGCGTGCACGTGACGGCCGACCACCTGCAGTATCTGTTCCAGAAGGCCAAGGTCGAGTACGTGATCGACGACGAGCTGCTCGAGAAAATGCACAAGCTGGACCAGTACCTGCAGACCCGCTTTAAGCTGGCGTTTGGCAACCGTATCATCAAGCAGATGTACGACTTTATCCCCGTGTACGTGGCGTGCGGCGGCACCGAGCTGGGCGGCATGGACTACATCATCGCCCGCAAGGTGCTCAAGAAGTTTGAGTCCATGAACGTGAGCTTTGTGCGTGACGAGATGAAGGGCCTGATCGAGTACATCGAGAAGACCTTTGGCGAGGGCGGCCTGCCCGATTCCGTCATGTACCTGCAGCGGATCCAGAACTTCTACTAAGCGCGTGCGAGCGCGGGGCGTGGGATAAGGCGATCAGTAGTCCTTGCCCCACGCGCCTTCCCCCGATCGATCCAACCTATGGAGTAACCCATGTCCGAGACCATTCAGGACCTCTATACCAGCTTCTCCGAGCAGATGGAGCCCATCCAGGAGGACAGCCGCTACTTCCGCTATCTGTTTGAGATGGCGCAGGCCTCGGGCACCACGATCGAGCAGCAGCGCGAGGAGCTCGTCAAGGTGGTGGACGAGGAATGGATCAGCATGATCGAGGACTCGCTCGACGCCATCAACACCATTATCGAAAAGCCGCGCCGCTTCATCACCACCGAGGAAGAGGTGGTGCCGGTCTCGCTCGCCAAAAAGATTAGCGCCGACAGCGTCCGTCACCTCAGCCAGAACACGCAGTTTTTGGCGCCGAGCGACGATGGCGGCGTTCATCCCACGCGCATCCTCAACGTCAACACCGTCGAGACCTACGACCTGTACGAGAACCGCTTTATCTACCACCTGATTCAGCGCCTGCTGACGTTTGTGGACAAGCGCACCGACGTGATCTTTTGGTCGACGGGCAACGAGATCCGCAACCGCTTTAAGATGCACAGCAAGATCGACGACGCGTACGAGGAGATCGAGTACAACGTCGAGATGACGGTCAAGAACCGCCAGAGCTTTGCCGAGAACGACGCCGACAACATGGACGTCTTTATGCGCATCGACCGCGTGCGCCGCCTGGTCATGGCGCTGCGCGGCGCGTCGTTCTGTCAGATCATGAGCGGTTGCAGTGCGGTCCGCAGCCCCATCCAGCGCACCAACCTCATCATGAAGGACCCCAACTACCGCAAGTGCTACCAGCTGTGGCAGTTTATGGAGCGCTACGACAAGGTGGGCTACAACATCGATGTGCAGCAGCAGTCGCTGGCGTTCGACGACGAGTACATGGTGCAGATGTACACCAACCTCATCAACAACTACGCCGTCTTTAAGAGCTTGACCGACGACGAGCGCAATCTGCAGGAGCTCGAGAGCGTGCATCCCGAGCCGGTGGCGCCCAAGTTTATTAAAGAGATTAAGGAGGAGCAGGTCGATAGCCCCGATCTGCCCGACGTTGAGGTCCGCCGTGTGTTTGTGGAGGAGGTCACGCAGGCCCAGCTCGATGCCGAGCAGGCGCTGGCCGAGGCCCGCGAGCAGATCGAGGAGCTGCAGGGCCAGGTCAAGTCCTGGAAGGCGCAGGCGCATGCGCTGACCGACGAGCGCGATGACCTGGCCGACGAGCTGGACGAGGCCAAGACGCGCGAGCTGGCGCTGACGCAGCGTGCGCAGATGGCCGAGGCCGATGTCGAGGAACTGCAGGGTTCGCTGGAGGATGTCGAGGCTGGCAAGAAAGCTGCCGAGGCCGACGCTGCTGCGGCGCGCGAGACCGCGGCGGCCCAGCTGGCGCAGATGCGCGCCGAGGCCGATGCCGAGGTCGCGGCCGCCCGTGCCGACGCGGAAGCCAAGGTTGCCGCTGCCGAGCAGGCTGCTGCTGCGCAGGTTGCGCAGGTTAAGAGCGACTCCGCCGCGGCCCTGGCCGCCAAGACGGCTGCCGATGCCGCCGAGCTGCAGGCCACCAAGGACGCCGCTGCGGCTGAGCTCGCCGGCGTGCGTGAGGTCTCTGCCAAGGAAGCGGCTGCACTGCATGCCAAGCTGGACGCCGCCGAGCTGCGCATTGAGGAAGTGCAGTTGACGGCCGAGCGCGATGCCCGAGCCGCGCAGGAGGCAGCCGATGCCGCCGCTGCCGCTGCGGAACAAAAGCTCGCCGACACCGCTGCCGCTGCCGAGGCGAAGGTCTCTGCCGCTCAGCAGGCTGCCGACGCTGCGATTGACGCCGCCCGCGCGGCCGCCGATTCTGCCGTGGAGCAGGCTGCGGTGGATGCTAACGAGAAGATTGCCGCCGCTGCCGCCGAGCGCGACGCTGCCACGCGTGCCGCCGAGGAAGCCCGCGCCGACGCCGACGCGCGCATTACCGCCGCCGAGCTCGAGGCTGGGGAGCGCATTGAGCAGGAAGTTGCCGCCGCCCGCGCCGCTTGCGAGCGCGAGGTCGAAGCCGCTCGCGCGGAGATGCAGCAGCGCCTGGATTCGCTGGCGCACGAGCTGGAGCAGGCCGTGCGCGATCGCGCCCGCGCCGAGCGTCGTGCCGAGGGCAACAGCCTGTCGCGCTATCTGCTGGCTCGCCTGCGCGGCGAGGCTGGCGAGGGCGATGTCGTTGCAGCGGACGCCGCCGCGGCTGATGACGCCGCCGAGGCCGAGATCACTGCCGACCCCGAGACTTCCGCAAAGGACGCCGACAAGTGATGAAGCACGTGCTCCGCGTGATCAACGTGCTGGCGACCGTGGTGATCCTGGTTGCCTTCGTGGTGCTGCTGCGCACGGTGTTCACGCCCGCCGGCGAGATTCCCACCATCATGGGCTACGGCTTTATGCGCACGCTGACCGGCTCGATGGAGCCGGCGATTCCCGTGCATTCGTTTATCGTCGTCGACACCGACAACAGCCAGGCCTACCAAGTGGGCGATATCATCACCTTCCATTCGTCCGATGACGCGCTGGAAGGTTCGCTCAACACGCATCGAATCGTATCTGTGGAGGCCGCGCCCGACGGCTCGCCGGTCTATCACACCAAGGGCGATGCCAATCCGGCCGAGGACGCCGCGCCTGTGCCCGCCGCCGATGTGGTGGGCCGTGTGGTCTTTGTCTCGGCGGGCCTGGGCGTGGTGGTATCGCTGCTCACCAATCCGCTGCTGTTCTTTCCGCTCATCGTGGTGCCGCTGATCGTGCTGCTGGTGCTCGAGATTCGCCATATGGTCAAGACCACGCAAGATGTGGCGCGTGCCGAGGACGAAGCCGCCCTGCGCGCCGCCGTGGAGCAGATTCGCGAAAAACGTCGCCGCGAGCAGGAGCAGGATGGTGCTGGCGACGAGGGCGATGCCAAGGATCGTGTTGAGCCCGACGCCGAGGCTGAGCCGATTGCCCCGAGTGATTCCGACCCAAGCGCTCCAGACGACCCCAACCCCTCGGCATAGCGGCCTTCCATCATTCCTTTCGTCCCCACAATTTGGACGCTCGTAGATGTTCTAAAACATCCGCTTTTTCATACCAATAGTCGTGCTACAGTTTGAGCGCTTTGTTGGCAATTGATTTCGGGGGAGTGGAATGAAACAGGAGCGCTCGGTGCGGCACGCCCATGAAAAGGCTTCGGTGCCGATGACGGCGGCGTCCGATTTTGTCGTTCCGGAGGGAACCGACGAGCTGAGCCGCAGCACGCGCCGCGCATGGCGCGACCGCCTGAACAGCGCTTCGACGCGCAAGATGGTCACGGGCGTTCTGGCCACGCTGGTGGGCGGTTCGTTTTGGGGCTTCTCGGGCACCAGCGCGAGCTTTCTGTTCGATACCTACCACGTCGATACCCTGTGGCTCATGAGCGTACGTCAGATTCTCGCCGGCCTGCTGTTTATGGTCGTGGTCGTCACGCGCGATCGCGCGCGCCTGGTCAAGCTCTGGACCACGCCTGCCGACCGCAGGCAGCTGCTGCTCTTTACCGCCTTTGGTCTGCTGTTCAATCAGTTTTGCTATCTTTCGGCCGTTCGCCTGACCAATGCCGGAACCGCGACGGTGCTCCAATGCCTGCAGCTGGTCATCATTATGGGATACACCTGCGTCATCGATCGTCGTATGCCGCGTCCGCGCGAGGTCATCGGCATTGGCCTGGCTCTGGGCGGTACGTTTTTGATCGCAACTGGCGGCGACCCCACCAGCCTGAGCATCTCGCCGCTCGGCCTGGTCGCGGGCCTTATGTGCGCGGTCAGCGCCACCTGTATGGCGGTGATTCCGGCCAAGATTCTCCCCGAATACGGCAGCCCTATCGTTACGGGCTCTGCCATGCTCACGGCGGGCATCGTTTCGTGCGTCGTGGTCCAGCCGTGGGCTCATATGCCGGCGCTCGACGCTGCCGGCATCGAGGCGCTTGCGGTGTTTGTGATTGTGGGCTCGTTCTTGGCGTACATGCTCTATATGCAGGGCGTTAAGGACATCGGTTCGGTGCGCGCGAGCCTGATCGGAACCGTGGAGCCGGTGTCGGCAACCATTACCAGCGCGGTTATGCTGGGCACGGTGTTTTTGCCGACCGACCTGATCGGCTTTGCCATGATCATCGTGATGATGTTCCTGACGGTATAGCCCCTGCGGTTGCTTTAAAGGATAATAGGCTGGCGGCGCGTTGCTTTGGCGGCGCGCCTTTGTCTATAGAGAGGACCTCTTATGAAGTACTTTGGCACCGACGGCTTTCGCGGCGAGGCCAACGTTGGGCTTACGGTAGAGCACGCGTACAAGATCGGCCGCTTTGTGGGCTGGTATTACGGCGCCAATCGCAGTGCTAAGGCACGTGTGATCGTGGGCAAGGACACGCGTCGCTCAAGCTATATGTTTGAGGCGGCGCTGGTGAGCGGCCTGGTCGCGAGCGGTGCGGACGCCT
>CABVBR010000062.1 GCA_902496645.1 uncultured Collinsella sp.
AAATATCCTGCGGCCCCGCCACTTTGCGCCGATAGGTAACGAGCGCTAGCGCTCCATATTGGGGACGATGCTGCCTTCGGTCACCGCGTGCACGGCCAGGCGCATGATGTTGTCGTAGCCGGTCTTGTTGAGAATCTCCGAGATACGGCGCTTGATCGTGCCCTCGCTCATAAACAACTCGGCCGCAATCTCGCGACGGCTCTTGCCTTCGCAGGCAAGGCGCAAAATCGACAGCTCGACATCGTCGAGGGCCGCCGTGCCCGAAAAGATGCTTTCGGGCGGCTTGGGAAACGTGCAGTAACCTGCCAGCGTGGAACGCATCACGGCAAAGAGTTCATCGATGCCGACGTTCTTGTACACAAAGCTGTCGACGCCCGCCTCGCGCGCCTGATCGACAAACGTAATCTCGGGCATGCCCGTCATGATAACGATGCGGCACTCGGGCAGTTGCTCCTTGATACGCGCCGCCGCCACGATGCCGTTGGAATCGTGCTCGGTGCACACGTCCATCAATATCATGTCCGGATGCTCCTTGAGCGCGACGTCCAAGGCATCTGAGGCATCGGCGATGGCGGCAACAACGGTCATGTCGGGCTGATCACCAACAGAGCGTGCGAGGCTCTCGCGCAGAATGGCCTGGTCTTCGACGATAAGGATACGGATCATGAGCTTCTCCTTTGGACCGTTGCGTTGGAGTTCAGCGGAATGGACACCGCAAGCGTAAAGGGCGGGGCGGCATGGACCTCCAGGCTGCCGCCCAGATCTTGTGCGACATGCCTCATACCAGGGATACCCGTTCCCTCGCGATACGATACGGGAGCGGGCGCACCATCGTTTGATACCGTCATGTGTGCAATGGCGCCACCATCCGATACCTCCTGCCACAGGCGCACCTGGACCTGGTGGGCCTGCGCATGCTTGGTGGCATTGGTCGATGCCTCGCGGATAATCTGCAAAAAGGCGGCAGCGACGTGCGCATCGTCCGGAAGCGATCCATCTACATCGATCTGTACGCTCACCAGACCAAAGGCATGAACGATATCGCCGAGCTGCTCCGCCGGCTCGCTGTCGCCACAGCTACGCAGGTCGGCGGCAATCGAGCGCAGCAGTGGGTCAATCTGCTCGAGCGATTCGTCGTCCAGGCGTCCCTCTTCCAGATATCGATGGAGAATCGACAGGCGCTGGCCGATCACGTCGTGCACGCGGGCACGCATGCGCAGGTAGGCCGCATTGTCGGCAACCTTCTTCACTTCTTCGATCTGGGTCTGGAGCTCCTGGCCCGCAAGCTCGAGCAGGTGGTTGGCTTGCGCCAAGCGGTCGTGAGCATGCGCATACTCCGTCACATCCAGACCGATAATGCGCTCAAAGAGACGGCCCGAAACCATAACGTCGTCGTGCACAAATAGGCGAATCTCGGCAGGAGAAATCTCGATTACCGCACGCGCCTCCCCAAAGCGGTCCAAGTCGATTCGAACGCGGTTTTTGCTGCTCTCGGGCATCTGCGCGCTGAGTTTTCGAAGGCCGCTCCACGTATCGCTCATGTCGTGCAAGTCGGTAGGCATGTGAAGCTCCACGAGATTCTTGCGCATGCAGCGGTTCATGAGCAACGGGCGGCCCTTGGGATCCAGATACAGAATGCCCACGGGAATCACGTTGATAGTCTCGATCGTCGAGAACGCCGTGATGTCCTCCTGGCGGTTGCGCACATCCATCAAAAGCGCCGCGATGGAGCGGAATAGGAAGAACGCACCCTCCGCGATAAGGACCGCGGTCCATGCCGGGCCCATGGCATAAACCACTGGCGGCGTCACGGCGGCAACGAGCAGCAGCTCAGCCAACATAACGGGGCGACGATAGTGCACCATAAGCACCGCGCCGTAGAAAAAGATCGCAGCGTTGAGCCATAGCAGCGCGCCCGCCGCCTCGGCGGCGACGTGAGGCGGCGCCACCAAATACGAGCCAGACAACGCGAACAAGATGACGGCCGAGATAATCAAATGCAGCACAAGGCTCGCCTCGTAGGCACAAATCACTTTGCGGTTGTAGGACGAGCGGCGCGATGCGATGAGCGGAACGTGAATGGTCTGCAGGCACGCCGCCAGAGCAAAGACGATATCGAGCGCAACGATTTGGGGAAGGATAAGCGGAATCTGCATCGTCACTCACCTGCCCGCGGCATCAATACGATCATGCGCAGCTGACCGGGCTCGCCCTCAAGGCGATATGCCACGTTGCGCCCCTGCAGCGCGCTTTCGAGTTCGTGGGCAGCCGGCGTCTGCGACAAGTCCTCCTCGTCATTGGAGAAGATCGTGGCGCGCAGTTCCACGCTGCACGAATCGTGGTCGCTCAGGTGATACATGAGCGCCGGATGGTCGGTGGTGTAAGCGAAGAACGCAAAATCGTACACGCAGTCGTACAGCGCGCTCACCGCACTGGCATGCATGGGGCGCCGTATGGCAATAATCGAGGCGCAGTCGACATCGATGGTGCGCAGATCGCTTGCCATCTCGTTGGCGATCAGCTGAATACGGTCGCGGTCAAAACCGCTCTCCCCGTGCTGCGCCAGCGTGAGCGAGCCTTTGCGTTTGCAATAGGCGACAAACATCTTGGCACACTGCAGCATGCGGTACCGCTCGTGCGATGATGCCTCATCGGTTAACGGCGGCAGCGAGCTCAGCAAGCCATACATCTCGCCAAGTGCGCGGGCAAGTGCTTGGTCAACGTCTTTGACCAACAAGGCCTCGGCCTCTTGATCTGCCAGATGCGCTTTAAGGTCGTAGTCGGCCGTGAGCAGTTCGTTTTGGCGCTGCAGTTCCATACGCCGATGCGCCAGCTCGCGGTTGAGTTCGTTGACCTCCGATACGTCCTGAGCAAGCAGGGCCGATCCGCCCAGCAGCGGAAAGGAGCGATACATCACATCGGGATTGGAAACGACAGCAAAGGCGTGGGAGTGTCCGAGTTCTTGAGCGCGCAGCTCCTCGCGCACGCCCGCCGGAATCGGCTTTGATACCGGCGTGGCATAAACTTCCTGCAGGTCGCGCGTTAGGACCTTAAGGTCGAGCGGCAGGGTATCGAAGATGCCGGCGATGTCGTGATACGACGGAATGACGCCGCAATCGAGGCAAATCTCGAGCGTCACCACGCACAGCACGCAGTAGACGAGCGAAAAGTTGAGCTTCCATGCCCACGGCACGCGCAGGGCATACGAGATGGCAAAGAACGCGCCGCCCAGCAGCACGAGTGCCGCCGTGCCCGAAAAGCGCTGAATGCGGAAAGATGCAGACCGACCCACCAAAATGAAAAAGGCGACAAAGTTAAAGGCCGTCCATATGAGCACGGCGAAATAGCCCCAGCCGTACGTGTAGTCGTTGCTCCAGGTGTCACTTGAGCGATCGAAGTGAAAGACCTGCTGGTGAAAATCGTTGGTGAGCACAAATCCAATGAGCAGGATGGCCGCGACCCGCAAGGCCGTACGATAGCGGCGGCCCGCACGATGTTGCTCCAGGCCCGCAAGGCGCAGGCCGCAGAGCTGATAGAGCAGCGGAACGAGCGTCATGGGCACGTAGTACAGGTACCACAAGATCGTGGCATAGAACGGCGTGAACGACTTGTACTTGAGGATGACCTCGATCATCCACAGGGCGCAGATAGTGGCAACGGCAACGAGGCGTCGGCGCAAAACGTAATCCAAACAGCGCAGGTAAACCAGCACGCCCCAGATTGAAAAGGCGATTGCAGCGACAAGCAGCGGAATCGAGCTCGAATGGATAAGCCCGTCCATGACCTCTTTGGACACCTCGCCATAGACAGGCACGGTGTTGGAGAGCTTGGGGTCGGAGGCGAATACCGCCGGCAAGACCGCCAAAAGCAGAAGAAATAGTGCGGTTATGACGCCGGCAACAACGAAGGCGCGGCGACGGTATACCAGGTGCGTTATGCCAACGAGGAATCGCGGCATGGCGAAGAGCCTGCCGCCCCTGGGATCCGCCACCGGCGCGGATCGGGCGGCCGTGTGGCCGATATGTCGCTCACGGGTACCCATAGTGCTTTTAGTGTACCGACAGGCAGGCTCAAAAAACGGGCCACATGTCCCAAAATCCGTGGACGGCAGAACGCCCGGCGAGCACAAAACTCGTCGGGCGCCTTGGTTAGGAGGCTATGAGATTGAGTGCCTCAGCTTCCTTAGGAAAGGTCTTCACCATTAGAAGCGATAACCTTCTTGTACCAGTCGAAGCTCTTCTTCTTGGAACGTTTGAGGGTGCCGTTGCCGGCGTCGTCGCGGTCCACGTAGATGAAACCGTAGCGCTTGGACATCTCGCCCGTACCGGCCGAGACCAGGTCGATCGGGCCCCAGGTGGTGTAGCCCAGCAGGTCGACGCCGTCCTCGGTCACCGCGTCGCGCATCGCGGCGATGTGCTGGCGCAGGTAGTCGATGCGGTAGTCGTCGTTGATGGAGCCGTCCTCCTCGACAACGTCCTTGGCGCCCAGACCGTTCTCGACCACGAACAGCGGCTTCTGATAGCGGTCATACAGGTCGTTGAGGGTGATACGGAAGCCCAACGGGTCGATGGCCCAGCCCCACTGGCTCTCCTGCAGGTAAGGGTTCTTGGCGCCGGCGAAGGCGTTGCCCTGGGTCTTCTCGACCTCGGGGTTGTCGGCGCCGGCCGAGCAGCGGGTGCTGTAGTAGCTAAAGCTGATGAAGTCGACGGTGTTGGCGGCCAGGATCTCGCGGTCCTCGTCGGTCATGCCCACATCGATGCCCAGGCGCTCGAGTTTCTTGACGGCATAGGCCGGATAGTAGCCACGGCTCTGGACGTCAACGAAGAAGTAGTTGTCCTGGTTGTCGAGCTGGGCCTGGCGCACATCGCCCGGACGGCAGCTGTAGGGGTAGTAGCTACCGGCGGCGAGCATGCAGCCGATCTTGACCTCGGGGTCGATCTCATGAGCGATCTTGGTGGCCCAAGCGCTGGCGACGAGCTCGTTGTGGGCGGCCAGATACTCGACGGCCTCCTTGTTCTCGCCCTCCTCAAAGACCAGGCCGGCACCCATAAACGGCAGGCGCAGGATCATGTTGATCTCGTTGAAGGTGAGCCAGTACTTCACCAGGCCCTTGTAGCGAGTGAAGATTGTGGTCGCGAGGTTCTTGTAGAAATCGATGAGCTTGCGGTTGCGCCAGCCGCCGTACTCCTTGATGAGGTGGATCGGGCAGTCAAAGTGCGTGATGGTCACGAGCGGCTCGATGCCGTGCTTCTGGCACTCGCGGAACACATCCTCGTAGAAGGCCAGGCCGGCCTCATTGGGCTCGGTCTCGTCACCATTGGGGAAGATGCGGGTCCAGGCCAGGCTCATGCGGAAGGTCTTAAAGCCCATCTCGGCAAAGAGGGCGATGTCCTCCTTATAGTGATGGTAAAAATCGATGCCGGTCTGCGCGGGATAGTAGTAGCCGTCCTCGAAGTCGAGCATCTTGCGCTGGCCGGAGACCACCGCGTAGCGCTCGG
Organism: uncultured Collinsella sp.; assembly: GCA_902496645.1. Lineage (GTDB taxonomy): Bacteria > Actinomycetota > Coriobacteriia > Coriobacteriales > Coriobacteriaceae > Collinsella. The sequence continues at coordinate 5,499 of CABVBR010000062.1, forward strand.
AGCCGTGCGGAGCCACGTCCACGTTGGCCAGACCGCGGCCGTCCACGTTGTAGGCGCCCTCGCACTGGTTGGCAGCCGTCGCGCCGCCCCACAGGAAGTCATTACGGAAAGCCATGCATCGATCCTTTCATACGCTGCTTGTCGTGGTTTCAGTATCCCCGCAAATAGCGCGCAGCTCAACGGCGGCGACGCAGGTCGACACTTCTTTTCGCACACAGGCGCCCGGTGGGCGCTCGCGTCTGACACTTTCTGATACCCGCCATCAAAAACCGCCACGAAGGGGACAGGCACCTTTGTGGTGGTCTCATCAGTTGCGGTGGTGAGCCGCGCTGGTTCATCTCGATCTGTAACAGATAGACCATTAAAACCGAGCCCGGTGTTACAGATCGAGATTTTCGGGCAGCCCCTGCAGTTTGTCTCGTTCTGTAACAGATAGAGACGATTTTGCCTGCTAGATGTTACAGATTGAGACAGAAGACTCTAGTCCACGGAGATGTCGAGGTTCTTGCCGACGAGGCCCACGTAGCCGCCTTCGGGTGACAGACCATTTGACTGAATAGGAAAGAAAGGAAAAAATAGGAAAAAAAGGAAAGGAGACTTATGACTGAACCCATCTTCTCCCCCTCATTTGGAAATCGCCCGTCCTATCTGGTGGGGCGCGGGAGCGTGATTTCGACATTCATCTCCGGCCTTGAACAGGAGCCAGGCAATCGAGACCGCGCCATGCTCATGCTCGGCCAGCGAGGAAGCGGCAAGACGGTCCTTCTGTGGGAGCTCGCCGACCGCGCCCGCAAGCTCGGCTTCGTCGTCGCCACGCCCACCGTAGCCTCCGAGGACATGCTCGAGCGTATCGTTGAAAAGATCCAAGAGGCGGGCGAGCCCTATGCCAACAAACGCCATCTCCCTAAACTCACGGGCGGCAGCCTGAGCGTCTTCGGTTTCTCGGCCGGCCTTGAGTTCACACGCGATGTGCAGGAAACCAAGAGCTTCCAGTTCAAGCTCACGCAGCTGGCGCGCAAATTGACCGAGCAAGGACACGGCATCCTCATCCTTATCGATGAACTCCAGGCCAATTCGCCCGAGATCAGACAACTCGTCACCGCCTATCAAGAACTCGTCGGCGAGGGACTCAACGTCGCGCTCGTCATGGCGGGCCTTCCGGGAGCGGTCTCGGCAACGCTCAATGACCGCGTGCTGACGTTTCTTAACCGCGCGCGCAAAGTCACACTCGAACCGCTTTCAGTCGGAGATGTCGATACCTACTATCAGCGAGCTTTCGAAGAGCTCGGCCTTGATATCCCAAGCGATCTTCGGCTGGATGCCGCTCGCGCAACCCAGGGTTCACCCTACATGTTGCAGCTCATCGGCTACAACATCGCCAATCGTTGCCAGGCAGGAGAGCGCGTAACGCAAGAGCAGGTCGACGGAGCCATCGAGGCGTCAAAAGTAGATTTCGAAAACGATGTGTGCGAGACGACTCTCGCCGCACTGTCGGACCAAGACGTTGCGTTTCTCGCCGCAATGGCAGACGACGAAGACGGCGCGTCGCGCATCTCTGATGTTGCCGAGCGCATGTCGGTCACGCCTGACTATGCGCAAAAATATCGCCGACGCCTCATCGACGCCGGCGTTATCGAACAGGCACGCCGCGGCTATGTGCGCTTCGCCGTTCCCTATATGGCCGACTACCTGCGAAGTCAGCTGTAGAAAAAACCACCACAAAGGTGCCTGTCCCCTTCGTGGTGGTCTGGGCCTGTTTGTCTCGATCTGTAACAGTTAGGCCGGCAAGACCGGGCTTGGTGTTACAGATCGAGATTTTTCGGTCGCCCCCTGCGATTTGTCTAAATCTGTAACAGGTAGAGGCGATTTAGCCTGCTAGATGTTACAGATTGAGACAGAAGACTCTAGTCCACGGTGATGTCGAGGTTCTTGCCGGTGAGGCCTACGTAGCCGCCCTCAGCTGCCTTGGGACTATCGGCGTGGCAGAGGACCCACTTGTCGGCCTTCCAGTAGCAGTAGCTGTCACCGGCGGCGGGCATGTCGGCTGCGGCCTCGGGACGCGGGCCGTTGGTGCCGGCGGGCAGCGCAACCATCACCTGGAAGCCGCCGTCGTCGACCATGCACGGCGTGTAGTGGAGCGTCGTGGCGTAGACCTCAACGAGCGTGCCGGCCGGCGCGCGGAATGCCTTGACCTGCGCGGTGTCGAGCTTGCCGTCGACGATCTGCTCGCGCTTGGCCAGCAGCAGGATAAAGTCGCGGGCGCCCAGGTTGAACTCGCTTGCGCGGTGATACTCCAGGCAGTTGAGCTTCGTGTTGTGGCCGTTGCACCAGCCCAGCTGGAAGGGACGGCCGCCGTACATGAGCAGACCGAATGTGTAGGCACCTTCGACTTGCTCGAGCTCGGGCGCGGAGGCCACGTACTTGCTGCCCTCGGGAATGGGTGTGGCGGAAAGCGCCTCGACAAGCGGCGTGGTCAGGCTGGAGGGCACGTCGTCCCACACGTGACCGTAGGACTTGAACTCGGGGTCGGTGACAGAGTAGATATGCATGTTTACTCCTGTTCATAATTGTGACTATACGAACATTCTAGAACAAACACGAGCGATTTTGAACGCTCGGCACGAAAAAGCGCCCTCGCAAAGTGCGGAGGCGCTCCATTGCAATCGTTGATCCTACGAGCAGCCCTATGCCTGCTGATAGTACAGGTGCGTCTCGTCGATATCGGCCAGGTCGCGGTCGAGATATCGGCGCGCGAGCCAGTTGGCCATGGGAAGGTTCTGATCCAGGTAGTTGCCGCACTCCTCGGGCGCCGCGCCGGGGACCTCGCCCTCAAAACTGGCAACAAACTCGAACAATTCGCGCACGAGCGGCAGGATCTCCTCGCTCGTCACCTCGCCAAACACGACCAGGTAAAAGCCCGTGCGGCAGCCCATGGGACCAAAGTAGACGATGCGGCTCGACCACTCGGCGTGATTGCGCAGAAACGTCGCGCCCAGGTGCTCGATGGTATGGCACTCGGCGGTGTTCATGACCGGCTCTTTGTTGGGTGTGGTCAGGCGCAGGTCAAAGGTGGTGACGGCGGTACCGGTCGCCGGGTCGCGGTCGATGCGGCTCACGTACACGCCGGGCTCAAGCAGCAGATGATCGACAGAAAAGCTCGCAATGCGCTCCATGGCAGATCCTCTCGATAGTCAATTTGGGACGGGGCTCTTTTAGCTGGTTGAAATGATCGCACCAATCATACCAGTCAAAAAAGCCCCGTCCCAAATTAGCTACCCGGGACGGGGACCAATGAGTTTTTAATCCCCGTCCCAGAAAAATCATGCTAGGCGGTATACGCAATCGTAGATTGTACGGCATGGCGCCAGCCGGCGATCTTTTTGGCTCGCTCGTCGGCCGGCATCGACGGCTCCACGATGCCGCGGGCACCGTAGACGTCGACCACGTCGCGCGCGTACATGCCGAGCGCAATGCCGCAGGCCCAGGCCGCGCCCAGACCGCTCATCTCGTCGTTGCTCGCGATGCGGATGGGCGAACCCACCAGGTCGCTCTCAAACTGCATCAGGTACGCATCGCGCGTGGGACCGCCGTCAACACGAAGCTCGGCCAGTGCCGCGCCCGAATCCTCGACCATCGCATCGATCACGTCGAAGATCTGATAGGCAATCGACTCGTCGGCGGCCTTCACGAACTCCGCCCGGCCGGTGGTGCGCGTCATGCCAAAGACGCAGCCCTCGGCGTCACTCGCCCAGTGCGGCGCGCCCAGACCGGTAAACGCCGGCACAAAGTAGACGCGGCTCGCCGGGTTGGCGGCATAGCACAGGTCGGTGACTTCCTCAGGGTTGTCGATGAGCTCCAGGTCGTCGCGCAACCAGGTTTTGACGGCGCCGGCGTAGCTCACGTTGCCCTCGAGCACGTACTCGGTCACGCCGTCCATACGCCACGCGAGCGAGCTCGAAAGCCCGTGCGAGCTGGCGACAAACTCGTCGCCGACGTTCATCATGACCGAACTACCGGTGCCATACGTTGCCTTGGCCATGCCGCGACTGTGGCAGCCTTGCGCAAACAGGGCGGCGTGGCTATCGCCCAGCACGCCATGCACGGGCACGGGCGCCGGCAAAAAGCCGCCCAGGTCCGTTGTGCCGAACAGGCCGTCGGAATCGGTCACCTGCGGCAGGCAGGCCGGATCGATGCCAAAGGCTTGGCACACCGGCTCGCTCCAGCAGCCGCGGCGCAGGTCGAAGAGCTGCGTGCGGCTGGCGTTGGACCAGTCGCAGCGGAACTCGGTGCCGCCCGTGAGCGTCCAGACCACCCAAGCATCGATGGTGCCCAGGCACAGCTCGCCCGCCGCAGCGGCCTCGGCAGCCGCCGGAACGTTTGCGAGAATCCAAGCCATCTTGCCCGCCGGATAGTAGGGCGAGAGCACCAGGCCCGTCGTATCGCGCACCAGCTCGGCCACGCCCTCGCGTGCGGCAAACTCGTCGCACAGCTCGCGGGCGCGGGCGCACTGCCACACCACGGCGTCGCACAGCGGCTCGCCCGTCGTGCGCCTCCAGGCAACGGTGGTCTCGCGCTGGTTGGAAATGCCGATGCCGGCGACATCGGCCGGATTGACCCCGGTCTCCTCCACCACGGCACGCGCTACGGCCAGGACGTTGGCCGCGATCTCGGCCGGATCATGGCTCACCCAGCCGGCCTCGTTGACGATCTGGCGATGCGAGCGGTCGGCACGATGAATCAGATGGCCGCCCTCGTCCACCAGCAGCGCCTTAGTGCCCTGCGTGGACTGATCGATTCCGATGATGTAGCGGCCCATGGCCACCCCTTTCAAAATGAATGTGACAAAGGGACGGTCCCTTTGTCACATTCCAATTACTCTGCGGGCAGGAAGTCCTTGACGGTCTTGGCAATTCCGGCACCCGTGAGACCGTAGTGCGCGAAGACCTCGGGGCTCGTGCCGGTGATGACCGGCGCATCGGGCAGGGAGAGGCACTTGACCGGACGCGGGCAGTGCTCGCCCACAACCTGCGCGACCATGGAACCCAGGCCACCAAACGGGCTGTGCTCCTCGACGGTCACGACGGCGCGCGTGGCACCGGCGGCCTCGATCACGGCCTCGGCGTCGAGCGGCTTGACGCAGTACATGTCGAGTACC